>NZ_JBBNKO010000013.1:0-70771 GCF_040092945.1 Collinsella sp. CLA-AP-H1 | reverse complement strand
GCCGAAGGCGTCGACGACATGCCGGGGGCGGACCGGGACGGGTTCAACGGCAGGCCCCGCCGACCGATTGCAAGCGGTCGGCGGGGCCATTGTGGCTCTTGACAGCGGATTGGGTCATATGAGCGAGCGGGTCGCATTTGAGACAAGGTGACGTGAAACGAAAGGGCGCTGACCTTTTGGTCGCGCCCTTGAAGTTGAACGTCAGATTGTCCAAATGCGGCCCGCGCAGCGTCGAGCCGTTACGCGGTTTGGTAAAACCGCGTAACTCGTTAGTACATCTTTGCGCCGGCGGGGATGGAGGCGTCGAGCTGGATCAGGTTGAGACGCTCCTCACCATCCTCCTCGTGGATAGCGCTGATGAGCATGCCGCAGCTGGGAATACCCATCATCTTGCGCGGAGGCAGGTTGGTGATGGCGAGCAAGGTCTTGCCAACCAGGTCCTCGGGCTCGTAATAAGCGTGAATACCGGAGAGGATGGTGCGGTCGGTGCCGGTGCCGTCGTCGAGCGTAAAGTTCAGCAGCTTCTTGGACTTCTTGACGGCCTCGCATGCCTTGACCTTCACAGCGCGGAAATCGCTCTTGGAGAAGGTATCAAAGTCGACGAACTCCTCAAACAGCGGCTCAACGGCGATCTTGGAGTAATCGAGCGTGGGCTTAAGCGACTTAACGAATGGGCTCGCGGCGTTGCCGGCCTCGGCAGCCTTGGCGGCAGCGGCACCGGACTGGAAACCCTTCTCGGGCTTCATGTGCGGGAACAGCAGCACGTCGCGGATGGAAGCCTGGTTGGTAAGCAGCATGACCACGCGGTCGATACCAATGCCAATGCCGCCCGCGGGAGGCATACCGTACTCGAGGGCGCGCACGTAGTCCTCGTCATACTCCATGGCCTCATCGTCGCCGCCGGCCTTCTCGGCCATCTGGGCAGCAAAGCGCTCAGCCTGGTCGACCGGGTCGTTGAGCTCGGAGAATGCGTTGGCGTACTCGTGGCCGGCGATGACCAGCTCAAAGCGGTGGGTCAAACGCGGGTCGTCCTCAAAACGCTTGGCGAGCGGGCTGACCTCGATGGGGTAATCGCACACGAACGTGGGGTTGACGATGGTGTCCTCGCCCAGTTCATCGTAGATCTCGGCGATAATCTTGCCGGCGGTCCACTCGGGCTTAATCTCCAGGCCCTTCTCGCGCGCGGCGGCAGCAAGCTCCTCGACCGGCGTGTCGATGGTGACCTGCTTGCCGAGCACGTCGGAGACGATGTCGGTCATGGGACGGCTGGCCCACTCACCAGAAAGGTCGATGGCCTGGCCCTGGTACTCGATAACCTCGGGGTTGCCGATGGCCTTGTTAGCCGCCTTAATGACGCCCTGGGCAAGCGCCTTCATGCCCTCGAGGTCGGAGAAGGCACGGTAGGCCTCCATCGTGGTGAACTCGGGGTTGTGGGTAAGGTCCATGCCCTCGTTACGGAAGATGCGGCCGATCTCGAACACACGCTCAAAACCACCGACGATGCAGCGCTTGAGGTGCAGCTCGGTGGCAATACGCAGGTAGCACTCCTGATCGAGCGCGTTGAAGTGCGTGATGAACGGCTTAGCCGTGGCACCACCCTGGATGGTCTGCAGGATGGGGGTCTCGACCTCCATGTAGCCGTCGGACTCCATAAAGCGACGGAAGGTAGAGAGAATCTGCGAACGCTTACGGAAGGTCTCGCGAACGTCGTCGTTGGCGATCAGGTCGACATAGCGCTGGCGATAGCGGGTCTCCTTGTCGGAAAGGCCGTGGAACTTCTCGGGCAGCGGACGAACGGCCTTGGAAAGCAGGGTCGCACTCTTAGGGGCAACGGAAAGCTGGCCGCGCTGGGTGCGCACAACCACGCCGGTCACGCCCAGGATGTCGCCCAGGTCGAGGGCCTTGAGCGTATTCCAGGCAACCTCGTCCATGTCGTTGATGCGGCAGAACAGCTGAATCTCGGCAGTCGCATCGCGCACGACGATGAACATGATCTTGCCCTGGCCGCGCTTGGCGACTACGCGGCCGGCGATCTTCACGACGTCCTCGGTGTCCTCGCCATCGGCAAGCTCGGCGTACTTAGTCTCGATATCGGCGACGTAGTCCTCAAGCTCAGAGTGCTCGGGATAGGGGTTCTGGCCCGCCTCGAACAGGGCGGCGCGCTTGGCCAGGCGGGTGGCGCGCTCGTCGTTGAGCGTCGATGCCTGATCGGCGGCGTTCTGGTTCTCTGCCATAAGTTAGCTCCTCAAACTAAAACGCTCCCCAGGATTCGGTCCCAGGGAGCGAAAACATACCTTTACGCGGGACCGTGGTCTAGCGTGCGATCTTGGCGATGGTGTAGACGCGAGTCTTGCCGGAAGGCGTAACGACCTCGACGGAATCACCCTCGCCGTGACCGATGATGGCGTGACCGACCGGAGACTCGTTGGAGATCTTGTGCTCGAGCGAGTTGGTCTCGGTGGTACCAACGAGCGTGACTTCCATGACCTCGCCGTTGGGATCAATCAGCGAAACGGTGGAACCGATGGAGACGGTCAGATCGCCCGTGGTGGCAGCAACCTGAGCGTTGGCAAGAATGGCCTGGATCTCGGCGATACGAGCAGCATTCTGGGCCTGCTTGTCCTTGGCGGCATCGTACTCGGAGTTCTCCGAAAGGTCGCCGAACGCGCGGGCTTCCTTGATGTCCTCGACGATCTCCTTGGCGTAATCGCCCTCACGCCAGGCGAGCTCCTCGACGAGCTTCTGGCGGCCCTCAGCGGTCAGTACGATCTGGCTTGCGTCCATACGGATATCTCCCCAACTCTGATCAAACAATCAACTGTCAACAAAACGAAAAAGACCGGCTAGCCTGCGGGCAAGCCGGTCAGGTGCTCACCCCAAAGGGATGGGACTACTCTGCGTCCGCGTCGCTGTCCTCTGCCTGCTTCTTCTTGGCAGCAGCGAGCTTGGCCTCGAGCTCAGCGATCTCCTTGTCCTCCTCGGACTGCTCGACCACGACCTCCTCGGCCTGCTTGGTCTCGGCCTTATCGTCGCCCTCCATACCCTCGCGGATATTCTTGACGGTAGAGCCGAGGGACTTGCCGAGCTTCGGCAGGTTCTTGGGCCCGAAGATAATCAGGACAACGACGAGAATAATGATGAGCTCAGGAGCCCTCAGTCCAAACATGTAGACCTCCACAATACAGCGAGACAAGCTCGAATGAGTATACCGCGGGTATCGCGGTATCACAACACTAGCTAAAAAAAGGGACCGCAAGAAGCGGTCCCTCCTCATGCTCTGGTCGGGTTGACTGGATTTGAACCAGCGACCCCTGCGTCCCGAACGCAGTGCTCTACCAAACTGAGCCACAACCCGTTAGCTCGACTATAGTAACAAAGATTTTCGCCGCGTGCTAGAGAAATTTTTACTTCTTTGGCACTTCGACGCGAACCGTGTTGGGAATGAGCTCCGTCGCGCAGGCCCACCAGCCTTTTTGCTGGGCAGCGTCCGCAAGCCTTTCGGCCGTGGCGGCGGTGTCGCAAATGGCAAACGAACAGGCGCCCGATCCGCACACATCTACAGCAACGGTGCCGTCCTGTTTACGCAGCCAATCGAGAACCGTTTGAATCTGCGGCTCCATCTGTGCGGAAATGACACCCAGGTTGTTATGGATGAGCGCATATGCCGTCTCGGCATCACCAGCACGCAAGGCAGAAGCTATCGCGCCGGGCTTGTCCGCAGGCACCGGGGCCTCGTCAAAACGTCGATAGGCTTCAATTGTCGAAACGCTTGTCTCGCGCGGCTTAACCAGTACGACGGGCGTCGCGGGCAGCGCGGGGTACTCAGTTGCCAGCACGTCTCCCCCACCTACGTAAAACGCAGGGCTCGCGTGCAAAAAGAACGGGACGTCGGCACCAATGCCCCGCGCAATGTCATCGAGCGCTGGGTCGGTGCGATCAATGCCCCAGAGCTCCGCCAAGGCGACAATGACCGCGGCCGCATCCGTCGAGGGGCCGCCCAAGCCGGCGCACAATGGAATGCGTTTCTCAATCGTCACGCAGATGTTTGCCTCGCGACCATAATGCTCGGCCATAGCAACCGCAGCCCGATACGCCGTATTCTTTTGCATGGGAAAATCTGATACTGGAACCGTCTGGACGGTCAGCGCCTGCGCCGGCGTGACCGTCACGGTATCGGAAAGACCGACGGCTGCCATTAGGGAATCGACCCTGTGGTAGCCGCGGTCATCGCACTCGGTATGAACCCCCAGGTAGAGGTTAATCTTTGCCGGCGCGGAAAGAGTCAGGGACCGATCGGTCACCGTTAATGCTCCTCGAGCTGATTGCCGAGCGGGGTAAAGATATGCTCGCCGCTCTCGGGGTCGAACAGCTCGACCTGACCGGTGAGGACATCGATATACTGGTAGGACTGACGTGACTTGCGACCGCGACGCTCGTCAACCTCGACGATAAAGACGGCGGGGTGGACGCTCTTGATGGTGCCCATGCGCTCGACAACGCGGGTGCGGCCCATGTTGGCCTTAACCTTGACGCGATCGCCCACCATATCGGTCAGCTTCTCGTGGATGTCGTCGACGTGATTGACTTCCATCTCTTCCATGAATAGGGCCTCCAGAGGGTGCAATTCAAAAAAGGGATAATAACCCTAAGATAGACAAAACTCTAATACTATAGCACTCTGTTGCGACCATACGCAAGCAGCTAAAAAAGCCCCGTCCCAAATTGACTGCTTACAGATTGTCTGTGTCCAGAACGATGGTGAACGGACCGTCGTTGACCAGGTCGACCTTCATATCGGCGCCAAAGATACCGTGCGCCACGTGATCGACGTCCCGGGAGACGAGCGTCAGAAAGTACTCGTAAAGTTCGTTAGCGACATCGGGCGCGCCGGCATCCGTAAACGACGGACGGCGGCCATGGCGGCAGTCGGCAAACAGCGTGAACTGCGACACCACGAGTACCTCGCCGTCGACATCGGCCAGTGCCAAGTTGGTCTTGCCGTTCTCGTCCTCGTTGATACGCAGCCCGCGAAGCTTGCCCCACAGCTTGTCGGCTTCGGCGCGTGTGTCGCCGTGGCCCACGCCCAGCAGCACCAGGTAGCCGCGTCCAATGCGGCCCACGCACTCGCCGTCGACCGTCACGCCGGCGTTGAGCACGCGCTGCACCACCGCACGCACGGTCTACTCCTCGCCCGTCAGCTTGGCGGACAGATGCTCAAGCGCATGGAAACGATGGCTGATGGCGTTCTTCTCGTCCGCCGTGAGCTCGGCCATGGTCTTGCCCGGCGTATCGACCGGCAGGAACAGCGGATCGTAGCCAAAGCCGTGATCGCCGCGCCCCTCGTGCGCGATAACGCCCTCGCAGGTACCCTCGCCATAGGTGACCAGGCCGTCCGTATCGATAAGCGCGACGACGCTCATGAAGCGCGCGGTGCGGTCCTCGTCTGCCACGCCTTCCAGGTTAACGAGAAGCTTGGCGTTGTTGGCGGCATCGTCGCCATGCGCGCCCGCATAGCGCGCGCTATACACGCCCGGCTCGCCGTCCAGCGCGTCGACGACCAAGCCAGAATCGTCGGCGATGGCCATAAGGCCCGTCTCCTCAACGGCAGCCTGCGCCTTGATGATGGCGTTCTCCAAAAACGTCGTGCCGTTTTCCTCGGGGTCCTCAAAATCACCCAGCTGGCCGAGCGCCACAAAGTGCACCTCGGGCATGACCTTGCCCAAAATGGCTTCGATCTCGGTGAGCTTATGGGCGTTGCCGGTTGCCACGACGATGGTCGCCGCCGGGTCGAGGGTGTCGATGTCAATCTTCTCAAGTGCCATAGCTGGCCTCCTTTGTCTCTATAGCAATGCCGAGTTGAGGACGACGAGGACCTCGGCCTCTCCCCTCTCAATCTACGACAGTCTTATACTTCGGCGTTTTCGCAGATAAAACCTGCCAAAATAAACCTGTCCCTTTTTGGCAGGTTAGGCGAGGGCCCGGCGCTGAAGCTCGATGAGCTCGGCGATACCCTTGTCGCCCAGGTCGAGCAGGGCGTTGAGGCGTTTGCGGTCGAAGGGCGCCTGCTCGCCGGTGCCCTGGAGCTCGATCATCTCACCGGTGTCGGTGGCGACGAGGTTCATGTCGACCTCGGCATGGCTGTCCTCGGAATAATCGAGGTCAAGCAGCGTATTGCCGTCGACAACGCCCATGGAGATGGCAGCCACCTGGCCGATAAGCGGGATACGCTCAATCTTGCCCGCCTCGACCCACATGGCGAGGGCGTCGTGCAGCGCCACCCAGGCGCCGGTGATGCTCGCTGTACGCGTGCCGCCATCGGCCTGAATCACATCGCAGTCGACGGTGACGGTGTACTCGCCGAGCGCCTTCATGTTGACGACGGTACGCAGGCTGCGGCCAATGAGGCGCTCGATCTCCATGGAGCGACCCTTGCGGTTGGCGTGCTCGCGCTTGCAGCGCTTGCCGGTCGACGCCGGCAGCATGGCGTATTCCGCGGTCACCCAGCCGACCTTAGCTCCCTTTCGCCAGCCCGGCACGCCCTCCTCGATAGTGGCGGCGCACAGCACGCGCGTGTCGCCGAACTCGGCCAAACACGAGCCGTGGGCGTGCTTCATGACGCCGCGAGTAAGCTTGATGGGGCGCAGCTCATCGGCGGCGCGGCCGTTGGCGCGGTTGACCTGCATATACTCCATAGAAATATCCTTTCGGCAAAAGATGTGGCGAAGGCTTTGGCGGCTGCCTTACATCTATTTCAGCTCATCGATATCGATATGTTCGATGCTCTTGAGCGGCTGACCAAAGATAAAGCTGCCCGCCACCGCAAACTCGGCAATGTTATCGGCCGTCGTTGCAAAACGATGTTGCGGCTCGGCTGCGTCGCCCGCCAGCTGCTCGCGGCGCGTGAGGATATCGGTCAGCTCGCGCGTGGTCTCCTCGGCGGAACTCACGACGCGCACCCCAGGCCCCAGCGCATGGCGGATAGGTCCCACCAACAGCGGGAAATGCGTACAGCCAAGCACCACGGTATCGATACCGTGGTCGCGCAGCGGCTCAACCGTGGCACCCACCAGCGCACGCACGGCAGGCGTATCGAAGATGTCCTCGTTCTCAAGCCACTGTTCCTGCAGATGTGCACCCGAGGCGAGCTCGTGTTCGACAACCTCGACAAAGCTCGAGGCAGGACAGCCGTATACATCGACGCCGGCATCCAGGTCCTGAATGGCGCGCGTGTAGGCGCCCGAGCGAATGGTGAGGTTGGTAGCGAGCACGCCCACGCGACGCGTACGCGTGCTGTTGATTGCTGCACGGGCACCCGGCGCGATCACGCCGATCACGGGAACGTCGAGCACCTGCTGGGCCAAACGCAAGGCCGCAGCGGTCGCCGTGTTGCAGGCGATGACCATAATCTTGACGTCGTGCTTCGAAAGCCAACGACCCGCCTGCAACGCAAACGAGCGCACCTCATCCTCGGTGCGCGTGCCGTAGGGACAGCGCTTGGTGTCGCCAAAGTAGTAGACGGACTCGTGCGGCAGCGCCGTCGCGATGGCGCGCGCAACCGTCAGACCGCCCAAACCAGAATCGAACACGCCAATCGGGCGCGTGTCGCCTGCCGAATTCTCGATATCGGACATTACCTCACCAGTCTCTCTCGAAAAGACATGTCCAAGTGCGGCGACGCCGCGCTACGAACGCGCCGCGACCAGCAGCTCTGCCGTCGCCGCCCAACCGTCGACAATTTTGCCGCGCGTAACGAAAGCGTTCTCGCAAGCAGCCAGGAACTCGGGCGCGCCGGCGCTCGTCAGGCCATTCTCGACCAGGCAGAACGTGCCCACGTGATCGGCCATGTAGAAGTCGGACTCGGAGTCGCCGAGCGCCAACGTCTCCTCGCGCTCGATCCCTAGGTGCTCGCAGAAGCGCGCAATGGCGACGCCTTTGTTGAGGCCCGCGGGGTTGATGTTGAATGCGCGACCGTCCTCGACGCGATCGAGCTCGAGCGTCGTCGGCTTGGACAGGTGAGTCAGATGGCCGTTGCAAGCCCAGATCAGACCGCAGCCGGCCTCGTCCAGGATGGCCTGAACCTCATCGTCGGGCACATCGCCGCGCATGCCGACGGTGACCTCACGGTATTTGTAGCCTGTCGACATGTCGTTGTGATACTCGATCTTGTGCGGCCAGCGGGCGAGGATCTTCTCGCACACGCCGGTCTGCTCGATCACCTGGTGCGGCGTGAGGCCGCAAGAGGAGTCGTAGGGCATGTCGCCGGTCAGATACTCCCAATCGTTGGCTTTGAGGTCGTACATGACCAGGCCGCCCATCTCACCGATGTAGGAGTTGAGGCCGAGCACGCGCGCGTCCTCGTGGATCATGGTACGGTTGCGGCCCGAGGTGGGAACCACCTGAATACCAGCGCGAGCGAGCGCCACGACGGCCTCGACGAGTTTGGTCGAGGGGTTGCCGTCGTTGTCGCGCAGCACGCACGAGCCGGGTGCGAGCATCGTGGCATCCAGGTCGGTAAAGACGTACTTGACCTTGGCCAAACGCTCGCGCATCTCGCCCGAAAGCTCAGCGACGGTCGGCAGGGTATTGTGGGACATGGCTACTCCGTTTACGTAGAAGGGTTTGGACTTGGACGGCATGTTTTGATTGAGGGAACACGCTTATGGCGACAGCGCACTCAGGGCGCCGCCGCCATCATGGTTCATTAGTCAAACTGGGTAACATCGATCAGGCGATTGGCCAGCGAAAGGTCGCTCTCGATGGGCACGAACTCGTCGCCCACGTGCATGAGCTCCTCGTCACCCTTTGCCAGCAGCAAGACAATGGTGGGAGCATCGGGGTTGACGTACTCCTCGCGCGCCGCCTTGAACGCCGCATGCACAGCGGCTTCGCGATCGAGGATGATCTTGTTCGGCGTATCGTCGGGAACATGTTCGGCAAGCTCGCGACAGACCTTCATCGGGTCCTCGTGAGCCGGGTCCTCATTGGCAAAGATCATCAGGTCGGAATACGGTGCGGCCTCGCGCGGAAGCTGCTCGCGGCGCTCCTGCGCCTTGCCGCCGGCAGCGCCAAACACTGCGATGACCGGGCTGGCGGGAAACGCGCGCTTGACCGACGAGAAAAGCGAGCGGAACGAAAGCTGGTTGTGCGCGTAGTCGACGACGCAGATCACACGGCCGTCCTTCGACTCCACGACCTCCATACGGCCCGGCACACGCAGTTTGGAGAGGCCCTTCTTGATAGCCTCGATACCGATGCCGATCTCGCGCGCGGCGGCGATAGCGACCAGCGCGTTCTCCACGTTAAAGTCTCCCGCGATACCCAGCAGGACCTTCTCCCCCGCCTCGGACTCGTCGGCACACAGGCCATGCAAGTTGAACTCGATGCTAAAGCCGACCATGCGTACGTCGCTCGCCCACAGGCTTGCCTCGGGATGCTCGACGCCAACGGTCACCAAGCGCTCGGCCGTCGACGCTGCCCCCAGCACACGGTCGACCTCTTCGGTGCCCAGATTCACCACGGCGGTCTTTGCCTGGTCAAAGATCCTGAGTTTGCTCTCAAAATAATCCTCAAACGTGGGGTGTTCGATCGGCGAGATGTGGTCGCGGCCGATGTTGAGGAAGCACGCCACGTCAAACGGCAGATTCTCGACGCGTTGGTACTTGAGCGCCTGGCTCGAAACCTCCATGACCATGGACTGGCGACCGGACGTGCGGCAGTTGGCGATATGGCGCCAGACCTCGGGGGCCTCGGGCGTAGTATTGGTGCTCTCGTAGCACTCGATGCCATCGTCGGTACTCACCGAGCCGATCATGCCGCAGGACTCGCCCGCCGCCTTGATGATGGACTGGAGCATAAAAGCAGCCGTGGTCTTTCCCTTGGTGCCGGTGATGCCCACGATCTTGACGTCGTGGTCGGGACGGTCGTAGACCTCCGGCGGCAGCAGGGCCATGGCCGTGCGAACACTATCAACAACCAGCATCGCAGCACCGCTCTCCTGCGCCAGCGGCTCCAGAGACTCGACCAGCGGCTCCTCGCACACAAATGCGACGGCGCCCGCATCGAGCGCCATGCTCAAAAACGCGGGCTTAAAGGCAGCACCTTTGCAGAAGAACACGTCACCTGCCGAGACCGCGCGCGAATCAAACGAGCAGCCGGTCACGGCACGCCCGTCAACCTGCTCTGATGCGCGCAGCTCGCCGCACACATCGAGCAGCTTGGCAAGCGTATCGACCGTGGTCACGGTCGCGGAATCCGAATGGTGCATCTTTCACCTTTCTCAGCCATTTGGCAGGGACGGTTTTCATAGTAACTGAAACGTGCTCGCGCAAAAACGGCTCCCGGAGGAGCCGTTACGCGCAGGCATTCGTAGGCCGAGACTAGGCAGCCTGAACAGAAGGCTGGCCCTCGTCGATAAAGAAGCGCTTGTACCACACTAGGAACACGAGCGGCGTATAGATCTTGCGCTGGAAATCGCCCTTGCCCGCAAAGTGCAGATCGAGCAGGTGCATGAGCTCGTCGGTATTGAAGAACTCACTTGCCCACGGCGCGGTGAAGTACTCCTTGACATAGTCGTACCACTTTTGCTCGCGCAGCCAGTAGACAATCGGCACCGGGAAGCCCACCTTGGGACGGGTGGCCCACTCATCGGGCAGCGACTTGTTGGCAGCGTGGCGGAGTACCTGTTTGTTGCCGTTCTCGTTGATGCGGTAGCGGTCGGGAATGTGCTCGGCGAACTCCATGACTTTGCGGTCCAGGAAGGGCACGCGCAGCTCCAGCGAGTGTGCCATGCACATCTTGTCGGCCTTGAGCAGAATGTCGCCCGGGAGCCACATGTTCATGTCCAGGTACTGCTTCTTGACCAGTTCGGGCTGACCCTTCACGCGTGCGTAGATGGGTGCAGCGAGCTCGAAGGCGCCGTCGCCGGTGTTGTACTCGGGCTTGAGCACGCCGTCGACCTCGCGCTCCGGCCATACCAGAGCCTGTCCCAGGAACGACTTCTCGGGGATCTCGGCACCCTTGACCAGGAAGTTATGTCCCTTGAAGTACGGCATATGCAGCGCCAGGTTACCGAGCGCGCGACGGACGGGCAGCGGCACCATCTTTTTGTACTTGCGCACCGGGACCGTATCCTCGTAGTAGGCGTAGCCGCCAAAGAGTTCGTCGGCACCTTCGCCCGAAAGCACGACGGTGACGTCCTTGCGGGCCATCTCGGCCAAGAACCACAGCGGCACGGAAGACAGGTTGGACTGCGGCTCGTCCATGTGATACTGGATGTCCTCGAGCGCACCGAAGAACTCGTCGGCGGTAATCATCTTGCGAACGTTCTCGACGCCGAGCTTATCGGAAAGCTCCTTGGCGTAGTTGGTCTCGTTGAAGTTCTTGTAGTCAAAGCCCACCGAGAAGGTCTTGTCGGGCATGAGGCAAGCGGCGATGTAGCTAGAGTCGACGCCGCCGGAGAGGAACGACGCGACCTTGACGTCGGCGATGCGATGGGCCTCGACGCTCTCGTGCACGACCTCGTCCAGCTCATCGACGTACTCCTCGAACGGCTTCTCGACGGCAGAGTAATCGCAATCCCAGTAGCGCTCGATGTTCATCTTGCCGGTCGGGATATCGACGGTAAAGTAGTGCGCCGGCGGCAGCTTGTAGACACCCTCGAAGAAGGTCTCCTCAGTCGCCGAATACTGCAGCGTCATGTACGGACGCAAGGCCTTTTTGTTGACCGCCTTGTGGAAGTGCGGGTAGTCCAGGAAGCTCTTGATCTCGGAGCCAAAGAGCACGCCCGGAGCGCCGTCGCCCGCATCGGCCATGGGATAGTAATAGAGCGGCTTGATGCCAAAGATGTCGCGGGCGCCAAAAAGCTTGTTCTTCTTTTTGTCCCAGATGACGAAGGCGTACATACCGCGCAGGCGATCGAGGACGGCCTCGCCCCACTCCTCGTAGCCGTGTAGGAGGCTCTCGGTGTCGGCGCCGCAGTGGAACTTGTAGCCCTTGGCCTCGAGCTCGGAACGGAGTTCTTGGAAGTTGTAGATCTCGCCGTTGAAGACAATGACGACGCTGCCGTCCTCATTGGCCATGGGCTGAGCGCCGGCCTCGGTCAGGTCGAGGATCGACAGGCGGCGGAAGCCCAGGGCAACGCGGCCGTCGATAAACTGACCGCCCATGTCGGGACCGCGATGGACGATGCGGTCCATCATCTTGGTGAGCACCTCGGATTGGTTATCCGTCCCACCGACAAAACCGACAAAACCGCACATATACTATCCCCTCTGCTGTTGCTGGGCATCAAATCGAATCAGTAGCTTTTGAGTATACCCGAGGGCGTAAAGAGGGACGGAATGTTCAGGCAATCTCAACTGAATCAGCTCCGCTGTGACACGCGCCAGTTACCTTTAATGGATATGAGGTGAATGGGGCGATTGTTTTGCTATACTCTCTCCGCACGGGCGATTGGCGCAACGGTTAGCGCAGGTGCTTTACACGCACAAGGCTGGGGGTTCGAATCCCTCATCGCCCACCACTGAATTGGAAACGGTCCTCGCAAAGGGACCGTTTTTTGTTTGGGCCCAGCTCATGGGATTCGAACCCTAAGGACCCCTTATTTCAAGGTCCGTGGCCAAATAATGGCAAAAATGAGTACTGCTACTTTGTTTGCAACATATAAAAAGATAGTATTTGCTTAAGTTACGCAACATATGTCCATTATAAGTACTAACAGTTGGATCAAAATCGTGCTTTCATCGCCATTTCGACTTGCTATCTGGCCTTATTAGTCCAAAATTGCTGCTACCAAATCGGTAACAGTACTCATATTTGATGTTTTTTGACCAGCAGGTCTCCCTGCCTTAGCAAATCTAAGGCAAAACGGGCTCCAGACCGCTGAATCATGCCACATAGGACACGCCCATAGTCCGGAACCCGGTCCAAATTGAGTTATTGCGCCGCGTTAGCCCAAGACATCCGACAGGATCTCGATCAGACTGTCCACGTCGGCTTCCTCGCAGACGAGCGGCGGAAGGAAGCGCAGGGTATGTGCGCCTGTAGCGTTGATCACGGCACCAGCCCCCAATGCACGGGCCACGACGTCGTGTGCATCACCCGCGGCATCATCCAAATCGCAGCCGAGCATCAGGCCGCGACCACGCACCTCTACCACATGCGGAAGCTTAGCCAGCGCCTGCTCCATATAGGCGCCAACTTTGGCAGCATGCTCGGCATAATCGCCGTGCACAAGCGCGGAGAGCGTCGCGGCACACGCCGCGATGGCCAAGCAGCTGCCACCGAAGGTCGAACCATGATCGCCGGGCTTAAAGACGTCGGCGATTTCCTTCTTTGCCACCACGGCACCCATAGGCACACCGTCGGCAATGCCCTTGGCAAGGCTCATGATGTCGGGCTCCACGCCATAGGTCTGGAACGCAAACGGCTTACCCGTACGAAAGATTCCGCACTGGACCTCGTCGGCAATAAGCACGGCACCCACCTCGTGCGCCAAGTCGCGCGCCGTAGCCATAAACTCCTCGGTCATGGGGTGCACACCGCTCTCGCCCTGAATCGGCTCGAGCATCACGGCGCAAATTTCACTGCCCAACTGCTTAAAAATTGCACGCAGTTCATCTACATCGTTGGGTGCGCAGGCCACAAAGCCACCCGGCAGCGGGCGGAAACTGTCCTGCAGCCAATCCTGCATGGTCGCGGCAATGGTCTCGAGCGTACGACCGTGAAAGCCGCCACGCATGCACACGATGGTGTTGCCAGCGTTGCCGGCACGCTTGGCGTACAGACGCGCGAGCTTCATAGAGCCCTCGTTGGCCTCGGCACCGGAATTGGCAAAGAACGTCTCCCACACCTGCTCGCCCGCAGCCGGAGCGCCAAGCGCCGCCGCCGTGGTCTCGTCGCCGGCGGCAATCGCGTCGGCAAGCACGCGTGCACCGTCCGCATCATCGTTAGCGAGCTTGGACAGCAGCGCCGCAACCTGGCCGCGCTGCTCGATGTAGAAATAGTTGGAGACATGCAGGAGCCTCTTGGCCTGAGCCTCGAGCGCCGACAGCACTGCCGGATTGCCGTGGCCCAGGCTGCACACGCCGATACCGGCAAGAAAATCGAGGTATTCGCGACCATCGTCGCCGGTGAGTTTCATGCCGTGGCCTTCGACGAACTCGACCGGCGAGCGACCAAAGGTGTGCATGACGTAGTGGGATTCGAGCGATTGTTGTGCTGCAAGTGACATGAGATACCTTTCGTTAAGCGCCAGGTAGCGCGGACTGTGGGCGTAATGGCGTAGCAATTTCGAGCCGGCTAGACCGTCTGGAGCTTCTCGACCTCGTCGAGGTTCTCGGTCAGGCGCGCCGCAAAGGTCGAAAGCGGGTGCGGGTGCGTATCGAACTCGTAGGCCGTCTCGGTGGAATGGATCACGGTACCGACGCCGGCATCGGTCAGCAGCTCAAGCAGCAGCGAATGCGGCGTGGTACCGTTAATGATGTGGGCGCGAAATACGCCGCCGGCAAGCGCATCGACGGCCGCGCGCAGCTTGGGAATCATGCCCTTATCGACCTCCCCGCCATAGAGCATCTCGTTAACCTCGTCGAGCGTTAGGTTGGAGATAAGCGAGTCCTTGTCGCTAAAGTCCTTGTACAGACCGTCGACGTCAGTCAAAAAGATCGCCTTATGCGCGTGGAGCGCCGCGGCAACGGCACCGGCGGCGGTGTCGGCGTTGATGTTGAAGAAGCCGCCGTCCTCCCCTGCCGCGACGGTAGCGATGACGGGGATGTACTCGCTATCGAGCAAGCGCTCGATATAGTCGGTGTTGACGTGCGTCACTTTGCCCACGCGACCGAGCTCGGGGTCGAGCGGCTCGGCGATGAGCGTGCCGGCATCGCTGCCCGACACGCCTACGGCCAGGTTGCCGTGGTGGTTGATGGCAGCAACCAGCTCCTGGTTAACCTTGCCGCCCAGCACCTCGCGCACGATATCCATAGTCGCCGGCGTGGTCACGCGCTGGCCGTTCTTAAACTCGACGGGAATATCGTAATGGCTCAGCGCCTCGTTGATAGCCTTGCCGCCGCCGTGCACGATGACGGGGCGCATACCGATGATCTTGAGCAAAACGATGTCGCTCATCACGTCGCGGCGCAGCTGCTCATCAACCATGGCGGCTCCGCCATATTTGATAACAACCGTCTTGCCGGTCAGGTTCTTAATCCACGGCAGTGCTTCGAACAGCAGCTGCGCGGTTGCTTCGTTGGATTCGCTCGAACGACAATCGCGTGCGAATTTCATAATCTGCCTCGTCTTTCGTATCGTTATCGCGCCGTGCTCCGCTGTCCGCAATCGCGGCAAGATGCGCAGCGTGCCCGGAATCTAGGAACGGTAGTCGCCGTTGATGGAGATGTACTCATGCGTGAGGTCGCAGGTCCACACGGTCGTTGCCGCGTCGCCTGCGCCCAGGTCGGCCGAGATCACGATCTCGGGCGCCTCGAAACGTCGTAGAGCCTCGTCCTCGTCAAAGGGAACAGTCAGACCGTCGCGACAGACAGGCATGCCCATCATGTCGATGGAAACGTCTTCCTGATTAAACTTCACGCCGCACTTGCCAAGCGCCATAGCAACACGGCCCCAGTTGCAGTCGTGACCGGCGATGCAGGTCTTAACGAGCGGCGAGTTGGCAACGGCACGGGCGGCGATATCGGCCTCCTCGTCGTTCACGGCGCCGGTAACGTTGACCGTAACAAGCTTGGATGAGCCCTCACCATCGGCGGCGATATTGCGCGCCAGGCTCTCGCACACCTCGTGCACGGCAAATGCCAACTCGTCGAAGGCATCGGAGCCCTCGACGATAGGCTCGGCATCTGCGGCAGCGACGCCGGAAGCAAGCATGATGCAGGTGTCGTTGGTCGAGGTGTCGGAATCGACCGTTACCTTGTTAAAGGTCTGCTTGACGGTCAAGAGCAGCAGGGCATGAAGTGCCGCAGGCTCGACGGGGGCATCGGTGGTGATAACTGCAATCATGGTGGCCATGTTGGGCATGATCATGCCCGAGCCCTTGCACATTCCGCCTACCGTATAGACATTGCTCGCATGACCCGCAGCCTCACTGACGTAGGACACGGCGTACTCCTTGGAGTGCGTGTCGGTCGTCATGATGGCGCGAGCGGCATCGGCGCCACCGTGGGCAGAGAGCGCCTCGTAGGCAGCAGGAATGGCAGTCTCAAACGTGTCGATCGGCAGAATCTGGCCAATCACACCCGTGGAGGCAACCAGAATCTGCTGGGGCTCGCAGCCGATGACCTGCGATGCGATGTTGCACGTCTCGCGCGCGCATGCAAGGCCGGTCTCACCCGTGGCGGCGTTGGCATTGCCAGAGTTGACCGAAACGCCGGCGATGATACCGTAGCCCTTGTCGGCACCGCCCAGGTTGGCGCGGCTCACCTGCACGGGCGCCGCGCAAAAGCGATTGGTGGTAAACACTCCAGCGCCGGGACAGGGTTTATCGGGCACGACGAGCGCGTAATCCAGACGCTCGGGGTTCTTGCGGAACCCAGCGTGGATGCCTGCAGCTTTAAAACCAGCCGCAGCCGTAACGCCACCCTCAACGGCGCGAATCTTGATATCAAACAGCTCGGTATTCATCGTCTTTATGACTCCTTATGTCAAACAAAAAACGGACATCGGTTGGTGCGCCATGCCAGTCGTGATCATGAGACCAGCTTAAGAGTGGCGCCCCACTCGATGCCCGACTACCAAATCGTTAACAATCGAATGTGCTACACCGGGCACGCCACTGTGGGCAAGCCTCGTCGCTCGTCAAAGCCAAAGACGATATTGGCGCACTGGACCGCTTGGCCCGCAGCGCCCTTGCACAGATTGTCGATGGCGCCCGTCGCCACCAGCACGCTCGCGCGCTTGTTGAACGCAAGGCCAATCTGGGCGGCGTTGGTGCCGACGACCGAAGCCGTCTTGGGCTGCTGGCCGGCATCGAGCACGCGCACAAAGGTGCGTCCAGCGTAAAACTGCTTGTAATAGTCGACGACATCCTCAAGAGCCAGGGAGTCGATGGCCTGCGGCGTGAGCGGCAGCGTCACCGTGGAGAGCAGGCCGCGCTTGAGCGGTGCCAGATGCGGGGTGAAGACGACGCGATCGGTCAGGCCAAGGATTTGCTCAATCTCGGGCGTGTGGCGATGCTTGCCCACGCCGTAGGCCTCCAAGTTCTCGTCAGCGCTGCAAAAATGCGTACGAGCGTTGCAGGACTTGCCGGCACCCGTCACACCGCTGATGGCATCAACGATCACGGGGCCGCTCTGGGCAACCCAGCCAGCGCGCACGGCGGGCGCGGCGGCAAGGCTCGTTGCGGTGGGATAGCAACCGGCGCAGGCGACCAGCACGGGTTTGCCGTCGGCATGGTCGGATGCGGCGGTCTCCAAGTCCCGGCAGAATAGCTCGGGCAGGCCAAAGGCACGGGTCTTGAGCAGCTCGGGGCTCGTATGCTCGGCGGCATACCACGTCTCAAAGACGGACGCGTCGTTCAGGCGGTAGTCGGCCGAAAGATCAAAGCAGGAGACGCCCGATGCAAGCAGCGCGGGCACCTGTGCCATGGCAGCCGTGTGCGGCACGGCAAGAAAAACCGCATCGCAGCTCTTAAGCTCGGGGGCGTCATGCGTGGTGAAAACCAGATCGCTCACGCCAGCAAAGCTCGGATACACCGCGGACAGCGGCTGGCCGGCATCGGCGTTGGACGTAATGGCAACAAGTTCAAACTCGGGATGGCCGAGCACGAGGCGAATGAGCTCGGCTCCGGCATATCCAGCCGCGCCGACGATTCCAACCTTCAATGACATATCAGACTCCTTGTCTGCGATTTATGCACCGATGCGCATTTCGCAGTGGTCGTTATGAAGTGGGTTGAAACTTTAGCACCAAAAGATGCATGAACACGTAAATGGCTTGCATATTCATGCATTGAAACAATCCCGACACATTCGCTTGAAGGAATTGACAAAATGGAGCGGGCCCCGTATTGACCGGCGCTCCTAACGGCACCGGGCAATACGGGGCCCGCCCATGCGAAAACCAAGTTGTTAGGATGAGCCAGCCGGCTGGAGCTCGACCGGCACCCATTCGTCGTGATTGCAGATAAAAGCCTCGGGATCCTCGACGCTAAAGAAGACGAGCGTGGGGTCGTTAGGCCCCTCATAGTGCTCGCCCAGGTGCTCTAGATGCTTCCACCCGGCTTCGCGCATTTCGTCTAAAGCCCGGTCATCCAAGCCGGCACGCCCGCGCAAGATGAGCCAGCCATGGCCCGGCCACCAACTCGTGGCCTCAAAGCGCTGGTTTTGCAGCAGCTCTTGCCACACATCTTTGGTGCGCGCTGTTACAAACCACAGCTTGCCATCCTGGATCTGCGCAAACGAGAACGGACGCACATGAGGCTGTCCGTCAACGCTCGTCGCCAAATACCATGCCGGCACCGACGTCAGATACTCCAACACCGTATTCAATCCGTCCACGTTTCCTCCTGTACTAGTTAGTTTGGGAACCTGGTTTGTGCGAGCTAGAGCTCCAGGCGCTCCTCGCTGCCGTCGATATCACAGAAGCGCGCGGCAATATTGCGGACCGAAAAGAAAGCAAGGCGGCCGTCGTTGGCACTCTCGTGTTCCTCGCCAATGCCCACCATGTGCTTAAAGCCCGCTTGACGCACCTTGTCGCTCGCAACTGCGTCGTCCTCAAGTGCGGCTTCGCCGGTCAATACGATCCAACATTCCCCCGGCTTCCAGCCCGATACCTCAAACTTGGGATTCGCACTCAGCTCCGCCCACACGTCCTTGTCGCGCGACGTGCAAAACCACAACTTACCGTCATCGACCATGGCAAACGAAAACGGCCTCACGCGAGGCTGATGCCCGTCACTTGCATCGGTCGTGGCCAGATACCACGCCGGAATGCGCCTGAGATACGAACAGGCGCGCTCAAGCTGAGCCGTGCGGTCGTTGTCGGTCATAGGGACCCCTTTCTTGCGCTCGAATCGCGCCTAAACAAGTTGAAGATTGATGACGATGACGCAGATGAGCAGCAACGCCGTCACCACCGCCGCCAACGCATCGCCACGGCCAAATGCAAGCGCATGCAGACGTGTGCGGCCCTGCTCGCCATGATAGCAACGGGCATCCATGGCGGCAGACAGCGTCTCGGCATGGCGGAACACGCCCGTGAACAGCGGAATCGCCACACTGCCGAGCATACGCACGCCGCCGAGCGGGCCTCCCGTCACGCGCGCGCCGCGGCTTGCCTGTGCATCGGCCGTCTGTTTCATCTCAGTGGCAAACTGCGGCATAAAGCGTAGCGCGATACCCATGATCATGCCGAGCTCGTGCGCAGGAAGTCCCACACGCGCAAACGGTGCGAGCAGGCGCTCAAAGCCCGCGGTGAGGTCGAGCGTCGGCGTGGTGAGCGTGATAGCGCTCATACCGGCCATCATCAAGGTCAGGCGGCACGCCATAAAGGCGGCGGAATGCAGCGAGCCCTCGCTTATCTGCAAAAAGCCGAGCTGCCACAGAATGCGCCCGCTCTGGTCGGTAAACAAGTTGAGCACCGCGACCACGACGACGATTGCCAGCAGCGGCGCCATCGACGACAGAACGCGACGAACCGGCACCTGAGACACGGCATAGATCAGCACAACGAAAATTGCGACCGGGGCCAGTCCGCGGAAGCTGCTGACTGTGAGCGTCGTGATCAGAAACACAAAGCCCAAGAGCAACTTAGTTCGCGGGTCCAGGCGGTGGATCGCACTATCGCCGGGATAGTAGCTGCCAAACGAAAACGCCTCCATTAGCAGCCCTCCTCTCGCGCGACCGTCTTGGAATTAGCAGTGTCCGCGACGTTAGAAGGACCGCCCGAGCGACCGATTAGCAGGTCCATCAACTCGTCTGCCAGCGACTCAACCGTATAGAGGCCGTCAAAGCGCAGCGGCACGCCCGCCTCCGTAAGCGCCAGCGCCATACGCTGGGCGGCGGGAACGCCCAGGCCGATCGACTTGAGCTCATCGGCTTGCGCAAACACCTGCACGGGGGCTCCCTCGGCAAACACCGCGCCTTCGTTCATTACGACGATGCGGTCACAGCAATTGGCCAGGTCATCCATACTATGCGAAACCATGACAACGGTCAGGCCATCGCGGTGAAGTCGACCGATGAGCCCTAGGAAATCCTTGCGCGCAGCCGGATCGAGCCCCGCCATGGGCTCATCGAGCACCAGGACCTCGGGCTCCATGGCGAGCACGCCGGCGAATGCCACGCGCCGTTGCTGACCGCCCGAAAGCTCAAAGGGGCTCTTGTCGCCGACCGTGGAAAGGTCGAGGCCCACGCGTGAGAGCGATGACTCGACACGACGGTCGACTTCATCTTGCGGCAAGCCAAGGTTATGCGGACCAAACGCCACGTCCTGCGCCACGGTTTCGGCAAACAGCTGACGCTCAGGATATTGAAACACCACGCCGACCTTGGCCTTAACCGCAGCGGCGTCTTTCTTGTTTGACAGATCGAGCTCCAGCGCGCGAACGGATCCCTCCTGGGGGCGAATCAAACCGTTGAGATGCTGGACCAGCGTCGACTTACCCGAACCGGTATGACCTGCCAAGCCCAGGAACTCGCCGCGACGCACCGTCAGCGATACATCGCGCAGCGCCCACGGGCTGCTGGGGTCGTTTCCCCAGAGAGCCTGTTTGCTCGATTTGCCCGCAGTGGCCGAGCGCTTATGCCAGCGGCGGCGCTCGCGCGGACTGAGCGAATAACTGTACGAAACATGGGATAGTTCGATGACGGGCTCCGACGCGTTGCCCTCGTTGTCTACCGGAACAGTGCCGTCAGCGATTTCCAACTGGGATACGAAAGACTGCCCCGCGATGCCTGCTCCACTTCGCTCGGCATAAGCCTGCACAATCTCAGCGACCATATCCACCTCGCGCACCTGCGCATGAACAGGCACGCCCTTCGCACGAAGCGCCATGCCCAAACGGCACGACTCTGGCATGTCAAGGTTGAGCTGAGCGAGTTCATTCGCCCGCGTCAGAATCTCCTCGGGCGTGCCCAGCATGGCAACTCGTCCCGTCTGAAACACGGCGACACGATCGGCCTCGGCGGCCTCCTCCATAAAGTGCGTAATCATCACGATAGTCATGCCGCGATCGTGAAGCGCATGACAGGCCTTCATAAGGCCCTTGCGTCCGCGCGGATCGAGCATCGAGGAGGCCTCGTCCAAGATAAGCACGCGCGGCTCCATGGCAAGTACGCCGGCAAGCGCCACGCGCTGCTTTTGTCCGCCCGAGAGCGCATGGGTCTCGTGGCGCTCAAAGCCCACCAGGCCCACGCCCTTCAGCGCCTCGCGTACGCGCTGCGCAATTTGCGCCGATGGCACGCCAAGGTTTTCGGGACCGAACGCAACGTCATCTTCGACAAGCGTTGCCACCAGCTGGTCGTCGGGATTCTGGAACACCATGCCCGCGGTCGAACGAATGTCGTAGACCAGCTCGGGGTCGGACGTATCCATGCCGTTGATACGTACCGTGCCCGCATCGGGTTGCAACAGCGCATTCAGATGCTTGGCAAACGTCGACTTGCCCGACCCATTACCACCGAGGATGCAGAAAAACTCGCCGTCCTCGATGTTTAGATCGACGCCGTCGAGCGCCGGTACGGCACCGTCATAGCTAAAGGAAACGCCCCGACACTCAATCATGCGCAGCCTTTGACCTGGTCCTTTTTAGGCGTGATGAGGTTGGAGACCGCCTTGTACACCGCAAGCGTCAATACCGAATTAAGCACGGTCTTGATAAGGTTGAACGGCAGCACGGCAGGAATCATGAGCGGGGCGATCACATCGACCGAGCCATACCAGAACCAAACGCCAATGGTAAGGTTCGCGACCATGGACAGCACCGTAGCGGCAATGACGCCGAGCACCAGACCAATCACGGCACCCTTATAGGTGTGCATCTTCTGGTAGACGATAGCCGCGGGCAGAATGTAGCCCAGCGTGGCAACCAGGTTCATAAGCGCGCCGACCCAGTCACCCGTGGTGAGCGCATGGATAACGATTGCCATAGCGGCAACAGCAGTGCCGGCGCCAGGACCATACGCAAACCCGCACACCATCGCCGGCACCAGCGACGGGTCATACGTCAAAAACGGCGCCGAAGGAAGGATAGGCAGCTGCACGTACATAAACAGGGCACCCAAGGCACACATCAGCGCCATGGTAACGAGCTGTTTGGTGCTCCACCTATTCGTGTTCTCAAAATGGATATGCTGCGACTGTTCAGACATAAGATCACCTGCCTCTTTCATCCGGACTCTAACCGTTGGTACTGGGATCTCACCAGTTCAGCCGGCATGCGAACCAACGCACACACGGGTCGCGGACTCATCGGCTCGGTCGCAGACGCCTCGCCTGCTCCGCGGCACCCCTTTGGCACCGCCCGATTTACCGCCAGTGGGGAATTCCACCCCGCCCTGAAACAGCAATTGCAAGTGTAGCACGAGCAATCGCTCGCGCAAGTATGCCGAGGGTAATTTGTGGCGGGGATCAGCTGCCGCAACAACCACGTTCCCCACCCATCCCAAAGTAACGCGCTTTTCGCGGCAAAGCCGCGAAACAGCGAAAGGGACACGTATCCCCATCAACCACATTCTCCGCCCACGCCGACCTCAAGGCCGTAAACGCAGGGGATCCGGGGGCGTGACGGGGGTTTCTCTCCGGAACATTCCGCAGGACGCAAAGAGGCTCCGCAGCGCGAAGCGCGATGCGGAGCCTCTTTGCATGTCCGAGGACGTTCCGGAGAGAAACCCCCGTCACGCCCCCGGATTCCCGGTGGGAGTTCTAGACCTTGTCGGCCTTAGTACATACCGCCGCCCTGCTGACCAGCGGTGGCAGCAGCGATAGCGTCCTCAAGCTGAGTGTTTTTGGGCACATCGGAGACGGTGGCCTCGGTGATGAGGATCAGGCTGGCGACGGAAGCAGCGTTCTGCAGGGTGACGCGGCTGACCTTGACGGGGTCGAGGACGCCCATCTCGATCATGTCGCCCCACTCGCCGTTGGCAGAGTTGAGACCCTGGCCGGCAGGCAGCTCGGCAACCTTGTCGACCACGACAGCGCCCTCAAAACCAGCGTTCTTGGCGATGGTAGCGACCGGAGCGGTCAGAGCCTTCTTGACGATGTCGACACCGATCTTCTCCTCGGGGTCGTCGAGTTCAACGGCGTCGAGCGCAGGAGCAGCGTCCATGAAGGCGACGCCGCCACCGGCGACAATGCCCTCCTCAACAGCAGCGCGGGTTGCCTGCAGGGCGTCCTCGACGCGGTGCTTGATCTCCTTGAGCTCAGACTCGGTAGCAGCGCCGACCTTGATGACGGCAACGCCACCGGAGAGCTTGGCCAGGCGCTCCTGGAGCTTCTCACGGTCGAAGTCAGAGGTGGTGTTCTCCATCTCACCCTTGATCTGAGCGATACGAGCGTCGATGGCCTCCTTGGAGCCAGCGCCGCCGACGACGACGGTGTTGTCCTTGGAGATGGTGACGGACTTAGCGGTACCGAGCATATCGGCGGTGATGTCAGCGACCTTCACGCCCAGCTCGTCCAGAGCGGCCTGGCCACCGGTGAGGACGGCGATGTCTTCGAGGATGCGCTTGCGGCGATCGCCGTAGCCCGGAGCCTTGACGGCGCAGACGTTGAGGGCGCCACGGATCTTGTTGAGGACCAGGGTAGGCAGAGCCTCACCGTCGATGTCCTCAGCGATGATGAGCAGGCCACGGCCAGCGCGCTGGACAGCCTCGAGAACGGGCATGATGTCCTGAACGCTGGAGATCTTCTGGTCGGTGATGAGGATGTACGGATCCTTCATCACGGCCTCCATACGGTCGTTGTCCGTGACGAAGTAAGCGGAGACATAGCCCTTGTCGAACTGCATGCCCTCGACGGTGTCGATGGTGATGTCGAACGTCTGGGAATCCTCGACGGTGATGACGCCGTCCTTGCCCACGACCTCCATGGCCTCGGCGATCTTCTCGCCGACCTCGGGGTCACCGGCGGAGATGGTACCGACGGAAGCGATCTGCTCCTTGGTCTCGACCGGCTTGGCCTGCTTCTTCATCTCGGCGACGGCGGCGTTGACGGCCTTGTCGATGCCGCGACGGATGGCCAGCGGGTTGGCGCCAGCGGCGACATTGCGCAGACCGTCGTTGACGATGGCCTGGGCGAGCAGGGTTGCGGTGGTGGTGCCGTCACCCACGGTGTCGTTGGTCTTGGTGGCGACCTCCTTCACCAGCTGAGCGCCCATGTTCTCGATGTTGTCCTCGAGCTCGATCTCCTTGGCGACGGAAACGCCGTCGTTGGTGATGGTCGGAGCACCGAACGTGCGCTGCAGCGCAACGTAGCGGCCCTTGGGGCCCATGGTGACGGTAACGGCGTCGGCCAGAGTGTTGACGCCCTTGGCAAGCTTAGCGCGGGCATCGGTGTTGAACGTAATGTTCTTTGCCATGGTAGGTAATCCTCCAAAAGAAACGTGACTCGCGTCGCCGCTTCCGAGTCCTATGCGGCGGGCGCGTTCAAAGACGAATCAGAGATTCCGACGAGACTAGGCCTCGACGACGGCGTAGATGTCGTCGGCGCGCATCAGCAGATACTTCTCGCCGTCGACCTTGACCTCGTTGCCACCGAACTTACCGTAGATGACAACGTCGCCAACCTTGACGTCCATGGGGATGCGCTCACCCTTGTCGTTGACCTTGCCGGCGCCCACGGCAACGATGGTGCCACGCTGCGGCTTCTCCTGAGCGTTGCTGGCAATATACAGACCAGAAGCGGTCTTCTGCTCGGCCTCGTCGGGCTTGACCAGAACACGATCTGCAAGCGGCTTCAAAGACGACATGCTTGTCTCCTCCTTTTTGGGCCGCGCGGTTATACCACGCGAATTAACCCTTTTTTGTTTGCGTACGCGTTGAATGGTACCCACGAATGGCGGGTTATACAACACGGAGTCAAAAAATCTTATTTTTTGGCACTTAGATTTTCTGAATGCCGGGGGATAACTTAGCAGTGGCTCCCGGGGCGGACCGGATGGCATGAAGTTTGCTGCTCTACAGTCCTGCGCAAGACGGAAAGCACATTAAGTGCTTTCCTTTGCGTGCGGAACTCGCGACAAACTTCATGCCCTCCGGTCCGCCCCGGGAGCCAGGTTGACTAACTAGGGCCCGGCATTCAGAAAAGTCAGTGCAGCAAAATGGCGATGCGGATAGCGACATGGGCATGATTTTCGCTGCGAGCACGGGTCCCCTAGGGAGCATCGTGCATTTTTGGGAGTTTTCAGCAGACCAGGACGGCTGCATACGCGCCAGACACACCATATTGGTCCCAAGGACGCCTTCGACCGGCGATTTGAGTCGGCAGGCGAACCCCGTCAAGACAAAAAGGCATGCCTCGCGCCGCACCGGACCCCAAATGACGTCGATCTCCGCAATGCCGCCCGACTGCAGCGGCACCGGCAGAGCTCGCGGTGCTGAATACTCCGTTTTTTGCACGGCACGGGCGGGGGTACATCAGGATCAGGAAGGACATCCCAGCCTTTTTATGCAATCTGTAATGGGAAGTATGCAAAACACCAAGAGATAGCATTGCTGGTGTCCAAATTGAGCGCGGGGCAGCAGCACCTCCGCCCCGCACCCAAATCCAACAGAGCAGGGACGCTCATGGCGGATCCCCACCAAAACGCAAACGCGGCTCGAGCGCTATCCCAAAAAGGCTGCCCGAGCCGCGCTTAACGGTACGGCATGAATACTTAGCGCTCGTAAATCAAGTTACCTGCCAGGTAGGTGGCTTGGACTTTGGTGGCTTGGAGTTCTTGGGGGTCGATGGTGAGCGGGTTTTGGTCCAGGACTACCAGGTCGGCATACTTGCCGGGCTCCAAGCTGCCGAGGTTTTGCTCGTCGCCAGCTGCGTACGCGCTGCCAAGCGTGTAGTTGCGCAGGGCCGTTGCCGCATCGATGCGCTCGCTCGGTAACCAGCCGTCCTCGGGCCAGTGGCTTTTGGGGTCCTGGCGCGTAATAGCCGTGTAGAGCACGTTCATGCTGGTAACGGGCGTGATAGGGCTGTCGGTACCGAAGGCTTGGCGGATGCCGCGCTGCTTATAGGTCGCAAACGGCCACATGATGCGGCTGCGTTCCAGGCCCAGATCGCGCTCGGGGCCGCCCGGGTCGAGTGTAATGTGACAGGGCTGGCTCGAGGCAACGACGTTAAGCTTGCGTAGACGATCGATGTCCTCGGGCAAGAGGTTCTCCAGGTGCTCGAGCGTGTTATGGCCGTGCTGGGGCAGGCCGTACAGGTCGGCGGCCTCCTCGAAGATATCCAGCGCGGCATGAATCGCACCGTCACCAATGACGTGGATGCGCACGGTGTGACCG
Organism: Collinsella sp. CLA-AP-H1; assembly: GCF_040092945.1. Lineage (NCBI taxonomy): Bacteria > Bacillati > Actinomycetota > Coriobacteriia > Coriobacteriales > Coriobacteriaceae > Collinsella > Collinsella sp. CLA-AP-H1. The sequence goes on along the minus strand of NZ_JBBNKO010000013.1, from coordinate 44,330 downwards.
CGCTCCGCGGCCGCCAGAACCAGTTTGCGCATGCGCTCAGCCGGAACCGTCAGACGGCCCTGATCGCCCGGGAAGCGCGGGTTGGTATAGGGCTCGGTGAGATAGGCCGTGTGTTCGCTCGACACGCCGTCGAAAAACTGCTTAAAACCAGGCGCCGAGAGCAGCGCGTTGTTCGCGTAGCGGGTCTGCAGCTCTTCCAAGCGCGACTGGTCATCCAGCAGCGTGGGGAACAGATGGGCTCGGATGCCCAGCTTGCCGGCTGCCTGCAGTTTGTCGTAGACGTCGTCGCGGATAAAATCGCAGCCCGGCATGGGCATGAGCGACATATCGCAGATCGAGGTGATGCCCTGCTCGGCCATACGCCTCATTTGATCGGCGTAAGCGCTTGCGATGCGATCCTCCCCCAGCCACTCAAGGCAGCGCGGTAGCAGCTGCATGGCAGCCGCCTCGTGAGCGATACCCGTGAGTTCGCCGTTTGCATCCTTGTCGTAACTGCCGCCCGCTGGCGGCTCGCTGTCGCGCGTGACGCCGAGCGCCTCGAGTGCGCGGCTGTTGAGCCAAAGCGTGTGCCCGTCGCCCGAATACATAACGCAGGGACGATCGGGGAATGCCGCATCGAGCGACGCCTTGGTAGGATGCTCGGGCGGATCCCAACGGTAATCGCGCCAGCCCTGCGTCACAACCCAAGCGTCACTAGGCAGATCCTGGGAAAACTCGAGCGCATGTTGCACCAGCGCCGCCTCGGACGTGCCCATATCCATGAGCATGTACGGCGAGGAACCGACCGAGGTATGGAAGAAGTGCAGATGAGCGTCATGGAAACCGGGGCAGACAAACTGCTCGCCGTAGTCGATAACCGGCGTGGCGGCAGGCGCGGCGGCAATCACGTCATCCGGCGCACCGACTGCGACGATACGGTCGCCTGCGATGGCAATCGCCAGCTCGCGGGCGGTATCGATGCCGTCTTGCGCGGTAAAGACGTTCTTGGAGCGGATAATCCGATCGATATGTTGCATGGGCATCCCCATCTCTGGCAGGAAATTCAACACCCCCGAGTGTACTCCCCCGCCCTTGTAACAAAACCCCAAGCGGCAAACGGCAACTTTACCAGCCCTAGCGGCAGGTGGCATACTGGAGAGAGCCTGTACGATTTTGCGATCAACCCAGCAAGGAGCAAATCGACCATGACGAAGACCAAGGCACAGCAGATTATGGCGGCGACCGAGGCTCGCGCGGCTGACGACGTCACCGCAGCCATCAAAGATATCGCTACCGAGTTTGAACCATATATCATCAAACAGCGCCGGCACTTCCATAAGCACCCGGAGCTGAGCCTTGCCGAGGAGCGCACGACCTCCGACATCGCCAACCAGCTCGACGCCATGAATATCCCCTACGAGCGTCCGCTCAAGACCGGCTTGGTGGCAACGCTTCGCGGTACCGCGCCGGATGCCTACCGCGAGGACGGCACGCCACGCCGCCGCATCCTGCTGCGCGCCGACATCGACGCCCTGCCCGTCACCGAGCAGACCGGCGAGGAGTTCGCCAGCGTCAACGAGGGCTGCATGCACGCCTGCGGCCACGACTGCCATATCGCCATGATGCTCGGAACGCTGCAAATCCTGCGCCATATGACCGACGACATCCACGGCGAAATCCGCATCGTCTTCCAGCCCAGCGAGGAAAACGGCCAGGGCGCTAAGCTCATGATCGGCACGGGTGTGCTCGACGGCGTCGATGGCGCCTACGCCGCGCATATCTGGAGCGAGGTTGACGCCGGCACCGTGAGCTGCGAGCCCGGACCGCGCATGGCCAATACCGACTGGTTCCGTATCGACGTACGCGGCACCTCGTGCCACGGCGCCATGCCCCAGCGAGGTCACGACGCCGTTATGGTGGCCGCCGAGATCGTCAACGCCCTGCAGACCATCGTCTCGCGCGAGATCAGCCCCTACGAGCCGGCTGTCATCACCGTCGGCGAGCTGCACGGCGGCACCGCGCGCAACGTTATCGCCGGCACGGCCTACCTCGCCGGCACAGTGCGTACCTACGGCGATTCGACCCACGAGGAAATGCCGGAGCTCATGCGCCGCATCGTGGAGCATACCGCGGCAGCTCTGGGCGCCGAGGCAGAGCTCACCGACTACACCATCGCCAACTACAAGGTCGAAAACGACGCCGCCTCGAGCGAGCGCTGCCGTCAGGCTGTAATCAAGTGCCTGGGCCCCACCGGCCAAGGCCATTATCGCGGCACGCTTTCGGGCGAGGATTTTTCGGAGTACCTGCGTCGCGTACCGGGCGTGCTCGCCTTTGTAGGTACGCGCAACCCCAAGATTGGCGCCACGTACGCCCAACATTCCTGCTTCTACAAGATCGACGAGACCGTGCTGGCAAAGGGCTCCATGGTGGCCGCCCAGTATGCTATCGACTTTTTGGCCGAGCCCACGCAAGAGGAGCTCGACGGCCCCGCGATTACCGCGGTCGCCGAAACCAACCCCGATCTGGCCGCCAAGTTGCGCTCTGCCAAGGCGACGACCGCCGAGGCTCGCGACGCCATCCATGATGCCCGAACGGCTCGCCATGCCGCGATCAAGGGCATCCACGACGCACGCGCTGCTGCACGCCGCGAGGAGAAGCACGACGAGTAGTCGTCACACCCATCCATAACAGCCTGGCTAAAGCAGAGCGGGGGGCGGACGTATCGAAACGTCCGCCCCCCGCTCATTCTTCAAGCGCTATTTCTACCATTTCTACCCCGTCCCCAAATAGCAGGCGGCGTGGCTACTCGTCCTGAGGCTCCTCGTCGGAGCTTGGCTCGGACGCCGGCTCAGGTGCAGGTGCCGGCTCAGGCTCGGGCGCCGGTTCAGACTCAGATGCCGTCTCAGGCTCGGGCGCCGGTTCAGACTCGGGCGCCGGCTCAGGCTCGGTCGCGGGAGCGGGTGCAGGTGCCGGCGAAGCATCCGGAGCACTGTAACCCGAGGGAGCGGACTTCTTCTCGAAGGGCAACACAAAAGTCAGGACGTCGTCCTTATCCTCATCGGCCCACTCGCTTGCATAACGTGCAACCCAATAGCCAACGGCACGGTGCTTGAGCATCTTGCCAAAGACCGTAAGAAATACGGTGACAAAAGCGACCAGCACCAGGAACAGCACGAGCGTGACGCCACCGCCGGTAACAATTGCCTCAATACCCGTAGGACGATAGTAGTAGCTATACATACCGACAGAGGCAATGGCGCCAAAGACGACCGTCAAGATCCATGTGACAACGTTGGCGACCAGGCCCGTCAAAAACTCGGGAAGGAACGAAGCACAGAACAGCTTGGTCTTGTTGTGCTTAAACGCCGCCCAGACCTTATCGAGCGAAAACGCGCTCTCGACGCGACCGGTCACCGCAAAGTGCATCACGGCGATGTCGGCGAACATCTTAAAGAAGACACCCAGAATCGCCGAGGCAATTAGCGCCAGGACAAGCAGGCCGAGCGAACCGAACAGCGCAGCCTCGAGTGCATAAGAGCCGTAATAAGAATACGAGCCCGCGGCGCCAATTACCACGCCCTCCACCAGCGAAAGCACTACACCGATCACGGGAATGGCAGCGATAACCTCGAGTACGACCGAGATAACGCTCGAAAAGACTCCGAGGCCAAACGACGTGGAACGCATGAGTGGACGATCCATGCCGTCATCGATCTTAAGCGACAGATCGCGACCCCACTCGATGCCAAAGCCGGAACCGCACACGCTCGCAATGCAAGCTGCCAAAAAGCCGATGGCAGCCGCAATGCCGCCAATAACGGGAATAAACAACACGAGCACCGACACAACGCAAATCAGTGCAGGCAAAAACGCGATTTGGCATACACGCTGAAGCACACCCGGAGTCTTGGTCATATCTTGGAACGCCTGAGCCACACAGCCCTTTGGCGCATTCGCCACGGGCGGTTGCGGAACAAACTGCTGGGGCTGAGGCTGTCCCTGGGGAGCGGGGCCAGCGGCACCGGCATTAGGAGCACCACACACGCCGCAGAACTTGTCGTTATCGCCCATAGGAGCGCCACACTGCGAACAGAACATCGAAATCATCCCTTCGTATCTAGAGCGAATCACCTGGATCGCAAACGATGTCTTTGGCATCATTATCACCCAAGGTGAGGACAAATACTCTTAGATGACGTATTTGCAACGCGCGAGGCGCTTTTCGATTGTTTGATGAGTGTGCCCGCGCTAGTTCGTGCCGCGGAAACCCTTGCCGACGATCTCGGAGCTGTCGACGATCGTGATAAAGGCGCCCGGATCGACTTCGCGCGCATAGCGGCGCAGCTGCACGGCCTCGCGACGGCTTAGCACGCTCATGATCACCGTCACGCACTTGCCCGAGAAGGCACCGTAGCCGCGACTGACGGTCGCTGTGCGGTTGAGATGCTTGACGATAAACTCCTCGACCTTAAGGGGTTCGGAGCAAATGACCGTGCAGACCTTACGAAGATGGATGCTCTCGATGGCTTTGTCGACCACGAGTGTCTTGGCAAACAGGCCAAGCACGCAATACAGACCGACACGCGGGCCATACAAAAAGGCCGCGATGGCCACGATGCCGATATCGACCAACAGCAGTGCGCGACCAATCTCGAGCGTGGTGCGGCGTTTGAGGATCATAGCGAGAATGTCCGTGCCGCCCGTCGAGGCGCCGATGTCAAAGACAATAGCGCTGCCGAGCGCCGGCAGAATCACGGCAAAGCACAGGTCGAGCCACATATCGCCCGTCATCGAGACGTCAGTCGGGATAAAGAGCTCAAAAAGCGAAACATAGGCGGACAGCGCAAACGAGGCGAAGACGCTCCACAGGATTGCCTTGCGCTCCAAAAAGATAAAGCCCAAAACGACGAGAACCGCGTTGATAATCCACATAAAGACGCCGACGGGCAGGGTCGGGAACAGCGTGGACAGAATGACCGACACGCCCGAGGTGCCGCCAAAAGCAAAGTGATTAGGGGTTTTAAACGCAACGATGGCGAAGGCCGTAAGAATCAGGCCCAGATTGAGCTCGAAAAAAAAGCGCGGGAAGCCCGGCTCCTGGCTGCGCTTTTGACCGGCACGCTCGCCGCGCTCGATATCGGTGCGATCGACCACGCGCTCCATCGGCACTACGGGAGGACGATGTACCTCCTCGGCAGCACGCGATGCCGCCTCTGCCGCGGCGGCCTCAATTGCCCATGCCTTGCTTTCTGTCTCGTGCTCGTCGGCCATTACGGCAACTCCTCGTTAACAATTTGGAAACAATGCGCTCATTAGGGTAACGCGGAACGTGGGGATTGCAACCCTTAGTTAGACGAGCGGTATGACTATATCGGGAGCGTACAGAAACGGCCGGCCACGCTTTTGCTTGCGCGGTCGGCCGTTTAACGTTTTCGCAGATAAAACCTGCCAAAACAAACCTGTCCCTTTTTGGAAGGTTATTCGTGCTGGCTGGTGCGGTGCTCGTACTCCTCAGGGGTGATGACGTCCTCGATGCGCAGGTTGACGCCCGCCACCTCAAGGCCGGTCATCGCGGCAAGGCGCTCAGTGACGCGTGCCTTGACATCGTCGAAGATCGCGGGCGCATAGGCGCCGTACTCGATAATGACGGAGATGTTGACGACCACGCGATTGTCATCGGTGACCTCGACCGTCACGCCCTTGGTCAGATTCTCGGCACCAAACTGCTCCTGCACAAAGTGCATGAGGTTACCCTTCATGCCCAGGACGTGCGGAACCTCGCGGGTGGCCATGGCAACGATCTTCTCGATCACACCGTTGGAATAGGTCAGCGAGTCCTCGGACTCGTCTGTTTCCTCATCATCCTCGTCCGCGTCATCGGCGGACTCGGCCTCGACGAGCGCCTCATCCTCGAGCGTTACGTCCTCGGCCTCGGCGGTGACGGTCTCGTCTGCCCCGAGCTCGGTATCGGCCACATCGACCTTCGTATTAAAAGCCATGGTTCCTCCTTATGCCTGCCGCGGATGCGACAGTCGAATACATATTAGCGGCCGCTAAACAGACGGCCGAAAAAGTTGACGATCCCGTTCTCGCCGTCGCGAATTTGGCCAATTACAGCGCCGATTAGCACGAAGAATGCAATGACGAGCGTGTCCCACAGGCCGAGCGTGAGCACCAACACGGCGAGGATAAAGCCAGCGACGGCACCGAGCGTGGTGTTGGGATGACGCACAGCATAGCTCCAGATGGCAGCGCCCGTACCCTTGATGAGACCCATAGCCTCGTCAAAATCCGCGGCTGCCGCATCTTGCAACTCGGTTGCCTCTGCTTTGGAATCAACAGGTTCACTCGCCGGTGTGGCGCTCTGGTCGATCGTCAGGCGCGGCGTGCGGGCGGGCTTGTCTTGGTTGGTATCACTCACCGGAAACCTCCACGGTCTGGACGGTAGTCTTGGACGGCAAAAAACGGACGCGCGCGGTCGTGCCCGGCGTGCCGAGCATGGTGTCGCAGGCCTTCTCGATGCGCTGCTGCATCGAGGTGGCAAGGAAGGCGACGTCCTTATCATCGAGCGCGATGGCCTCGACCTTAAAACGAACGCGGGACTCGTCGGAGCCTTGAACGCGCGCCTCGATATGCTCAACCATCACACGATCATCGCACTCCGCCGCAGCACGGGCGCACGAGGAAAGCGCTGCGAGCGTGACCTCGATATTGCGCTCCCCCGCCGGATGCACGCAGGACGGCTCGCGACGCGCGAACATCAGGCGGAAAAAACCGATGAGCACGCCAAGTGCCACGATGGCGGCACACACCGTAACGACGACGCGAGGCATGGTGTCACGCAACAGCAGCATAAAGCGATACGTATACGGTCCCCAGAACTGGCAGACAAGCGTGCCCAGCGCCACGATGGCGGTGGCAAGATACACGATCGCTAGGGCTCGTTTGAGTACGCGCACGCGCGCTCCCTTCAGGTTTCGGTCCACAGAATGCAAAACGATTCGCATCATTATAAAAGAGCCGGGTCCGGTGCTGTACGCACGCGGATCCGGCTCATCTATTCCACGAGGCTTGCATGCTCGTTTCATTATGCCCAGATATGCACGGCTTAACCCGTGCAGGCGCTACTCCTCCTCGAGGGCAGCGATGACCTCGTCGGTCATATCCATGGTGCTGTAAACATCCTGGACGTCGTCGAGCTCCTCGAGACGGTCGATGAGGCGCTGGACCTTCTTGGCGTCGGTACCGGAGACCTCGGTCGGGGTGGTCGGAACCATAGTGGTCTCGGAGCCCTTGACCTGAATGCCCTGCTCCTCGAGCGCCTTGGAAACAGCCATGACGTCGTTGGCGGCGGTCCAGACAATCCACTCCTCGCCGGCGTCCTCGTAGTCCTCGCCACCGGCCTCGGCGATAGCCATCATGAACTCATCCTCGTCACCGGCAGCACCGTTGGCGATCATGGTCTCCTTCTTGGCGTTCTCGTCCAGGATCTCCTTGGCGACGACGATCTGGCCCTTACGCTCAAACTGGAAGGCGACGGAGCCAGAGGTGCCCAGGTTGCCGCCAGCGTGGGAGAAGGCGGAACGGACATCGGCGGCGGTACGGTTGCGGTTGTCGGTCAGGCAGTCAACGTAAACGGCAACGCCGGCGGGACCATAGCCCTCGTACACGATGTTCTCGTAGACGGCGGCGTCGGCACCCGAACCAAAGGCCTTGTCGATAGCGGACTTGATCTTGTCCTTAGGCATGGACTGAGCCTTGGCCTTGGCAACAGCAGCGGCGAGGCTGGCGTTGTTCTCAGGCAGCGGGTCGCCGCCGAGACGGGCAGCAACGGTGATGTTGCGGCTCAGCTTGGAGAAGAGGGCGGAACGCTTGGCGTCCTGCGCGCCCTTACGATGCTTGGTTGTGGCCCACTTAGAGTGTCCGGACATACGTGTCTCCTATCGGTTTCGACCTAAAGCCCAGCGCAGATGCTCGGGCAATATAAACAAACGTCGTTATGATATACCTACTGGCCTGCGAGATAAACCCCAAAATGAAGGCGTCGTGATGATACAGCCCCTTGGTGCAAAGCAACCTGCCCCCTTTGCACCAAATTAGGACCAGAGGAGGTCGCTGCGGGTGATGGTGGCGCCGATGGCAAAGGGCATGCAGGCGATAACCGGGTACAGGTAGCGCATGTAGGTCGAGCCGTTGCAGGGACCGATCAGGCACACGGCGAGCACGCCCAGCAGCGGCACCCAAATGGCCAGCCCGCGCCACGAATGACGACGTAGCAGATAGACCACCACGGCGATCATGATCCACACATAGGTGGCCGAGCTCATGGCGAGCGAGATAAACGGGATGCGTTGTACTGCCACGCGGTACAGGTTGATCAGGTGGTCGCACCAGCGCACAACCTTGCTATCGACCGGATGGAAGTCAAAGTACTTGAGGTTATCGGGCTTCGCCATGATCTCGGCACTGCGCGCCGTGCTGTAGACCCACGCATCGCGGGCACTCGGATAAAAGTAGCCGTAGTAGTTATTGATGAGCGCCGAGATATAGCACTCGGGATCCTTTTTGGACATCTGAGCCCACACCTCAAAATAGGCCTTGATGTCCTCCTGCGAGGCGTACTCGTTAAAGCAATTTTTGACGGCGTCCGACTTATCCGGGTTATAACGGCGGCCCAGATTCTCGTACTTGAGCACACGGTCGATCACGGCACGCTCTTCGTCGGTCACCAAGCCGTCGCAAGGAGCCTCCACGATGGTGCCGTCCTCCTTAACCGTGGGGTTGACGCCCGAGTTGAGGCCGTCGTGCTTTTGGACGAAACGAGCCGTCTGCTGGAACGGAATCGAGAGGATTTCGCGCTTGGAACCAGGCGTGATGTCGTGCTCCGGCATAAAGACCTTGGTGAAGTACATATTAGAGGCAAGGCAGAGTGCAAGCACCGCAAGAACTCCCACCCAGCGGAAACGCGGGATGGCGCCCGAAGGCGCAGCACCAGCCTGCTTGGCTGCACGACGAGCCACATGCGCATCCCATGCGCAAAACGCCGCCGCGATTACGCATGCCGCCAGGGGAAACACCAGGCCGCCGTTGCGCAGAAACGTGGAACCCATGGCGCCCAGAGCGAGCAGCAGCCAATCATGACGCGCAAAGAGCACGGGCCTCTGTTCGCCCGCACGCTCGGCATTGGCATCGCGACGGGGCAGGCCGCATGCCACGAGCTTCACGGTCTGCACCAACAGCACCAAAAACGCGTCGGCAAACAGCACATCTTTGGTAAGCAGGGCCGCGTAGTTGGAGAACATGGGCATAAACACAAAGAACAGCAAGATTACGCCGCGGACCGGCAGGCTCACGTCCAGCTTGCGCAGCGACGAGATGGAATAGGCCATGCAGGCGGCCGTAATGACGAACTGAGCGCAGGTGTAGATGGCAAGACCTGCGTTGGCGCTGTTAAACAGTGAAAGCCCCAACTGGACGCACGAACCGATGATAGCCGTATGCACCACGGGGTGATGTCCGTTGAGCAACACATTGGGATTGAGCAGACGCAAGTAGTCACTCGTGCCGTTGGGGTAGTTGAACCACTGGCGAATCTGCGCACCCGTATCTCCCATAAAAAGGCCGGGCAGCGAAGCGATGAGCGTGGGCGCCCAGGCGATCATAAGCACCAGGAAGGGCCCGGCAAAGGGATGGACCGAGAGCACGGCGTGAGCCACACGCCATACGCGGCCAAAGTGCGCTTCGGAAAACGGTATGCGCCGAGAGCTCAGCCAATCTAGACACTCAAAGGTAAGGTAGAGGGCAACGACCGCCAAGAGCATCCAGCCCACACCGCCTATCCAGGCGCAGATGATGCGGGCCTTGTCGCCGAGCACGATCTCGGCCGAATCGGTGAGGTCGTAGCTGCGGCCAAACACCATGCAGACGGCAAAGAACAGCGACGGAAGGATCACCGAGGGACGCCAAGCGTCGCCGCGGCCAAAGAATACGTAGCGAAACGGCAGCGTGAGCAGGCAGGCAAGCGCAAGCAGCATGACCGCGTCGGTATGGCCGGCAAACGAGAGGAGCACCTCGTAGCACACGTACAGCATGCCCGAGGCTTTGGGGTCAATCGCCAAGACCGCGTTGCTCGACACCGGGGCGGGATCGATGGAAAACGCCGTGGTCGCCAACAGCGCGAGCAAAAATGCAATGAGCGTCTGCTTGGCGGGGTAGCGCTTAAACCAGACGATGCGGGCAGCGTCGCGCGCAGCCGTTGTGGAGAGGTCGGAATCCTTCACAGTCCGAAAGCCTTTCTAGAAACCTATCAAACTCGGCAAGACCACCACAAAGGTGCCTGTCCCCTTTGTGGTGGCCTTGGTTAGGCGTCGAGGTAGATGCGCTGGGGGCGATTGCGGTGTCGGGCGAAGATGATGAGCGCCAGACCGGCGATCACGAGCGGCAAACTCAGCAGCTGGCCCATGGTGATGACGCCGCCCAACAGATAACCCAGCTGGGCATCGGGCACGCGCACGAACTCAACGAGAAAGCGGACGATGCCGTACCCCATCACGAACACGCCCATAAACGTACCCTGGGGCAGTAGCGGCTTTTTGCGGCTGAGCACCTGCAAAATACAGAAGAGTACGACGCCCTCAAGAAACGCCTCGTAGAGCTGGGAGGGATGGCGCGGCATATCGCCCGCAGTGCCGCCAAAGACCACGCCCCAGGGCAGATCGGTCGGCTTACCCCACAGCTCGCCGTTGACGAAATTGGCGCAACGTCCCAGGCACAGCGCCAGCGGAGCACCGATCACAGCAAGGTCGGCGATGGTCCAGGCGTCGAGCTTATACATGCGGCATACAATGATGCCGCCCAAGATGCCGCCCACCAGGCCACCGTGGAAGCTCATGCCGCCCTCGTTGGTGGCAAAGATCTCGAGCGGGTGGGCCAAATAGTAGCCATCACCGTAAAAGACGACGTAAAACAGGCGCGCGCCGATAATAAGGCCAAAGACCGCACCGACCACGACGCTCGTCAGGTCATCGATCGTGATGTCGAAGCCCCAACGACGCTGCGTGCGGTACATAACGACCGCCGTGAGCAGGGCGCCGACCACATAGGCCAGACCGTACCAGTAGATCGTGATGGGACCCGCCGAGATCGCAACGGGGTCAAGCATATGGTAGAGGTCGTTGAGCATATCGATCCCCCTGCTCCCTACATACAAATGCGCCCGCGGGCCTTGCGCTCGCAGCCGCATATTTGGACGTAACGTCTATGCGGAGCGTACCGTCCGCAGCTTTCGCATCTTAGAACGGCGCGTACTCGTCGTACAGGTCCTCGGCCTCGCCGGAAGCATTGACCTGCTCGACGCGGGTAACGCCGGGCACGTGCTCCTTCAGGATGCGCTCGATACCCATGGAAAGGGTCAGCGAGCTCATGGGACAGCCGGCGCAAGCGCCCTGCAGTTCCAGCTTAACGACGCCCTCGTCGTCGACGCCCACATACTCCATATCGCCGCCGTCGGCCTGCAGGTTGGGGCGAATCTCTTCAAGAACCTTCTTAAGCAGCTCTTCGTTAACAGCCACAGGGGCTCCTTTCTCACAATAACGCGGGCACGCCCGCGGACAGAAGCTATGTTACTACAGCCATGTACCCGCTCACGAGCCGTCCATGCGCGCAGACGCGACTTTCACGAGTAGTCAATTTGGGACGGGGCTCTTTGAGCTGCGTTCGTCGCCAGATAGCGACAACGCATATTACTGCTGAGCTTGTCCCCCGGTACCAATCTGGACATCGACGATGACCTGGCGGTAGCTGATGCCGCAGGAGTCGAGAATGCGGCGGCTGATACGGCCGTCATCGGTGTCGGCATACTTATTGTCCAGGTAGACGACCTCGCCCACACCCACCTGTGCCAGGATCTTGGCGCAGTCGTGGCACGGGAACAGCGTGACGTAGACCGTGGAACCCTCAAGGTCTTTGAGCGAGCCGCGATAGTTGAGCACGGCGTTGGCCTCGGCATGGACTACGTAGTTATGCTTGTCCTGCAGCGGGTCATCGCTCGTGCCCCACGGGAAAAAGTCGTCGTTGAGCGCCGAGGGCGTACCGTTGTAGCCCACCGAAAGGATGCGGTGGTTGGTGCTGGCGATGCACGCGCCCACCTGCGTGTTGGGGTCCTTACTGCGGCGCTGCGCGGCGATGGCCACGCTCATAAAGAACTCATCCCAGCTAATAACGTCGCGGCGCTTGCCCGACGCGGTTTGATGAAGATCGTCCGACATGGCAGACACCTCCGAAATCGCAATAGTTTGACCCATTGTAGCAGGTGGAAGGTGGAGACGTTTTTGTCCCATTGCCCCCATCGCTACGCGCGGCGGGGCTTTTGGTTGATGTGGTAGAGCTCGGCGAGGCCCCGCAGCGTCAGCGCATCGTCGACCGTCAGGCTATGGCCGACCAGCGCCGCAAGCGCCTCGGCATCGTCGCCGGTAATGACGATGGGCACATCGCCCTCCCCCGCGGCCTTGGTCGCACGCATCTCGGCGAGCACCATGTCGAGCATGCCGTCGATGCGTGCCACCTCGCCCAGAACCACGCCCGAGCGCATGGCCTCACGCGTGTTACGGCCGATGACGTGTGTCGGCGCCGAGGGCTCAACTTGAGGCAGGCGCGCCGCAGCGGCCGAGAGCGAACGGGCGCCGAGCGCCAGCCCCGGCGCGATAACGCCGCCGACAAAGGTGCCGTGTGCGTCGATGACCTCGATATTGGTCGTCGTGCCCAGGTCGATCACAATGCACGGCGAGCCGTAGACGGCGCGGGCAGCCACGGCGTCGGCGATGCGGTCGGGACCGATCTCGGCCGGATCATCGTAGTGCACGGGCATGCCGGTCTTAAGTCCCGGCCCCACCGTGAGCACGCGCCCCGTGCAGGTACGGGAAAGTGCCGCCTTCCACGGGCGCTCGAGCGCCGGCACCACGCAACTCAGCACTGCGGCTGCGGGAACGAGCGCGCCCGGCATGCCTGCATCGGCTGCCAGTGCGCCCATAACCTGCACAAGTCGCATGCGCGCTTCGTCGGCCGTGATGCTCGACGGCGTCGTGATCTCGCACGTCGCAAGCGGGCATTCCTGCGCCGCGGCCGAATCCTCGGCAAACAGGCCAAAGCGAATGAACGTGTTGCCCACGTCGACCGTCAATATGTATGCGCACCCATTAAGCATCGTCGGCGCTCCTTTCGTCTGCCCAGCAGTATATCGCCTACCTAAACCAGTCATCCCAAAATGACTAGCTTGCGGCTATACTGGTGCGCGGTCGTTTGCGAGCTCACGCGGCGGCCCTTGGTAACCCGACTTCCCGCGCCGTATCCGTAACGGCGCTCCCGGGGGAAGCGGATATACGCAAAGGAGTTTTATATGAGCAATCCCTCGAACCGCGCTTCGATGCGCGGGCAACTCACGCTGCGCGGCGTCGTCATCGGCGTCCTTGGCTGCGTGATCATCACGGCAAGCTCGGCCTACACCGCCCTCAAGATGGGCGCCCTCCCCTGGCCGATCATTTTCGCTGCCGTCATTTCGCTGTTCTTCCTGAAGCTCATGGGCAACGCCAGCCTCAACGAGGCCAACGTCACCCACACCATCATGTCCGCAGGCGCCATGGTCGCTGGCGGTCTGGCGTTTACCATCCCGGGCGCCTGGATGCTGGGCTATGCCGACCAGATCAGTTGGCTCGACATGTTTATCGTGGCACTCGCCGGCACTATCCTAGGCCTGCTGGCCACGGCACTCATCCACCGTCACTTTATCGTGGACGCCGCGCTTGAGTTCCCCACCGGCAACGCCGCAGCTCAGACCCTGCGCGCGACCGAGGCCGGCGGCAAGACCGGCAAGCAGCTCTTTGGCTCCATGGCCATCGCCGGCATCTACAGCGTGCTGCGCGACGCTCTGGGCATTGTGCCCAGCATGCTGTGCACGCTCAATATCCCCGGCGTGACCTTTGCCATCTACAACTCGCCCATGTTGCTGTCCATCGGCTTTTTGGTGGGCTTCGCCCCCGTCGCGTTCTGGTTTGCCGGCGCGCTGCTGGGCAATTTTGGCATCATCGTCGGCGGCACCGCTGCCGGTCTGTTTGACGTTATGACCGCACAGGGCATCGTCAAGTCCCTGGGTATGGGCCTCATGATGGGCTTTGGCGTCGCCGTCGTCCTCAAGGACATCCTTCCGCAGGTCGCCGGTATCGTCCGCGGCCTCGCCGCCGACAGCTCCACCGACACCGACGAGCAGTCGCTCATCTCGGGCTCCCTTAAACTCGACGCCGGTATCATCGGCCTGGGCGCTGCCGCCATCGCCGTGATCATCGCCATCGTGCTCGACCTTGGCCCCGTTCCGGCCGTCATCGTCACGCTGTTCACCTTTGTCACCACCATCATGAGCGCGCAGAGCTGCGGCCAGACGGGCATCGACCCCATGGAGATCTTCGGCCTCATCGTCATGCTCATCGTTGCCGCCTTCGCGCAGCTCGCTCAGGTCAAGCTGTTCTTTATCGCCGGCATCGTGGCCGTGGCGTGCGGCCTTGCGGGCGACGTCATGAACGACTTTAAGGCCGGCGCCGTGCTGGGCACCAACCCGCGCGCGCAGTGGGTCGGCCAGGCCATTGGCGGCATCGTGGGCGCCCTGGTCGCCGCCGCCGTCATGGTCGCGCTCGTCACCGCCTATGGTCCGGACGCCTTTGGCCCCGACAAGAGTTTTGTGGCCGCACAGGCAAGCGTGGTCGCCACCATGGTCTCGGGCATCCCGAGCGTGCCGTGGTTTGCGGGCGGCTTTATCGCCGGCATCGTCATGTACTGGCTCGGCATTCCGGCCATGATGATCGGCCTGGGCGTGTACCTGCCGTTCTACATGTCGCTCACGGCCTTCCTGGGCTCCTGCGTCAAGCTCGCCTACGACAAGTGGGCAGCCCACCGCGATGCCAACGCCGGTCTTTCGGACGAGGAGAAGACCGCCAAGGATGCCGCCTTCCAGGAGCAGGGCCTGGTTGTCGCCAGCGGCCTGCTCGGTGGCGAGTCCATCGTCGGCGTTATCCTGGCGTTTGTCTCCGTCGGTCTGAGTCTGCTGGGATAAGCTGAGCAGCTGCTCGACAGCAACCATATTGCCTACGATTTGCCCGGTCGGTAGCTTTCGCGGCTACCGACCGGGCTTTTTGATACCAACGCAAAGAAAGGCCGACGTGCTGCGTATGACAGCGCGCCGGCCTTATCGTTTGGGTATCGAGACGGTCCCGCTATGAATTGAAGTTCACTGCAGAGCCGACGCCCGAATCACTACATGTGCTTGCGACGACGATCGCCCAGCGTCACGCCCGCGGCCACGAGCGTAATACCGCCGATAACGAAGACCTCGCCCGCAAGCGCGGAGGTATCACCGGTCTGGGCGAGCGCAGCGTCCGCAGCCTTCTTCTTGGCGACAGGAGCCTTTGCAGCAGCCTGCGCAACCTGAGCCTTGGCCTGCGGCTCAGCCTTGGGATGATACTTGTCGTACTCGGTCTGCGCGGCAGCCAGGGCATCCTTGGCATCGCCAAGCTCGGCAAGCGCGGCGGCATAGGCGTCGTTGGCATCGGACAGCTTGGCATCGGCATCGCTCAGAGCAGCCTTGAGACCAGCGGCGGCATCGACGGCAGCCTTATAGCGAGCGTAAGCAGCGTTCAGCTTGACCAGCTTCTCGTTGCCCGTCGTGCCCACGGCAAGGGATGCCTTGTGGTCGACAGCCTCAAGATCGGCCTTGAGTGCCTCATCGCTGGCAAGCTCGGCCTTGGCCTTGACGATCTCGAAGTTCGCATCGACGACGGCTTCGTTGGCGGCCTCGAGCTGCTTCTGGGCATCGGCGACACCGGCGACGGCGGCGTCATAGGCGACCTTGGCGTCGTCGACCGCTTTCTGGGCTCCAGCGAAGCGCTCGAAGGCCTTGTTCGCGGTGGCAAGCTCGTCCTCGGCGGCCTTGGCCTTCGCCTGTGCGTCGGACAGGGTCTGCGTCTTGGCGGCAACTGCCTGCTTGGCGCCCGAAAGAGCGGTCGCGGCGTGCACATCTGCGGCCTGAGCCTTGTCAACGCCAGCCTGGGCAGTGTCGTCGGCCTTCTTGGCATCGTCAAGCGTGCCCTGCTTGTTCGCAAGATCCGTCTTGGCGGCATCGCACTTGGCGGCAAGGTCCTTGACCGAAGCGGTAGCGTTGTCATACGCCTCTTTGGCCTGATCGGACTTTACCTTGGCAGCATCGCGGGCGCTGCGAGCCTTCGCCTTTTGAGCAGCGGCATCGGTTGCCTTTGCCTTGCCGTCAGCAAGCGTGACGTTTGCCTTATCGAGAGCTGCCTGGGCAGTAGCGGCCTCGCCCTTGGCGGCGTTGAGCTTGGTCTTGGGCGTCTTGACGTCGATACCCTTGAGTTTGGCTTCGGCGGCGGTGTAGGCGGACTTGGCGGCAGCAGTAGCGGACTGAGCCTTCTCGTACTCGCCCTTGGCGGTGTTCATGTTCACATCGGCTGCGGTGAAAGCGTCCTGGGCGGCATCCTGCCCGTTTACAGCTGCGAAGTAAGCTTCCCTAGTAGTTCCAAAGTTCTTCTGCGCCTCGGCGAGCTTGCCCTGAAGCTCCTTGAGTTGCGCCTTCTGCGCCTGCGTGCCGCCAGCGTTATAGGCGGAATCGATGTAGTCGTTCAGGAGCTTCTTGAACTCGGAGACAGTGAAATCAGCCTCACTGTCAAAAGAGCTGTAATCGAAGATTGTTACCTCGGAATCGGTGTTCTTACCGCTACCGGTCGCGATGCCGATAGCCTTCGTGCCGGCATCGATGATGTTGAGATAGTGCCCGCACTCATGGTAGATGCTGCTGTAGTGCTGGTAGATATAGTAGGAATCATATCGATGGTTTCCAAGGTCACTATTCTTCTCGACGTACTTATCGAATGCCTCTTTTTCCTGAGTGTAGAGACCGGTATATGGCCAGCCAAGCGTATCCTCGGTCTCGCCGCCGGTATATGCGCCGCCGCCGCCGGCAAGATTTTCTCCATTGTCCCAGTAGCAGCCCGAGTGCCCCCAGATGTTCGATGAATATGATACATTAAGGGCGGCTGCCGCAGTCATGCGGAGGCTGACGCTGAGCGCCGACTGACCGTTCGCCTTGCGGAGGTTGTTCTGGGTGTCGAGATATGTCAAGGCGTTGCGCATCTGCTCCAGGGAGAGCGGGTTGGTGTCGCGAGACATGTCATGATCGACGTACTGGTCATACCATTCGGCCTTGTCAGCGGCACCGGTCAGCATCGATACGGCTTCCTGGGCGTTCTTTTTCTGTGTGGCTGTGAACTGGCTGCCGCCGATGATGTAATTCATGAAGCCGAATATGCCCTGGCTGATGACTTCCTGGTCAACGGTCATGTTCGACTTGAGGTCGGCAATCTGCTGCTCAAGAGCCTCAACCTGGGCATTAGCAGCATCATAAGCCTTTTCCGCGGCGGCTACTTCAGCACGGGCTTGATCGAACTCGTCGCGCTTCTGCTGGCGAACCTCGACGAGTCGGTCGTACTCCGCCTTCTTGTCGGCCTCGGTCTGCTGAGCCTGCTCGTATGCCGTCTTCGCAGCGTCACGCTTACTGGCCGCGTCCTTGTACTCCTTGTTTGCAGCATCGTATGCAGACTGGGCAGATGTCACGGCAGCGTTGGCGGCGTTGGCCTTCTCCTGCGCGGCGGTGACGGTAGTCTGCGCAGCCTGCAGGTTCGCCTGTGCGGTGGCGTCTGCAGTCGTCGCGGCTTCGAGCGCGTCCTGCGCGGTCTTGAGCTCACCGGCAGCAGCGATCTTGGCGGCCTCAAGCGCGCTCAGGTCAACACCCGTACCCGAGACGGCAGCATCGAGCGCGGCCTGCGCCTGGTTGAACTTCTGCTGGGCGTTATCGCGCGCGGTGGTTGCGACTGCGAGAGCAGCGGCAGTCTCCTGCTTCTTGGCCTGGGCAGTCGTCAAAGCTGCCTCGGTATTCTGCTTTTCCTGCTGGGCGCTGGCCTCGGCAGCCTTGGCCTGGTCCAGATTGTCCTGTGCAGTAGTAACGGCCTTATTGGCGTCATCGAGCTTTGCCTGCGCGTCCTCGACGGCCTTCTTGGCGGCCTCGTACTCGTCCATACCCATGGCCTCGAGCTTGGCCTGGGCATCATCGAGGGCCTTCTTGGCCTCATCCTGCTTTGCCTTGGCGTCCTTGAGCGCCTGGGTCTTATCCTCGACACTCTTGTTGGCCTGTTCGAGCTGATCGTTCAGGTCGCCCAGCTTCTTCTGCTGCTGCTCGGTCTTTTCGACGGCCGCTTTAAGCTCGTCAATCTTCTCCTGAAGCGCGGCTACCTCGGCCTCGTTCTGCTCGGCGGCGTTATCGGTCACGGCCTGCGAGGCCTGATTCTTTTGCTGCTGCGCCTGCTTTTGAGACTGGCCCGCCGCGTCGGCCTTCTTCTGGGCGGCATCGTAGGCGGCCTGAGCGTCCTTGAGCTGCTTTGCCGACTCCTCGGCCAGCTGGGCAGCCGTCTTTACGACCGCTTGGTCACCGGCGGCAACGGTGTTCTCTACAGAACTACCCCCCCTGAACAGAATCGCCGTTATCGGTTGACGGTGCGGCGATTGCCGCCAGCGGCGACATGAGCGGCTGAGCGATGAGGCCCGCCGTCAAAACGGTTGCGACGGCGCGGTTAGCAACGCCCTTGACGTTGACGGCCTTGGCCCGAGGCTCAAAGTGTTGTGGACTGTAGTTTGCCATGGCTTTCTCCCTTTGACACGGATGTATCCATACGTATCAAACGGTAGCTGTCGATTTTTGAATTCTGTTGCGCAACATTGACGACCAGCGTATTTTTTGAAATTCACGCTCTCGTGCTTCACAGTTTCGTCACATTTGAAGGAGCTGGTGCATCATATTCTCGCGGGATGGAATTGAGCCTGTGATTTGCATTTGCTCCCGCGTCATTCGCCCTATCGGATTCCGCATCCAACAGACACCCCGCCCGCCACGGTGTAGAGTTAGGACAACGGGCGCGTTGCGCGGACCGCGCTGGAACGAGGTGGACATGGAACTCGACAAACAACAGATCAAGCGACTACGCGAACGCCATCACCGGCGCCACGGCATCCGCCCTGCCCATAGTAAGGCTGCCGAGCAGACTGGTCGCTTTTTAAAGCGCGCGTTCAACATTCGCGAGGGACGCGCGCCCTATCACGTGATCCGCAAGCGTTTTGTAAACGGGGCGCGTCTGACTGGCTCTCACCTGTGTATCCTCATCATCGCCATGCTCATCGCAAGCATCGGCCTCGATATCGATTCGGACATCGCCATCGTGGGCGCCATGCTCATCTGCCCGCTTATGGGATCGGTCCTTGCCATGGCATACGGCATCGCCACGCTCGACCGCGAGATTACCGTCGAAGCCGTCGCCAGCCTTGCGCTGCAGATGGCCTTTTGCCTGGTCACGTCCACGTTGTACTTTAAGCTCTCGCCCCTTGGCACCACCACAGCTGCCATCATCGACAATTCGACGCCGACTGTGTGGGACCTTGCCGTCGCGCTCGCGGGCGGCTTTGCGGGTGGCCTGGGCAACTCGCGCGACCAGGAACCCGCCACGCTCATCGCCGGCGTGGCCGTGGCGACCGCGCTCATGCCGCCCCTGTGCGCGGCGGGCTATGGCATCGCCATCGCAAGCGGGTCGCTGTTTCTCTCGGCACTCTACGAGTTTGGCATCAACGTGGTCTTTATCGCACTGGCTGCCGAAGCCGTGCTGCTTCTTCTGCGCGTGCCGCTCAAGCGCGACCTGAACGGCGACGGTATTGTGACCGCTGAGGAAGACACCGAGGTCGACGAGCTGTCACGCAAAGTGCGCCGCCGCATCATTGTGGGAACGGCCATCTTTGCCATCCCCTGCATCGTTATGACGGCGGGGTCCATTGGCTCGGCGCAGACCGGCGTGCAGGACGGCTACGGTGTCACCGAAACTACGCGCGAACTTGCCGCGGTGCTGCCGGGCTTTAAGGATTACACCGTCGCCGTCGAGACCTCAGCTGCCGAGGGCGAGGAAGAGGGCATCGTCGAGCGCGAGATTGTCGCCCATGTGACGACAGGCGAGACGCTTGGGGCACACGACCGTCACGTCGCCCGGAAGCTCATCGACCTCAACGTGCCCGAACTCGATCGCGTTGAGTTCGATGTGAAGTGATGCGGGACGCGAGGCGGGCCCGGCGCGAGCGCGCGCAGCCACGGGGCACAGACGCAGCCAAGCGCAGCGCTACAGCTCGTACTTGTACACGCGGTAGATGTATTTCTCGGCTTCCATCTCGTAGGTGGCGATGGGCAGTCCATAGCGATCGTACTCGGCAAAAGTCTTGGCCATGCCCGATGCCACGAGCATGCTATTCGAATCGCCGACGCGCTGCGCACTGCTCGCATAGCCCGAGAACGGCACGGCGATCTGGTCCACAAGCTCGTAGGTGCGCACGGTCTCGTCCACCGTAAAGATGCGCCCAAACGAATGCGTTCCCTTGCTGTAGTCGGTCACCACCGCGGCGCCCAGCTGGCCCCAGTCGAACTTGGGATAGCGCTCGGTCGCACCAAAGTTGTTGTCGTATAGCAGCACCTGGTAGCGACCAGTCGCTGCCGTGTCAGAACTCGGCAGATACGTCACGCTGTGCTGGCCTGCATTGAGCGAGAAATCGCCCTGGGCCTGCAATAACTTGTCTTCAAAGCCCGAGCCAGCCCATTGCCACTCCTTTCTATTTCTGGGTCCATCTTCTCACTGCTGGCGGCCGAAAATGATCCGTTTTCCTCCGACCCCGAGGGATCGTTCTTAGTACTTGAAGAAGCCCTCGCCCGAGCTTTCGCCCAGCTTGCCTTCGTCGAGCATTTTCTTGAGAACGGAGGCCATGGCCTTAAAGTTGTAGGGCATCATCATCTTCTTGAGCAGCGGGCTCACCAGACCCGGGACCTTCTGATACTGCATAACAATGTTGTAGGCCGTCTGGATGCCCACCGTGTCGAACACGCGGAACGGACCTTTGGGCGCGCCAGTGCCGCGCGTCCATGCGAGGTCGATGCTCTTGGGGTCGCTGATGCCCGAGACATACAGGTCGAGGCCCGAAAGCAGCCACGGCACCAACATGGAGTTGAGCAGGTAGCCGTTCTTTTCCTTGTTGACGGGAAGCGCCAGCATGCGAATGTCGTTGGCAAAGTCGACGAGCTCGTCAAAATAGCGCTTGTCGGTTTGGCTCTGGGCCATGACCTCGGTCATGTTGTTCTTCCAGATGGAGTTGGCAAAGTGCAGCGACAGGTACTTCTCGGGACGGCCGGTGTACTTGGCAAAGGTACTTGGCAGCAGCGTGGAAGAGTTGGTGACGATGACGGTCTTTTGTGGGAGAACCGGGGCAAGCTTCTTGTAGAAGTCGATCTTTGCCTGGGTGTCCTCGGCCATAGACTCGATGACCAGGTCAGCGTCGGCCACTGCCTTGGCAAGATCGAGCTCCAGCTTGAGTGTGGAGTAGGCACGCTCGACGGCGGCGAGTGCCACCTCTTTGTCGAAGGGCTTGCCGCTATCGGCGATACCGGCACACCACTCGCCCGTGCCGTCCGCCATGCCTTCGATAGCAGCGATGTACTCCTTGCGCACGTGATCAATCTTGGGTTGGGTGCGGCCGATGCTGCCCTCGCTGCGCAGCCAGATCGTCACATCAAAGCCGCAGTAGGCAGCCTGAAAGGCAATCTGGCTTCCCAACACGCCGCCGCCAGCAACGCAAACGGTCTTGTAGCTCATGGAACGGTCCTCTCTTGCGTAATTCCATAGATGTGTATTTATTCAACCGTAAGAGGGCTGCACGTCGGGCATGGGTTCTATAAACGGACGGTATTTCGCGGCGAACGGCTACATTTGTTCATTAACTCTCGATTTTGAGGCCATTTTTTGGCGCTGCTGAACCGCTGTTTTCGGAAGTGCGGGGAAAAATCGGGTTTCGCCGACCAGATCGGCTTTTTTGACAACAAAACCGCAGGTCGCGGGAGTCTAAAAAGGCGGTGTGCTCGGGAGGTTCGCGTTTTTCACCGCACTTCTGAAATACGAGCCCACGGAAGGCTGCAGCGAGATCATTTGCGCAACATATGTCCAGCAAAAACGGGTGGTAGCCGGTACGACTACCACCCGTTTGTCTTATATCCGGCTCGAAGTAGGCCAACTACTTCTTAATACCGCGCCCCAGACGCTTGGCGGCCGATGCAACGGCCTCCTCACTGGCCGGTCCACAGCTCACGCAGCCATCATGGGCACGCATCTGGCCGGTGACCTCGTCCATCGCGAGCGGCGCCACCTTCTCGAGCTTAAAGCCTTTACCGGCGCGCATGTTTTCCTTGGCCACGCTAATCATGAGCTTAATGCGGTTGAGCTGGTTGACCTCGGATGCACCGGGGTCGTAGTCCACCGCGACGATGTTGCTCTCGGGATGTTGGCGGCGCAGCTCCTTGATCACGGCCTTGCCCACCACGTGGTTGGGCAGGCACGCGAAGGGCTGCGTGCAGATGATGTTTGGTGCGCCATGATCAATCAGATCGAGCATCTCGGCCGTGAGCAGCCAGCCTTCGCCCATGTTGTTGCACACCGAAAGCACCGTGCGGGCCTTGTCGGCCATGGTGCCGATGCGCTCGGGTGCCTCGAAGCGGCGGGACTTTTCGAGCATCTCCTCCACCGGCGTACGCATCCAGTCCACGAGCTTGATGAGCGCCTGCATACCAGCGCGCGTAGTGGCAGAGCTTCCCAGCTCGTCCTTCTGCAGCTCGGCGTTGCTCATGGAGTACAGGAAGAAGTCGAGCAGGCCCGGCACCACGGCCTCACAGCCCTCGCGCTCGATAACGTCGACCACGTGGTTGTTGGCCGTGGGATGGAACTTGACCAGGATCTCGCCGACCACGCCTACGCGCGGCTTGGTGCCCTCGCCCGCAAGCGGCATGGTGTCGAACGCGCGGATGGCCTCGCGGCACAGCTTGGTGTAGTTGTGGCGGTTGAACTTGGGCGCCAGTTTGCGGGCGCGCGCCATGTACTCCTCGTAGAGCGCGTTGGCGGCGCCGGGCGTGGCCTCGTACGGGCGGCAGCGGTAGAGCATCTGCATCATCACGTCGCCAAAGAGCACCGCGTAGACCGCCTGCTTGAGCAGCGCCGGCGTAATCTTAAAGCCAGGGTTGTCCTCGCCGAGCGCCACGGCCGAAAGCGAGATCACCGGGATCTCGGGGTGGCCGCTCTCGCGCAGGGCCTTGCGAATGAGCGCGATGTAGTTGGTGGCACGGCAGCCACCGCCGGTCTGGCTGATAACCACGGCCGTCTTAGACAGGTCGTACCGACCGCTCTCGATGGCCTCCATGATCTGGCCCGTCACCAGGATCGACGGATAGCAGATGTCATTGTTCACATAGCGCAGACCGGCCTCGACGGCATCGTGATCAGTCGAGGGCAGCAGCTCCAGGTTGTAGCCGGCACCACGGAACACCTCTTTGACCAGATCAAAGTGGATCGGCGCCATCTGCGGGCACAGGATGGTGTAGCCCTCGTCGCGCATCTGCTCGGTGAAGGGTACCTTGGGCCACGCGGTCGACGCGCTCTCACGCTGGGCCTCAAACGTGTACTTGCGGCTCGCGAACGCGGGGGCATCCGTGGAGGGCGCCACCGGCGCGGCGTCACCCTGCTCGTAGGCCTCGCCCGCGGCCGTGGCCTCGGCCAAGCGCTCGGCCTCCTGGTCCTTGAGCGCTGCCATGAGCGAGCGGATGCGGATGCGCGCGGCGCCCAGGTTGGACACCTCGTCGATCTTGAGCACGGTGTAGATCTTGCCGCTGGCCTCCAGAATCTCCTGCACCTGGTCGGTGGTCAGAGCGTCCAGGCCGCAGCCGAAAGAGTTGAGCTGGATCAGGTCTAGGTCGTTGCGCATCGTCACAAAACGGGCGACGGCATACAGGCGGCTGTGGTACATCCACTGGTCGACGACGCGAATCGGACGCTCGGGCTTTACCAGATGCGCGAGCGAATCCTCGGTAAAGACCGCAAAGCCAAAGCTCGAGATAAGCTCAGGCAGGGCGTGGTTGATCTCGGGGTCATTGTGGTAAGGACGGCCGGCGAGCACAATGCCGTGGCCGCCGTGGTCCTCGACCCACTTAAGGGCCTCCTCGCCCATGGTCTGGATATCCTCGTGGAAGCGCGCATCGGCCTCAAAGGCAGCGTTGACGGCGGCATCGACCTCGGAGCGCGTGATCTTGGGTCCGCGCACGCGACCGCGACCGGCTTGCGCATCGGCCACACGGTCGACGGCGAGCACCTGGTACAGACGGCGCTTGAGCTCGGTCTTGTCGTGATAGGGCACAAACGGATACAGGAACTCGATGTTCTGCTCGCGGATCTCGTCGATGTTGAGCGCCAGCGCCGTGGGGTAGCTCATGACGATGGGGCAGTTATAGCAGTTACCGGCAGTCGGGTCCTCCTTGCGCTCCCAGCGCACGCACGGCATCCAGATAAAGTCGACGTCGCGGTCGATAAGGTTCATCACATGGCCGTGGCTCATCTTTGCCGGGTAGCACACGCTCTCGGACGGCATGGACTCGATGCCCGCCTGGTAGGTCTTCTTGCTCGACTGGTCGGACAGCTGCACGCTAAAGCCCAGGCGCGTAAAGAACGCGTGCCAGAAGGGGTAGTTCTCGTACATGTTGAGTGCGCGCGGGATGCCGACGGTGCCGCGCGGGGCCTCGTCGGGGCTCAGCACCTCACGGTTAAAGAGCAGCTCGTTTTTCTTTTTGAAGAGGTTGGGGGCCTCGGTCTTCTGCTTTTTGTGGCCGGCGCCCTTCTCGCAGCGGTTGCCGGTAATGAAGCGCCTGCCACCGCCAAAGTCGTTGACGGTAAGCTGGCAGTTGTTGGAGCAACGGCCGCAGCGGACATGCTTTTGCGTCACGGTGAGGTGCGCGATGTCCTCAGCCGAAAGAATGGTCGAGGTGCCGTCGGCGCCGGCGCGATCGCGGGCGAGCAGGGCCGCACCGTAGGCGCCCATGCAGCCGGCGATGTCGGGACGCACGGCATGAACGCCGGTGAGCTGCTCAAACGCGCGCAGCGTGGCATCGGACATAAAGGTGCCGCCCTGGACGATTACCTGGCTGCCGATCTCCTTGGGATCGCGCAGCTTAATGACCTTGAACAGGGCATTCTTGATGACGGAATAGGACAGACCTGCCGCGATATCGCCCACCGTGGCGCCTTCCTTTTGCGCCTGCTTGACGCGCGAGTTCATAAAGACCGTGCAGCGACTTCCCAGGTCGACCGGGGCTTTGGCATGGATGGCGGCGTTGGCGAACGCGCGCACGTCCATGTTCATAGAGACGGCGAAGCTCTCGATAAAGCTACCGCAACCCGACGAGCAGGCCTCGTTGAGCATGATGTGCTCGATGACGCCGTCCTTGACGCGCAGGCACTTCATGTCCTGGCCGCCAATGTCCAGAATGAACTCGACGCCGGGCAGGAACGCCTTGGCGCCGCGCAGGTGCGCGACGGTCTCGATCTCGCCGGAATCGGCCTTGAGGGCCTCGATGAGCAGCGCCTCGCCGTAGCCCGTGGTGGTCACGTGGCCTATGGTGCAGCCGGCGGGGATGTGGTTGTAGAAATCGGCCATGATGACCTTGGCCGTGCCCAGGATGTCGCCGTTGTTGTTGCCGTACCAGGTGTGCAACAGCTGGCCGTCCTCGCCCACAAGCGCAGCCTTCATGGTGGTGGAACCGGCGTCGATGCCGATGAACACGCGGCCGGTGTAGCCTTCGAGTTTGCCCTTGGGGACGACTTCCTGGTCGTGGCGGGTCTTGAACTCGGCAAAGTCCTCGTCGGTGGCAAAGAGCGGATCCAGGCGCTCGACCTCGGCACCCTGTGTGTCACCCAGGGCATCGATGGCCTCGATGAGCTGCGGGAACGTGCTGAGCTTGTTGGACTCGTGCGCCATGGCGGCGCCGCTCGCCACAAACAGGTGGGCGTTTTGGGGCACAATGCGGTGCTCCTCGTCCAGGTTGAGCGTGAGGTAGAAGCGGTGGCGCAGCTCGGAGAGGTACTGCAGCGGGCCGCCCAGGAAGGCAACGTTGCCGCGGATGGGACGGCCACACGCCAGGCCCGAAATGGTCTGGGTCACGACAGCCTGGAAGATGGAGGCGGCCACGTCCTCGGGGCGGGCGCCCTCGTTGAGCAGCGGCTGCACGTCGGTCTTGGCAAAAACGCCGCAGCGGCTGGCGATGGGATAGATGGTGGTGGCGTTGGCCGCGAGCTCGTTGAGGCCGCTGGCGTCGGTGTGGAGCAGGGTTGCCATCTGGTCGATGAACGCACCCGTGCCGCCGGCGCAGGTGCCGTTCATGCGCTGCTCGATGCCGTTATCGAAGTAGATGATCTTGGCGTCCTCGCCGCCCAGCTCGATAGCGACATCGGTGGCCGGGATGAGGGTCTCGACGGCACGCTTACTGGCGATGACCTCCTGGACAAACTCCAGGTCGAGCCACTGGGACAGCAGAAGGCCGCCCGAGCCGGTGATGGCGCAGGTCATCTGGGCCGTCGGCAGCACGGTCGCAGCGCCCTCGAACAGGTCGCGGGCGCAGGCACGGACGTCGGTGTGGTGGCGCTGGTACTTGGCGTAGACGATCTGGTTGTCGTCGTTGAGCACGGCAAGTTTAACGGTGGTGGAGCCCACGTCGATGCCCAGGTGCAGGTTGCCGCGAGCGTTCTCGGGGTTGAAGATCGCGCCTTCGGGGGCGTGGGCGGCGGCTACGGGCTCAGCGGCAGTGGCGAGCTCGCTAGCGACGGACGTCTCCCCTGCCGCGTTCTTGGCATCGGCAACTGCCTCGGCAACTTTCTCGGCAGCTGCGGTCGCGGCCTTCTGCGCGGCGTCCACCACGGCGGGCGCGGCCTCGCGTGCGGCAGCGACCATGCGGTCCTTGATGCCCTCGACGAGTTTGCTCATTGTCTCTCCTCTTAGTTGTTGGACTCGACGGTTGCGATGGTGTCGACCGCGTCCTCGAGTTGCAGATTCAATAGCTTCATGCCGTATTCCGGCACGTTGATATCGATGGGTTGGCCATACAGGTCGCCGGGGCGCACAAAGGCGATAACCGTCATAATGCGCGCCATGGTCTCGGGCGATTCGGTGAGCCCACGCTCAAACCAGCGCTGAATCAGGCCGACCTCGGCACTCACGACATAGGTAACGTAGTAGTCAAAGAAGGTGCCCAGTGCCAGGCCCAAGATGCCCGTCTGTGCACGCGGCACCACGGCCTCGCGTGCGGTATCGATGATCTTTTTAATAAAGGCGGAGTCGCCGCCCGGGCCCAGTAGGGCCCCGATAAGGTCGCGATTAGCCGCAAGATAGCGAAGCAGCTCAACCGAACCGGGTGCCGGCTCGAGCTCGTCGATGTTGCGGTAAAGATCGGGTAATTGAGCTGCGGTGATAAGCTCCACCCGCTCGCGAATCTCGGCAAGCAGGCCGTCCTCGATCTGACTGATAAAGTCGGGGATATCGCGGTAGTGCGAATAGAACGTTCGACGCGTAAGACCGGCGCGCTCGGTGAGCGACGCGACGTTAATGCGCGAAAGGTCGCCGCTTTCGGCAAGCTCGCTGGCAAGCGCCTGGCGAAGGGCGCGCTGCGAGCGAAGGGACCGGCGATCACATTTCTCGAGCTGGGACAAGCGTCCTCCTTGTTACTCAGACTGTACGCTATTGCACAGTGCGAGTATTATTGCACACCGTGTGTATCAACACGTAAAGGCAATATTTGGAATGTGACAAAGGGCAGTCCCTTTGTCACATTCAGCGACCGCCTAGGTTGTGCCAGTTGTGCCTGGCTTTTGGAGCGGCATTGCCGATTGTTCAAAATGTCATTCGTGGGTAGAATAGTGTCGACGGCAGTCCAAGTTCTGGAAAGCTGGGCAGCGCCGTTGCTTGGATTAAGGGGTCAACGCCTTAGCGGCGGCGACCCCTTTTACGTTGCTTCGAACGTTGCTTGAGTGCCTCGGAAAGCCCGACGAGCGCCGTGGAGAACGAGACCAAAGCGGTCAGAAGTCTCACGAAATCAATCAGATCGGTCATGGGCATCACCTCCCATCAGATGGAGGGCGTTGCCCGGCACATGGAACTGCCGCCAACAGTATCAATTCTATCAAAGCGCAGTTAGATATGCGAATGTTTGTTCGTATTTCAAGAGACCAGCGTCACCTGTGACAAAGGGGCTGTCCCTTTGTCACATTATTCGATTACGGTGCAGGAATTCTGCTTGTGCATGGTGGCAAGCATGTGTTTGGGAACGGCGTGGACCATGCAACTGCCGATAGTTGCGCTCGCGGCGTCCTTGGCTGCCTCGCTTGCGTTTTTGGTCGCGTAGCTGTGGCGGAAGCGTTTGAGCATGGCAATGTCGTTGCCGCCGTCGCCGTAGACCGCGACCTCGTCCTCGGCAATGCCGTAGTAGCCCGCCAGCCAGGCCACGCTCTCGCCCTTGTTGCATGCCACATCCGTGATCTCAAACATCACCGGGTCAAACGGCGCGTTGACCACGCGGTCCGAGCGCTCGGCCAAATACGCCTTAAGGTCGCGCTCCAGCTCGGGCGAGATCACACGGCAGTTGATCTTGCACACATCGTGGCGCAGAATGTCACCGATCGACTGGTCGAAATACTGTTCCTCGTGATACCCGCCACGTGCACGCATGCCGCGCATCACGATGCGCTTGATAGGACTGTCCTTTTTAAAGCCCGCCTGATGCATCTCGAACGAGCCGCTCGAGAACATGCCATCGGGCGTGGAGCAATCAAAGCAAATGTCCGGGAACTCCTTGAGCAGCTCCTCGGTGATCTGCGGATCGATGGTCCAGGTCTTGAGCACCTCGCCATGACTGTCGCGCACAATGGAGCCGTTAGAGCAGCAGGCATCGAGCGCCAGGCCCGTAAAGCCATGCTCGCCGACCGGCAGCGTCGAGCGCCCGGTCGCGGGAACCACATGCAGGCCAGCCTCGGTCAGCTCGCGAATGGCACGGCGGATGGTCCCATCCGCTTCGTGCAGGGCGTTCAGCAGCGTTCCGTCTAAATCACTCGCGAACATCTTGATCATGGGCATGCCTCTCCTTCGTCTGCACGATATTGTAGACGAAGGAGAGGCATGCCCAAACAATGCCGTCACGGCGCGACGCGCCACTGCCTTCACAAATTCACGGTGCCCCAGCGCCTTAAGACATTCGCCATAAGCGACTTTTCAGCCGATAAAACAGCGCCGTCGTCAACGTCAGCACCGCAAACATGCCTGCGAATACAATCGCCGGTGTCCATCGATCATATGCGAGCCCGTAAACCAATTGGCCAATAGGCGTTGCACAGGAAGGCATCATATAAACGAGTGCCAGCACTTTTCCGCAGAGTTCCTTTGGCGCTGACCGCTGAACAAATGAAACAATTTCGACCGATGCAATGCTTGCCCACGCCATGACCCATGCCGAGCCGGCCGCAAGCGCGGCAAACGCTAATTCATCAGGACCGCTCAGTAGCGTGACAATAATCGGTACGACTCCAAAACAAATCATCGCAACATATCGACATATGCCCTTGAAGGAAAAACGATGCGGCCAAATACCGACCAAACCACTGCCGACAAGACCGCCTAAGCCCATAGCCACCTCAATAATCCCAACAAAGGATGATTGCATTCCGAGATGCTTTGCAACAATAACGGGAGCACCAATCGTTAACCCAACTAACGCAAGGTTCAAAATAGCCGCAAGCAAAAACACAACGAGCAATGATGCGTTTTGAAACAGGTACCGAATCGACTCCCGAAAATCGCTTCGGCATGTCGAGCAAGTCGTACTGTCCCCTGTCATTCCAGATGAGGCATTTTGCTTGAGTGCGCCCCCGAACAGTAGGGCTGACATCGCAAACGTCAACGCCGCGGTTTCGCATAGAGCATCGATACCAAAGCACCCATAGACTGCCGTCCCGACTACAGGCCCCAAGATATTGCTCGCCATGGTTATCTGCGAGACCAACGCAGTGGCACGCTCAACCTTTTCTGGGCCCGTCATGCGCACCGTCTCAATTTGAAGCATCGGTTTCAGCAGCGATTGGATGCCATATTGGACGCAAAGCATTGCTACCACGACAACGGCAAGAGGCAGCGAACGCTTCATGGGGATAAACAACAGTGATGCAGCCATCAGAACAATGCCGAGCACCACAAGGGCCCCGCGATGACTTCCGCGATCCGCCAAGATTCCGCCAGCCGGAGTCGCAAGCACGCCCGGCACGAACGCTATCGCCGCGACGGCACCATATAACGTTGATGAGCCGCTGCAGTCGAACAAGTAAAGCGGGCACGCAAAGCACAGTGCCGACAACATCGAATACGCGCACAGCTGTGCAACAAGAAGACCGAAAAGCCTGATAGATTGCACTGTTTTTTGCGTCAACGAGACGCTACTCCTCCGCATTCCAGCCATAAGCCTGCCCCCTATACATACCATTAGTATGTATTTAATGACTTGAAAAGGGCAGCCGTGGCTACCCTTACAAATCAATTACATACCGTCAGTATCTATATTACCACCCAGCACGGTTCCATACGTCCCATATCTGAGCCGTTGTCTGGAGCACTTCATTACCCAAATCGAGCCCCACCGCGGCCGCCATCTGCGCCAAACATTGCGCGCGAGCGAGCATTCGACCCTTGTTCTCAAGCGGACGGAACAGCGGCAACAGCCAAAGATTCGCCAACAACGATACCGCCTCCGCCGCTTCGCGTGGGCATGCACACGCAATGGAGCCGTCGGCGATGCCCTCCTCGATCACTGGCAGGAGATAGCCATCGGCCGACTCGTCAAACGAACCTTGGTACTGCATCGCCAGCAGCCGCGAGCTTTTCACCGGATCTGCCGCAGGATGCATGCGAGCCCATAGATCGATTTGCGGAACGACGGACTCGGGCGCATAAAGTCGTTTGAGCTTTTGGGCTCCCGTCATATTGCCAGCACCGAGTGTCGCGCGGCGGCGCTCAACAATCGGAGCCATTGCCCGATCAAATGCGGCGTTGAAAATCTCTTCTTTGCTCTTAAAGTGATGATAGATAGCACCCTTGGTCATGCCATCGAGGCGGTCGACGATATCTTGAATGCTCGTCCCCTCATAACCCTGTGCGCAGAATAGCTCCAGCGCCGCGTCGAGAATCTTCGCGACCGTCTCCTCGGGATATTTATTACGACCCATAATCCGTCCATCCGCAACGCAAGTCTTGTGCCTCATTGCAGCATTTTAACGTTGCGAATGACAGGTGGTCGATCCTACACCGCGGCGGGGCCGTGCTCGCCGGTACGGATGCGGATGACTTCTTCGACCGGCTCGACCCAAATCTTGCCGTCACCGACGGCACCGGTGCGGGCGGCGTTGCAGATGATGTCGACAATGCCGTCAACATGCTCATCGGCACAAATGAGCGTGAACTGCACCTTAGGGATCGTGTTGACAAGCAACTCGTTGCCGCGCACGTATTCCTTCCAGCCATGCTGCGCGCCGCAGCCCTGCACTTGGTTGATAGTCATGCCACGAACATCGGCAGCAAACAGCGCGTCTTTAAGAACCTCAAGCTTCTCCTGGCGCACGATAGCCGTGATCTTTTTCATAATGAATTCCTCTCTTTATCAAATAAATGAATTGCCATTCAATGACGCGGGTTTCCCAGGTGCCGCAGATTGGGTTGAAAGAGGGGCGCCGCGTACTTTTGTACGCAAGCGACGGTTTGAAACCCAAGGTGCGGTGCCTGGGGAAGCCGCGCGACGGTTTGAAGGGCAAGGTGCGGAGCCTGGGGAAGCCGCTAGTCAAGTCCCGAGAAGGAGGGATACGCACTTTCGCCGTGTTGACTCGCATCCATGCCCAGCGCCTCGTCGGCCTCGTCCACGCGCAGGCTGCCGTGGAACAGCGCCTTGACCACCGCGGCGATCACCAAGTCGAGCACCAGTACAATAGCGACCGTCACCACAATGCCCAAAATCTGCGAGATGAGCAGCGAGACATCGCCCGTGTAGAACAGGCCGCCCTTACCGGTCCACGAGAGCTCCGGCACGCAGAACAGCCCCGTGAGCACGCCGCCCAGGATGCCACCGATGCCGTGGCAGCCAAACGCGTCGAGCGCATCGTCGTAGCCAAATTTGGTCTTAAGATGGCTGATGGCCAGGTAGCAGACGGGAGATACGATCAGGCCCATGACCAGCGCCGCCCACGGCTCGACAAAGCCCGCACCCGGCGTGACCACCACAAGGCCCGCAACCAGACCGGTGCTGGCGCCCACCAGCGTGGGGCGACCGGTGTGCGCGCGCTCGACGGCAAGCCACGAGACCATGCCCGCCGCGCTAGCCGTCACGGTGTTGAGGATGGCGAGCGCCGCCACGGCGTCGGCCTTAAACTCGCTGCCGCCGTTAAAGCCAAACCAGCCAAACCAAAGCAAGCCGGCGCCCAGCGCCACAAACGGCACGTTATGCGGGCGATAGCTCACCATGCCAAAACCGCGACGACGGCCGAGCATCAAGCAAAGAATCAGACCCGTCAGACCGGACGAGATGTGCACCACGTCGCCGCCGGCAAAGTCGAGCGCGCCGATGATGTCGCCGATAAAGGAGCCCTCGCCGCCCCAAACCATGTGGGCAAGCGGCGCATAGACCACGAGCAGCCAAATGCCCAGGAAGGCCGCCATGGCACCAAACTTAACGCGGCCGGCCAGGCTGCCCGTGACGATAGCGGCGGTGATCATGGCAAACGCCATCTGGAAGGCGATGTTGATGATCTGAGGGTAGACGGCACCGTCCGCGGCATTGCCCTCGGCCGCCTGCAGCATCTGGTTGAGTACCGGCAGGCACAGCAGCTGTTCAAGGCCTCCAATAAACGGGCTGGAACCGTCGCCGCCATAGGCCAGAGACCAGCCGGCAACAATCCACAGCACACCAACCAGGCCAATGGCGCCAAAGCACATGAGCATGGTGTTGATGACATTTTTGCGCCTGGACAGGCCGCCATAGAAAAACGCCAAGCCCGGTGTCATTAAAAACACGAGCATGGTGCAGACGAGCATAAACGTTGTCGATCCCGTATCGTACATTCGCTCCCCCTTGATCGCATGAACGTTGTCGGCGCCCATAATGCGGCCGAGGGGCAACTGGTGTAGACCAGATACGGCGTTGTTAAACGCGGCGTTGTCGAATGGAAACGGTGCCGCAATCTTGGAAACGGCGCGGCAACGGACGCGAAACGAAGGGGAAATACGCGAGCAAGGCGGCCGCGAGCACACCCGTCCCGGCTAGCGCCGAAACAGCTCGTGGGCGCGGTCGCGGAGATTAGTTGCTCGAATGACACCTTCGTAGCGATTGATGCGCAGGCGCGGGAAGGCATTGAAAAAGCGCAGGTCGCGGCGGCTGAGTGACACGCTCGGCACCGGACGGCCCATGCGCTTGCCGGCAAGGCGACGACTGAGCGACGGACGCGACATACTCGGCGCGGCATCGGCCACGCGGCGGGCGGCAAGCGCCAAGCCGCGAGCACCATCCGCGATAAACGTCGGCATCGAAGCCTTCTCGCGCAGGGCATCGAGCGCGGCGTCACCCAGCTCGGCCAGCCACGCGTTAACGGCACGGCTACGGATGTGCGTCTGTGCTACCGAGTCAATCGTAGAATCGGGAATACGTTCGAGCACTGAGTCCGAGGCATCGGCAAGCGACTCATTGATGCGGTCGGCAAGGTCGGCCCGGACCCGCTCCAGCTGATCAGACAGACGCCGCCAGCTCGCCAACGAGCACACCGCGTCGACCATCATCGCGACCGCGGCGATAAAGGCGGACAGCCGCACAATCAGCACCGGCAGATGGCCAAGCAGCCCCAGCAATGCCGGCTCCACTAAACGGCAAATACACAACGCACCCAAGCCAAACGCGCAGGCCCAGTACAGACAGATGCGTCCGTGCAAGTTAAACGGCAGGTGCGAGTAATCCCAAAAGCGAGCGCCCGTTGTTTTTTCCAACAGCACGCCTACGCTGTACTCAATCACGCTGCATACGAGCGCTGCAGCGACAAACTGGCTCGAGGCATCCGGAATCCCACGCAACAGCAGCCAGCAGGCAATGCCGCCCGCACCATAGATGGGGCAGCACGGCCCCAGCAAAAAGCCACTGTTGGCAAATCGTCCGTGATTGAGCATGGCGCATACTGTCGACTCCCATGCCCAACCGCAAAACCCGTAAAAGGCAAACGAGAGCACCAGTGCCGAGAGTGGGCAGGCGGCAAGCGTCACGCCGCCAAATGCCATGTCGATCGCGGTCCCCACCGTCTACCCTCTCCTCTTCTCGCTCGAATCTTTGCTCGAGCCGTCACTCGAGCCCTCGTTCGAATCGTTCGCGCCGCCTTTGCGCGGCAGGCGGCCGGCGACCGTCTCACGCAGAGCACACCATTTATCCGCCAGGCAAACAATCCACGCCTCGCGACACGTCGGCGGCACGGGCACCAGCGGAAACATATGCCGCCCGATGATATTCCGCTCGCGCAACGTCAGCTCAAAATCTTCCTCGGCACGCGCCAGGGCAAAAAACGGATGCCGAAATCCGTGCAGGCGATGGCTCGGATCGGGATCGTGCCAGTCATAGAGAAAGTAATCGTGTAACAAGGCTCCGCGCAGCAGCGAGGCGCGGTCGATCGAAATGCCAGCACGGCCCAAGTGCTCGGCAAAGGACAGACTTGCCCGTGCCACCGAGGTCACATGTGCATAGACCGTCACGTCGCCATGCTGGATAAACTCGCGTGTCAGGTCCAAGCGGCCCGCCTGGGCGAGCTGGCGGGCGGCATCGTCGACCTCGTGCGCGATTTTCTCGGCACGAACGGCATCGGACATGCTGCCTCCTTCCAGCGGCTCACGGCGGCAAGCCACGGCCTGCACGTATTGAAAAAATCATCATCGAATCTATCAGTATGGCATCGGACAAAACGTTTTGCCCCACCAGTTGTCGAATTACCGCGCCGCCGTCACATATCAAACGCCAAAATGTGCGAGACTGTCTTGTGCAATTGTGTCGGCCGAGGGAGCGCCGGCGCTCGATTCGCATGGAGTAACCCACAACGATGCTGCTTACGCAAACGACAACGCCCGAGGACGTCAAGGCTCTCGACCGCGCCGAGCTTCCGCTGCTCTGCGGCGAGATTCGCCACGCCATCCTCGAAAGCTCAGCCGCTGTCGGCGGACACGTTGCCCCCAACCTGGGCGTCGTTGAGCTTACGGTTGCGCTTCATCGCGTGTTTAACTCCCCTATCGACAAGATTGTCTTTGACGTTTCGCACCAGACCTACGCCCACAAGGCGCTGACCGGGCGCGCGTATACCTATATCGATCCGGAACGTTTTGGCGAGGCTTCTGGCTTTGCCAATCCCGACGAGTCCGAGCACGACCTGTTCGCCATGGGCCACACCTCCACATCGGTGAGCCTGGGCTGCGGCTTGGCACACGCCCGCGATCTGGCGGGCGACAGCTACAACGTCATCACCATCATTGGCGACGGCTCGCTTTCGGGCGGCTTAGCGTTTGAGGGCTTCAACAATGCCGCCGAGCTCGACAGCAACCTGATCATCATCGTCAACGATAACGACCAGTCCATCGCCGAGAACCACGGTGGCCTCTATCGCAATCTGGCCGAGCTGCGCACCAGCAACGGCACCTGTGAGCGCAACGTTTTCCGCGCGATGGGACTCGACTACCGTTATTTGGACGCCGGCAACGACGTGTTGGCCCTGGTCGACGCGCTGCAGGAACTGCGCAATATCGATCATCCCATCGTGCTGCACGTCTCCACCGCCAAGGGCAAGGGCTTTGAGCCGGCCCAGAGCGACCCCGAACGCTGGCACCACGTGGGTCCGTTTGACATGGCGACCGGCCGCAAGCTCTGCCCGGGCCATCCAAGCGAGCCTGCGCCGCGCACCTATGCTGACATTACGGGCGAGGCGCTCAGCGCCGCCATCGAGCGCGATCCACAGGTCGTTGGCATCACGGCCGCCACGCCCTACATCATGGGCTTTACACCCGAGCTTCGCGCTGCCGCCGGCAAACAGTTCGTCGATGTGGGCATTGCCGAGGAGCACGCCGTGACCTTTGCCACCGCGCTTGCGCGCTCGGGCGCCAAGCCAGTCTTTGGTGTGTACGGTACGTTTTTGCAGCGCGCCTACGACGAGCTGTGGCACGACCTATGCCTCAACGACGCCCCCGCAACCATTTTGGTGTTTGGTGCGTCAATCTTTGGCACCACGTCCGAGACGCACCTCTCGTTCTTTGATATTTCCATGCTGGGCGGTCTTCCCAACATGCACTACTTGGCGCCGGCCTGCATGGAGGAATATCTGTCCATGCTGAGCTGGTCGCTCGACCACCGCGAGCATCCCGTGGCGATTCGTGTACCGGGCATCGGCCTGGTAAGCCGTCCCGATCTGGCGCCCGCCGAGGGCGCCGATTACAGCGTCGTGCGCTACAACGTCGCGCGTCAGGGCCGCGATGTGGCCGTGCTCGCGCTTGGCGACTTCTTTGAACTGGGCGAGCGCGTGGCAAACCGCTTGGCTGCCGAGTACGGCATCGAGGCCACGCTCGTCAACCCGCGCTTTGCAACCGAGCTTGACCGCGAGTTCCTCGACAGCCTTGCCGCCGAGCATCGCGTTGTCGTCACCCTCGAGGACGGCATCTTGGACGGCGGCTGGGGCGAGCGTGTCGCGTGCTACTTGGCCTGCACGCCAATGCGCACGCGCACCTTTGGCATCGCCAAGGGCTTCCCCGACCGCTACGACCCCAACGAACTGCTCGCGCAGAACGGCATGACGGTCGAGAACATGGCTGCCGAAGCCGCAAGACTACTCAACGAGTAAGAAAACCTCCGCAAGGAAAGCACCCCTGCGGAGGTTTTTATTTTCCCAACTCAATTATCTCGATCTGTAACATCTAGGGCCCGAATTCCCGTCTAACTGTTACAGATCTAGACAAGACGTCTTAGTCCCTGACCTTTGTCTCAATCTGTAACAGATAGAGACCTTTTGGCCCTCCAGATGTTACAGATTGAGACAAAGCAGCGAGGCAGGCCGTCACATCTGCAAGAACCACCACAAAGGTGCCTGTCCCTTTTTGGTAGGTAGAATTACCCATAAGGTAAGTATGTTTCTGAGTTATTTCGTGTTGACCCATTTGAGCGCGATAGGGTATAACTCTACTCAACCGCTAGGGATTTTATTGAGAAAGGTGTTCTACCATGAGCAAGAACCTCTCCCAGCAGGTCGTTCTCGACCGCCGCGGCTTTGTCGCCGCTACCTTCGCAACCGTCGCCGGCCTTGGTCTTGCCGGCTGCTCCGACACCAGCGCCGAGGCCGACAAGGGTTCCGCCGCCGGCTCCTCCAAGGGCTCCGAGGATACCGAGGTTTCCGCTACGCTCGATGCCAAGGCATTCGACAAGCTCGTCGACAACGGCCCCAAGGCCGATGACGACGCCATCGCCGCCAGCACCTGGGCCACGGCCGTCAAGGACGCCGGCGTCTTTAAGATCGGTGGCGTTCAGACCTCCACGCTCTTCTCCCTCCTCAACGAGAAAGACGGTCAGACCCGCGGCTTCGATGCCGGTATCGCGCAGCTCCTGTCCAACTACATTCTGGGCGAGAACAAGGTCGAGATCACCCAGGTGACCTCGGACACGCGCGAGTCCGTCCTGCAGAACGGCCAGGTCGACGCCGTCTTTGCCACCTACACCATCACTGACGAGCGCAAGAAGCTCGTCTCCTTCGCCGGCCCCTACTACTACACGCAGCAGGCCATCCTGGTGCTCGCCGATAACGACGACATCAAGAGCGTCGACGACCTGGCCGACAAGAACGTCGCCGTCCAGTCCGGCTCCAACGGCCCCGCCATCCTGGAGGAGTTCGCCCCCAAGGCCAGCCAGCAGGAGTTCAAGACCGACGAGGAGGCCCGCCAGGCACTCCAGCAGGGCCGCGTTGACGCCTACGTCATCGATAACAACATGCAGCAGAGCGCCCTGGTCCGCGAGCCCGGCAAGTACAAGATCGCCGGCAAGCCCTTCGGCAGCAAGGAGCCCTACGGCATCGGCCTGCCGCTCGATTCCGACGGCGTCGCCTTTGTCAACGACTTCCTTAAGAAGATCGAGGACGATGGCACCTGGACCGAGCTGTGGCAGATCTGCATCGGCGACCGTACGGGCGACACCAATGTTCCCGAGCTGCCCGAGATCGGCGCCTAGTCAGCGAGCCTGGTAACGGCCGCAACGAAACCATATGGAAACGCACGATCCGCTTTATTGCGGTAAACTGTTTCCTCACTGAGTTGTCGGGGCTTCCGTACACACGGGAGCCTCTTTCCTTATCGGCGGGAGGTCCGCATGAGTCTCTCCGAACTCTGGTCGCTCTATGGCCAGAACTATATCGACGCGCTGCTAGCAACCTGGGGCATGACGCTTGAGTCGTTTGCCATCGCCATGGTGCTGGCCGTCGCCGTCACCGTGATGCGCGTGTCGCCGCTCAAGCCGCTGC
Organism: Collinsella sp. CLA-AP-H1; assembly: GCF_040092945.1. Taxonomy (NCBI): domain Bacteria; kingdom Bacillati; phylum Actinomycetota; class Coriobacteriia; order Coriobacteriales; family Coriobacteriaceae; genus Collinsella; species Collinsella sp. CLA-AP-H1. Next base: position 5,763 of record NZ_JBBNKO010000013.1, on the reverse strand, counting down.
GCGTCTTTGGCGACCTGTATGTCCAGGTCTTCCGTAATATCCCCGGCATCGCGCTGCTCATCATCGTCGTCTATGCGCTGCCGCCGCTCAAGGTCGTTCTGCCCTACCGCACCTGCGTTATCGTCGCCACGGTCCTTTTGGGCTCGGCCTTTGGCTCCGAGAACTTTATGAGCGGCATCAACACCGTCGGCGTCGGCCAGGTGGAAGCCGCCCGCTCGCTGGGCATGAGCTTTAACCGTATCCTCGCCAAGATCGTGATTCCGCAGGCGTTGCGCTCGAGCGTACTGCCCATGACCAACCTCTTTATCGCCGTCATGCTCACCACCGCGCTCGGCAGTCAGGTGCCGCTTAAACCGCAGGAGCTCACCGGCGTGGTGAGTTACATCAACACGCGCTCGCTCGGCGGCGTCGCCGCGTTCTTTATCTCGGCGCTCGGCTACCTGGGCACGGCCTTTGTGGTGAGCCACATTGGCAACTACATCGATAAGAAGGTGAGGATCCTCCGATGAGCAAGAACTCCTCCCCTGCGCTTACCATGCGCGATGCGCTCTACGAGGCTCCCGGCCCCAAGATGCTCGCCAAGATTCGCATCGGCACCGCCATCTCGCTTGTTGCCGTCGCCGCACTCGTCGTCCTGGTACTGCAGCGCTTTTATGTGACCGGCCAGCTTTCGGTCCACTATTGGTATTTCTTTACGCACCTCACCACCTGGAAGTTCCTGCTTGCCGGCTTTGAGGGCACCGTTAAAGTCGCACTCACCGCCGGCGCCATCGCGCTGGTGCTGGGCTTAGCCCTTATGCTCGGCCGTACCAGCGACATTAAGCCGCTGCAGCTGGTCTGCCGCGTGCTCACCGATTTCTTCCGCGGCGTACCGAGCCTGCTGTTTATCTACTTCTTCTTTTTGGTGCTGCCCCAGTACAAGATCGCGCTGCCGTCGTTTTGGATGCTCACGCTTCCCGTCGCGCTCGCTGCCGCCGGCGTGCTGGCCGAGATTTTCCGCGCCGGCGTCAACGCCGTACCGCGCGGGCAGGTCGAGGCGGCCCAGGCGCTCGGTCTCTCCAAAGCTAAAATCACCTTTAAAATCGTGTTGCCGCAGGCGATTCGGTTTATTATCCCGTCGTTGATTTCGCAGCTTGTGGTCGTAGTCAAAGACACCACCGTCGCCTACGTGGTGAGCTACCCCGACCTCATGCAAAATGCCCGCGTGCTCATCACCAACTACGACGCCCTTGTGTCGGTCTACCTGGTGATCGCGGTCATCTATATCCTCATCAACGTCGCGATTAACAAGGCCGCTGTCTACGTTTCGCACAAGACCGGCGTGACCATCATCCGCTAACGCTTTACCATTTCGAGTCATAAGGAGCCGAGCACCATGGCACAGAGCACTTCTTCTACCGGCAATCAGCCGCTGATCAAGCTCAGGCACGTCGATAAGCACTACGGCGACTTGCACGTCCTCAACGACATCAATCTGTCGGTCGACCGCGGCGAGGTCGTCGTGGTGATTGGCCCCTCGGGCTCGGGCAAGTCGACCATGTGCCGCACCATCAACCGCCTGGAAACCATCGACTCGGGCGAGATCCTCATCGAGGGCGAGCCCCTGCCGCAGGAAGGCAAGGATCTTGCCCGCATGCGTGCCGAACTGGGCATGGTGTTCCAACAGTTCAACCTGTTTGCACATATGACGGTGCTGCAGAACGTCATGCTGGGACCGGTCGATGTGCTGGGTGTCTCCAAAGATGAGGCCCGCGAGCGCGCCATGGACCTGCTGAGCCGCGTGGGCGTTGCCGAGCAGGCCGACAAGGTGCCCGCACAGCTTTCGGGCGGCCAGCAGCAGCGCGTGGCCATCGCCCGTTCACTCGCCATGCAGCCCAAGGCCATGCTCTTTGACGAGCCCACGAGCGCCCTTGACCCCGAGATGATCAACGAGGTGCTCGAGGTCATGGTCCGTCTGGCGCAGCAGGGCATGACGATGATCGTTATTACGCACGAGATGAACTTTGCCCGCCGCGTAGCCGACCGCGTCGTCTTTATGGCCGACGGCCAGATCGTGGAAACCGGCACGCCCGACGAGTTCTTCGACCATCCCCAGACCAAGCGCGCCCAGGACTTCCTCAACTCCATCAAGGGCCACTAACCCAATTGCCGCGCGGGGCAAATTCATCACCAGCGTTTGCCCCGCGCACCCCTGTGCCATGTCCACCCGGATTCGAAAGCAACACCTATGATCGGAACACGTACTTCCTCGTCCTATACCCCGCACGTCGACGTCGCCCCCGCCGACCGTCCGCTCATCCTCGTCGCGCCGCGCTGGGAAGATGCAAAGCCGTTTTTAAGCGAGACGCTCTCTCCCAACGAGGAAATCGCAAGCGTCTTTGTCGATGCCATCCTTGCCGCCGGCGGCCTGCCACTGCAGATGTCCATCACCGAGGACATTGAGGTCATCCGTCATTACGCGGAAATCGCCGATGGTGTCGCTATTCCCGGCGGCCCGGACGTCAACCCCAAACGTTGGGGCGACGAGCGTCCTTACGATCCCACGCTGTGCTGCGAGATTCGCGACCGTTTTGAGTTTAAGCTGGTTAACGAGGTGCTTCGCGCCAAGAAGCCGCTCTTTACCACCTGCCGCGGCACGCAGCTGCTCAACGTCGCCACTGGCGGCACCCTGTGCATGGACGTGCCGAGCCTGGGCGCTCGCGAGGGCCGCACGCAGTGGCGCCATACCCACGTGCTCAACGACCCCGTGCATCCCGTCGAGGTCGTGCCGGGCTCACTTCTGGAGCGCGCGGTTGGCGGGCACAGGCTGATCCAGACCAACTCGGCACATCACTGCTGTGTCGATCGCCTGGGTAAAAGCACGCGTCTGGTCGCCAAGGCAACCGATGGCGTGCCCGAGTGCATCGAAGTCGAAGGCCAGCCATTCTGTCTAGGCGTGCAATGGCACCCTGAGTACACGTGGAAGACGCTCGAGACCGACTTTACCCTGTGGAAGTCGTTTGTCGAGGCAGCGGCAAAGGTTAAGCAGGCTCGCTAGCTCGCGAATCACACAGGCTTAAACCTTCCATGCCAGGGGGGGGGCGGACACCAGCCACGGTGCCCGCCCCCCCCTGTATTTGGTATGCTCGGTATGATCATCCCTCACAAACAATCAAAGAAATCTCGACCGTAATCGGTCTACGGTAAAGCAAATGGTAAAAACGCTTGCTACGTTTATTAGGCAGTCAATTAGAATCGAAATGCATTGACTATTCCCCAACGGGGTCACGCCGCAAATCCACATGAGCATCGAGGCTGGAAGCGGAAGCATGGAATTGGCCCCGAGCTGTATGTAGATCGCTACAACGTTGACAAGCAACAGCATGCCAATCGGACCGAAGCCGGACCCAAAATAGGAAACAGCGATCACGCAAGAGACCACGTATGCAAGGCAGACGACACTCGCCAGAAGAAGTCGATAGCAAAATATATTCAGGTTGAAATACTGCTGAGCATCCAAAACGATTACGCAGTTAAGACAGTACAAAACGACACTCGACAAGATAAACGCGCCCAAAAGGGCAAAAGAAGACAGCGCCACTCGCGCAACGATAGCGCACACACGCTTCCCTCCCCGAGCCTCCGACAATCCCCAGGGTTCCTCAATAAAGCCCGAACTGACAAAGCGAGGCACAATGCAAGCCGCGATGAACGGAAAGAACAATGCATGAGCCAACGGGGCTACGTTGAACAGCAGACCGCGAAAAACCTCTGCATTACCAAATAGAAGGACATCCTCTGCCGATAGCCGAAGCGTCGGGTCTGGGAAAAAGCCCAAGAAACTGTTCTCACGGAGGCTACAGAACCACATCGGGAAAGAATTAAGCTGCAATACCACCATGCACGCATAAATTACCAGGATTAAGGCGTACGTCCATTTGCTCACATGCTTCAATTCTGAATGAAGGAATCTTCTAGTCTGACGAGCCATTGAGCACACCCCCAGCACGAAAGCTCACGAGAGCGTAAATCAATACCGATAGACAGCTGGCTGCCACGCCATATCCCAGAAGTGTCAGCTGACCCATATCGCTATACCCAAAGGCACATCCGACTCCAAGGTACGGCCCCGGAAGAAAGAAGATCCATCGCAAGGACGGTATGGGCGTCTGAAGGTAAGTTCCGTAGAGCGTCAAGCTCATGACAAATCCAATAATTATCGCAGCCCCGCTCAATACAGCGCTGCCTGTAATCCGATAGATGGTCACCGTCTCCAGCGCAACCGATATCACCAATACAGCGTTGACTATCATTGCAGGCAAAAATGCAGCCAGCATGTCGTGCGAGAGGTTATGCCCTCCACGTATTATGGCTATTGCAAAAAGAAGAAGGCAAAGCGCGCTATATGCTACGCCAATTATTAAAGCAAACGAAAGCACATGTGCTAGGACCCCATTAAAGCGGGTAAGACCTCTTGCTGAAGAAATTCGGTGTCCCTCTTCATAGCCGCGCTCCTGTAAAATCGCCAGGCAAACGATGAGCGGAACGAACAGAGACGTGCCGGCAAAAGCACTGCGCACAAGGGACTCATCGGGTGCAGAAGGATCGATTACATTCCAGCAGAAACCAATATCCTCCCCAAAAACGCTATTGCCAAAGGCGAGCAACGTTGTTCCGTTTTTTAGAAAGACACCGAAGAGAAGGCCGAACGCCAGAATAAGCGCAAGACCAAACTTCGCCGGAAACATCCTGTGCAAACGCATCATATCTGCCTTTATGGGGTGGATCGCCCGCTTCATAGCGAGACCGCCTTCATCAAGCGCCTGTAATACTCTTTTAGGGATGGCGCCTCGTCCCTTATGGCATCCATCGATTCCTTTTTCAGCAGTTCGCCGTCATGAAGAAACAGGCAGCTTGTTGCAACCGATGCCAGCTCATCCAAGTCGTGGCTAGAGATAAGCATGGTTTTGCCCTGCTCCCGATTCAATCGACCGATAAGGGTCCATATACTCTCGATTCCCAACGGATCCAATCCATTTGCCGGCTCATCGAAAATTAGTACGTCGGTGTCGCCCAACAAAGCCGTAGCTATATCCAGTCGCCGTTTCATTCCCAGAGAAAAACTGCTCACACTCTTTTTCTCATCGGCATCCAGCCCGACTAGGCCCAAAACGCGAGGAACCTCACGTTTCTCATCAAGCCCCCATTCCGCACATCGGATCCGAAGATTCTCAGCCGCACTGAGGGATTGGTATGCTCCGCTGGAATCTGGCACATAGCCGACACGCGTCCGCATCAGGCTCAGCTCTTTTTTCGACTTGCCTCCAAAGAGCTCCACGCTCCCCGACGATGGTTTACAGAGGCCCAGCACTATTTTAATAAGCGTGCTTTTGCCAGCCCCGTTTGCACCAACAAGGGCGCAGAGCTCAGACTGGTGCACCTCGAAGGAAACATCATGCAACACACGCCGTTTCCCATAGCGCTTTGACACCTTTGATAGCTTTATCGCTGATGCGTTCATTGGACCCCCGTTCTGCTTGATAGAAAAACCGCTCATATCGTTCCTTCTATCCTTTATCGTTTTCCATGGTTGTTATTGTTTTTCGATAACTCATATTTGTCAAGATAATCTAAAAGAAGGGACCCGTGTTAGACACGTGAACTGCCTCCCATTTCTTGGACATCGGGAAATGGGAGGTTTTCCATGAGTATAGACCTCAGGGTGAAGCACGACCTGGAGTCCAGGAGGCGGGCCGTCGAGCTCTTCGACGCCGGCGTCGGCTG
>NZ_JBBNKO010000012.1:0-72169 GCF_040092945.1 Collinsella sp. CLA-AP-H1 | reverse complement strand
CCGTTCGATTCATATGGTTTTAGTATAGGAAAAGGAATTTCTCGGGGCCGCCTCTCGGCGGCCTTGCGAAAAACAAATCCAAGTTAGACCATTTCAAATGGTTCGATGTCTGCCCGGATGCGACACTTGAAGTGTCCATCCTCGCAGTATCCGGTTCTCAAGGTGCACGCCTGCGCTGGTTCCCGGTTGCACCGGGCCGCGCGGCAAGGAGATATATTGCCAGACCGGAGGGCCCCCGCGGGACGTCAATTCCACTCTTCACAAGTCCTACATAATACATTGCTTCCTATATAAGTCATAGAAAGGCTGGTGCAGAAATACTGCACGTATCAGATGATGACCCTTCGGTTAAGAGATATATAAAGATCGGTCACCTGTAAGTGTCTATCTACCCGCGCTTTTGCTATATAAACCAGCGCTTCAGATAAAAAGAGGGAGCGCCGCGCACAACGCGACACTCCCCTAGCGATTCAAGAGAATCTATTAGGCCTCGAGAGCCTTCTTGGCGATGGTAGCCAGCTCGTTGAAGGACTCGATGTCCTCGTAAGCCATCTGAGCCAAGACCTTGCGGTCGAGCTCGATGCCGGCAACCTTCAGGCCGTGCATGAACTGAGAGTAAGAGATGTCGTTCAGGCGAGCAGCAGCGTTGATACGGGTGATCCAGAGAGAACGGATCTCGCGCTTCTTGTTGCGGCGATCACGATACTGATACTGCAGGGAGTGCTGGACCTGCTCTTTAGCATGCTTGTAAGTACGCGAAGCGGCACCGTAGTAACCCTTCGCACGATGCATAACGGTACGGCGCTTCTTCTTGGCGGCAACAGCGCGCTTAATACGTGCCATGTTCTATCAACTCCTAGACGGTAAAACGAAAAACGGGAACGCGAACTTAGGCGAGACGCGACTTGATGACCTTGCGGTCGGCAGCGGCGATCTCGGTCTCCTGACGGAAGCCACGCTTACGCTTGGTGGACTTCTTGCTCAGGATGTGGCTCTTGAAAGCCTTGGCGCGCATAAGCTTGCCGGTACCAGTCTTGCGGAAACGCTTCTTGGTGCCGCTGTGGGACTTCATCTTAGGCATGAAATACTCCTTAATCGGTTACAGAACACTAGTTACTTGGTATCGCTTGCCGCTTTATCCTCATCGAAGGCGCCCTTAATCGGGGCGAGCAGCATAAGCATGTTACGGCCTTCCATCTTAGGCTTGGACTCGACCGTAGCGTAAGGCTTGAGATCCTCGGCGAGACGCTCGAGAACGTTAAGGCCCTGCTCCGGGTGAGCCATCTCACGGCCGCGGAACATGATGGTGATCTTAACGCGTGCGCCCTTCTTGAGGAAACGCAGAACGTGGCCCTTCTTGGTCTCGTAGTCGCCAACGTCGATCTTGGGTCGGAACTTCATTTCCTTGACCTCGACCTTGGACTGGTTCTTACGAGCAGCCTTGGCCTTCATGGCCTGCTGGTACTTGAACTTACCGTAGTCCATGACCTTGCAGACCGGCGGCTCCGCGTTGGGAGCGATCTCGACTAGGTCGAGACCCTGATCGTCGGCGACGCGCTGGGCATCGCGGATGGCGAACAGGCCGAGCTGAGAGCCATCGACGCCAATCAAACGGCACGAAGATGCAGTGATCTCGTCGTTGATGCGGGTGTCATCAGACTTAGCTATTTTCCCTACCTCCATTCATAAAAAAATAACCCGGCGCTTCTCAGCAACCAGGTCGTACACATAGAGTTCCTCGACTTGAGGAAGGGAATCTAAGTTGTATGACCAGTCAGCTGCTCATTGGCGCCAAAAGGTGGGAACCCTCGGGTTCCTCTTTAGGGCATTGCGGGAACAACGCCTTGCGAATAATAACACGTACAGCGCGTTATCACATTACGTACACGAAAAAGGGGGCCGCAACCCCCTTGAACGTTCACTTGCATGTATGGTGCCCGAGGCGAGACTCGAAGGGCCTTCGCTTCGCGAAGCCCCGGGCTTCGGACGCGCGGCGCCCTCGCCACGCGCCGCTACAAACAGGCCGCAGGCCTGTTTGCTTAACGCTTCGCGCGCTCACGCGAGTTCGGCACGAAAAAGGGGGCCGCAACCCCCTTGAACGCTCACTTGCATGTATGGTGCCCGAGGCGAGACTCGAACTCGCACGTTGTTGCCAACGGTGGATTTTGAGTCCACTGCGTCTGCCAATTCCGCCACTCGGGCACGTAATGCGTGAGTTAGTTTATCACAGCTTTCTACCGATTAGTCCGAAAATGGAACTTCGAGCATTTCGATGAGTTCGACTGTGCGGAGCATCTCGCGCTGACGGCATCCGCGACCGTCGACCGAAGCCTCACCCATCTGGTTATCGTAAGGGTCCTCGCGCATGCCGTCGAAAGAGGGCTCAAACTCTGCCTGGAATCGATTGTTGGCCACCATACGCCACGGGTCGAGATTGCCAAAGTAGTGACGGCGGCGCCACTCCTCCCCCATCCTGCGAGCAGAAGATCCAAATGACACGTCGGCGTTGAGCCAACCGGTCTGCGGCGTATAGAACTCTGCCCAGTCGTGCGACCCCACCGAATTGGGCGCAACGTACAGGCCGCTCTGCCAACGGGCAGGCACGCCCGCGATACGGCACATGGTGATAAACGTGAGCGCCATAACTCCGCAATCGCCGCGGAGCGAATGCGCGCAGTCATCGGCAATAGATCCCAAAAGCAAGTACGGCGGCTGATAGCGATAGTCGATATGTTGCGTCAGATAATCATAGATAGCACGAGCGCGATCGAGCGGATCCTCGAGTCCGTCAACAACACCGGCCGTCAGCTGCTGCAGATACGGCGTGAATGCAATGTGCGGACGGTCCTCAGAAATATCTTCGGGCAACGGCGCGTCCATACACGGATGCGACGGAAGCGCACCCCCATAAATATCGCGATAAGCGGCATTGATTTGATAGCGATAAGTCACCGAGAATGAGCGCTCACTCGAAGAAGACCACGAGGCGGTACGCGCCGAAGCGTTCGCGGGAGCAACAGCACCCTCCGGCGTCATGTCGAGAATCTCGACCTGAGACTGTTGGCGGCAGGTGGCGGCTACGGGAAGCCAAGCGCGAACGGTCTCCCCCTCTAGAGCGCCGGGGACAGACAAGGACGCCTTAAGCGTAATAACGCGAGTCAATCCGTTTTGTGACTCCATCTCCTTGAGCATCTCGTTGCGCAGTGCAATTCCGTCCGTAGGATCGGGACGCATGCCGGGAACCTCTTTGGGATATACGCGAAGCGAATCGAGGAAGTTGTCGAGAACGAACAGCTCGCCATCGATAAAGCGCCAGTCAATACGCTTACGGTCAATCAGATCGTCAAACTGCTCCTCGGTAAACCCAGGCCACTCCTCGCGGATCATCGCAATAGCTCGATCGCGCGACACCGAAAAATGAAGCGGCGTCTCAAGCATGCGATACCGCTCGGCACGAACGCAGGCAGCCAGCGAAGGCTCAGGGTTCTGCTCCAAAAGGCGATCGCAGGCGGCAACAGCCTGCGTCAAATACCCGGCATCCTTAAGACGAAGAATCTCAGGCGGTAGCCCAATATCGAGATGGCGAAAGTCATCGCAGCAAACATCAACAGAGCAACCAACAGGACCCTCGTCAATAACCTTCCCATCCGAAGGCAACACATTAACAACAGCCATACCAAACTCCAAGTCATTAGAACGCTTGAAGTCCATTGTAGCGAGATAAAAAGAAAGCCCCAACAAGGGAGCCATCAACACCGCCGAACGGTAGTCAAAAAAAGAATTCAGCCCAGTAACCCTGCGGCGTTAAACGAAGGAAGCCCCGTCTCCCGGAACTGTTTCCTTGGCGCGACTTCTGGCGAAGCCAGGTGAGCGCAAAGGAAACAGCGTAGGGAGACGGGGCTTCCGGTGGGAAGTTTAGCGACGCTTACGCCTTGTTGACGGAGCCAAACTCCTCCATGAGCTCCTTGGTGCGGGCAACGATGTTGTCGCGACCAGGCTTGAGGAGCTTGCGGGGGTCAAAGCCCTTGCCCTGCTGATCCTTGCCGGCCTCGATGTACTCGCGAACGCCCTTGGCAAAGACGAGCTGCAGATCGGTGTTGACGTTGATCTTGGAGATACCCAGGGAGATGGCCTTCTTGATCTGATCCTCGGGGATGCCGGTGCCACCGTGCAGGACGAGGGGCAAGTCGCCGGTCTGAGCCTTGATCTCGCCCAGGCGCTCGAAGGAAAGGCCAGCCCAGTCGGCAGGGTACACGCCGTGGATGTTGCCGATACCGCAGGCGAGGAAGTCGACGCCCAGGTCAGCAATCTGCTTGCACTCAGCAGGATCAGCGAGCTCGCCGCTGGAGGTTACGCCGTCCTCGGTGCCGCCGATGCCGCCGACCTCGGCCTCGATGGACATGCCCTTGGAGTGGGCAAGCTCAACGAGCTCCTTGGTGCGGTCGAGGTTAAGCTGGAAGGTCTCCTCGTGAGAGCCGTCATACATGATGGACGTGAAGCCGGCCTCGATGCACTTGAAGCAGTCCTCGTAAGAACCGTGATCGAGGTGAAGGGCGACGGGAACGGTAACGCCCGTGGCCTCGACGGCAGCCTTGACCATGTCGGCGCAGACCTTGAAACCGCCCATCCACTTAGCGGCACCAGCGGTGCACTGAAGGATCAGCGGAGACTTGGCCTCCTCGGCGGCCTGGAGAATAGCCAGGGTCCACTCGAGGTTGTTGGTGTTGAAGGCACCGAGACCGTACTTGCCGGCCTCGGCCTTCTTGAGCATGTCTGCTGCGTTGACGAGCATAAAAGAAACCTCCTGTAAGGTTGCTCCGATAACGCCTGAGATTTTACCACGGCGCACCCGAGCATAAACGTTCGTTTGTTCACGAATATCGTCCAAACAGACTTTTTTGACCGTTTGCCCTACGAAATTGACCCGTTGGGGAAAAATAGCTTGACGTTTGGACGCTTCTCGTGCTTCAAAAAGCCGACTATTAAGCTACACCTGCATGAAAGGGTTCTGCATGAGCTCGCGTGCCATGGTGGTCGAATCGCCATGGCCGGTTAGGCAAACGGTATCGGGCGGGAGAAGCCGGGCGAGCTTGGAGAGCGAGCGCAGAATCGCCGCCTCGTCTCCTCCAGAAAGATCGGTGCGGCCGTGCCCACCCGGAAACAGGGTGTCGCCCACAAAGGCAATGTTCCCCTGCTCGGTGGCGGCAAACAAGACGATTCCGCCCGGCGTATGCCCTGGTGCCTCGATCACCTGCAGGCAGATATCGCCCACCTCGAGAGTATCGCCCTCGGCGAGCAGGCGCGTCGGCTCCCCAGGGTCGGGCGTCTCAATGCCCCACATAGCTCGCTGTTCCTCGATGTTCGCATGCGGCACCGCCACATCCTTAGCACACAGCTCATACTGACAACCCTCGCCAACGGTGGTTCGCACGCCGGCAACACCACCAACATGATCGGCATGGCCATGAGTGCATACGGCGCCAAGCATGCGTACGCCGGGATGCTTGGCTCGAATATGCTCCACCAGGCGCTCGCCTTCCCATGCGGGGTCGACAATCACGCACTCATTGTCCGAAATAACAGCATAGCTATTGGTCTGAATGGGACCGTTTACGAGTGTCTCGATCTCGACCGTTCCCTTGGGAGTTACATCCAAGGACACAGCACTCATGTCCCTCTCCTCTCTATAGAACTCGAGGCATCAAACGATGCCTCGAGTGTAGCGAATATCGATAATGTGGCACGTTCGTCGCGACTAAACGCGGCGCTTAAGTTGGGCTCCACCCTCGCCGGGCATCAGGCGGCGCGCGTCGTAGACCGAGTCAACGCTGCTGATAGAGGCCAGCAGCGGATCCAGGCCACTCGCGTCCGAGATCTCGACCATAAAGCGCAGGGTTGCAATACCCTCGCGGTTGGTCGAGGTGGCGGCAGAAAGGATATTGCCGCCCGCATCGCCAATGGCAATGGTGACATCCTTGAGCAGACCCATGCGGTCCAGGCACTCGACCACGATCTCGACCTGGAAGAGGGTGTCGGCAGCGCCGTCCCACTCCACTTCGATCATGCGCTCGGGGTGCTCCATGAGGCCCTTGACGTTGGGGCAGTTGGCGCGATGCACTGAGACACCTCGGCCACGCGTGATGAAGCCGACGATATCGTCGCCCGTCACGGGGTTGCAGCAATGAGCCAGACGGACCAGCAGGCCACTGTTGCTCTCGCCCTTAACGATAATGCCGTTACTTGCGCTCTTGCCACGCTTTTGCGGCTTGCGGTTGGAGCCGCGGGCCGGCTGTTTCACGACCTCGGCGATAGCCTCGGCCTTGGTGAGCTGTTCCTCGGGCTTGGGGTCCAAGATTTGCTCAACCTTATTACCCACAGCGCGCGGGGCAACCTTGCCGGCGCCGGCGGCGGCAAACAGGTCCTCGAGCTGCTTGAAGTTAAACTGCTCCGCCACGGCGTTGAGCGCACGCGTGGAGCGCGGCGTAGAAATGCCATAGCCACGCTTACGCAGGTCCTTGGCCAGGATATCGCGGCCGGCGGCAGCGTCGTCGTCCTTGGTCGCAGCGGCAAAATAGCGGCGGATCTTTGACTTGGCGGAAGGTGTCTTAACGATCTTGAGCCAATCACGCGACGGCTTGGAACTCTTATTAGTCAGGATCTCGACACGGTCACCCGTCTTAATCTCGTGCGTGAGCGGAGCCACCGCACCGTTGATTTTGGCGCCGACGCAATGGTTTCCCACCTCGGTGTGAACGGCATAGGCAAAGTCGAGCGGCGTGGAGCCGGCACGAAGAGCCATGACCTCGCCCTTGGGCGTAAAGACGAAGATCTCCTGATCGAACAGATCGACCTTCAGCGAGTGCAGGTATTCCTTGGCATCGGTGATCTCGTCGGAAGCCGCCCAATCGAGCGAATGCTTGAGCCAGTTGATCTGGTCGTCCAAACGTTGAGCGTCATTGGTCTTGGAAGCAGACGATCCGCCCGACTTCTTATATAGCCAGTGGGCGGCAATGCCGTACTCGGCCTGCTCATGCATCTCGTAGGTTCGAATCTGAATCTCGAGCGGACGAGCCGTGGGGCCGATGACCGTCGTGTGGAGCGACTGGTAGTTATTGACCTTGGGCATGGCGATATAGTCTTTAAAGCGACCAGGCATGGGGTGCCACAGCGTATGTACCGCACCGAGCGTGGAGTAGCAATCGCGCACCGAATGGGTAATAACGCGCAGCGCCACCAGGTCGTAGATCTCGGAGAACTCCTTGCCCTTGCGCTTCATCTTTTGATAGATGGACCAATAGTGCTTGGAGCGGCCGTTGATCTGGAAGTCCTCCAGACCAATGCGGTTGAGCTCATCGGTAAGCGTCTTGATGGTCTCGGCCAGATAGCGCTCGCGGACCTCGCGCGACTCCGCCACCATGCGCGCGATGCGCTGGTAGGCGTCGGGTTCAAGGTAGAAGAAGGACAGGTCCTCGAGCTCCCATTTAATGGAGCTCATGCCCAGACGGTCGGCCAGGGGTGCATACACGTCCATGGTCTCGCGAGCCTTAAACAGGCGACGATCCTCGCGCAGGGCTGCAAGGGTGCGCATGTTGTGCAGACGGTCGGCAAGCTTAACGATGATGACGCGGATGTCCTTGGACATGGCGAGGAACATCTTGCGCAGCGTGAGGGCCTGTTTCTCGTCCATGCTGTCGACTTCGATGTTGGTGAGCTTGGTCACGCCATCGACGAGCTCGGCCACCGTATCGCCAAACAGGCCGGAAACATCGGCAAGCGAAGTCTCGGTATCCTCGACGGTATCGTGCAGCAGCGCGGCGCACACCACGTCACAGTCCATCTTGAGATCGGCCAGAATGATGGCCACCTCGACGGGATGGTTAATGTACATCTCGCCCGAGCGCCGTTTTTGGTTGCAATGCTTCTCGGCAGCAAAGCAGTAGGCCTGCTCAACCTTAGAAAAGTCGTCCTCATTCATATATTTGAGGCACAGACGCTCCAGCTTGTCGTAGCTGTCCGCCATAATCTCGGGCGGCAGCTCATCGGCATGCTTATAGTGCTCCATCTCCGAAAACGGCTGGAGGGTGGAATCATGGGCGGTACGGGCTGCGGCATCCATCGAGGTCCCCTTCCCCTAGGCCCGCGGTACGATCGGGCGGTTAACTTTGGCTAGCATATCAGAAGCGCACGAATCGAGCGCCCAGCTCCGGAAAGCCGAGAACTCCATGCGCGAGCGCAAGCCCTCCAAATAGCGAATTGACCTGCTCAATTGCACGCGGCCGGGGTTTTCGGCCATCGCGATGCGACGGGTGTCGTCAAACCCCGAAACGCGACAGAAACCAAGCTCTTCGAAGATTCCCAGGCCACTTGCCACCGAACGCTCGTCGACCGGGGTGCGGGCATCGATGGCAAGGCACATCTGCGCGATGTCGATATCGCTCGCACTAAAGGAATCGTCCCCCGTCTTGCCGCGGTTGGAGCGCCACATGGTCTGCAGCGCGCGATAGAGCGTGACGAGCTCGTCGCGCTCGGGCGCATAGCAGTCGAGCAGGCGCTCGTTAATGCGGGCGTCACGCGACGAATAGAGCAGATGGATCACGGCGGGCTGGCCATCGCGACCGGCGCGGCCGCTCATCTGGTTAAACTCAATGCCGCCAAACGGCATGTGATAGAGCACGACATGGCGGATATCGGGCAGGTTGACGCCCTCGCCAAAGGCAGATGTCGAGACGATGCAGCTGAGGCTGCCGTCTCGGAATGCTTCCTCCACGCGACGGCGATCGGAACGCGCAAGCCCCGCGTTATAGAACGCGATATGGGTTGCGCAATCGGGCACACGCTTGCGCAACGTCTTGGCGAGCGCCACGGACTGGTCGCGCGAATTGACGTAGATGACGGTCTTTTCCCCCGTCGCCACAATCGACACCAAACGGTTCTCGCGACTTGCAAGATCACGGTCGTCCTCGAGCTGCAGGTTCTCGCGCACCGTCTCGTCGACCACCGTGCGAGTGATCGGCAGCATGCGGGCAAGCTCGGCCACGACCGGAGCCGTCGCGGTGGCCGTCGCAGCCATAACGACCGGGTCGCCCAGGGCTTTGAGGATATCGGGCATGTCGAGATAGGCGCTGCGGTCGCCGCCCTTGGCAAGACCGGCATGATGCGCCTCATCGATAACGACAAAGCCGATGCGGCCCGAACGCGCGAAGCGGTCACGGTGGATAGATAGGAACTCGGGCGTCGTGAGCACGATACCGGTGCGGCCCGAAGCTAGGCCGGCGAACACGTCATCGCGTGCGGCCTCCACGGTCTCGCCGGTCAGCACGCCAACGCCAATGCCGAGCGCGGCCATCGTCGACGAGAGGTGATAGGCCTGGTCGGCAACAAGCGCACGCAGCGGATAGACAAAGATGCTCGCACGTCCGCGAAGCACCGCCTCACGCGCGGCATGCACATGGAAGATGAGCGACTTGCCGCGGCCCGTTCCCATAACCGCCAAGACACTCTGGTGATCGGCCAAGGCGTCGAGCGCCTCGACCTGAGCGCGGTGCGGCTGGTTCGAGCCGATAAAGCTATGGATAAGCGAGCGCGTCAGCTCGGTATAAGAAAGCTGGGCAAGCGTCTCGCGCTTGCGCGACTCCAGGCGCAGATCGGAGTCCACCGGCTGCACGCCACGACGAAGCTCGCATGCCGGATCGTCGACGCTGGGCAGCGTGCTATCGCGGACCAGAACATCCTTGACCATGAGCTTGGGCTTCACACGACCCTGCCAATGCTCGGCAACGGCCTCGAACACCAAGTCGACGGCGCTGTCGCAATTGATAAGCCTGTCGATCTGCGGTACACGAAACATGATGGCCGGCACACTCGCAGCGCCATCCGTCGCCACGAAGCGCATATGCTCGCCGGTCTTACCCACCACGGCGCGATCACACATCGTCACGCCCTCGGCAGCCAGCAGCGGCACCTTATTACCCTGGCCAAACGGCTCAAGGCGGGAAATCTGCTCGATGGTCTCGATATTCAATTCGGAAAGGTCGACCGTGGCGGCAACCTCGTCGGTGTCCTCAAAGTCCTCGGCGGGAAGCTCGGACAACACGGCGGAAAGGCGACGGCGGAACTCATCGAGCTTGGATGCCTCGATGGTCACACCCACCGCACCAGCATGTCCGCCGCGACGAATCATCAGGTCGGAACAGCGCTCGATGGCGTCAAACAGGTTAACTTTGCCCACCGAGCGACCAGAGCCGCGCGCGATACCGTCCTCGATCGAGAACAGCAGCGCCGGCACGTGGTAGCGGTTGGTCAGACGGCTTGCCACGATGCCCTTGACGCCCTCGTGCCAGCCTTCGCCGCCCACGACGATCACGCGTCCACCGTCATAGGTCTCCTCGACCTTTGCCATGGCATCGCGCGTGAGCTCCGCCTCGATCTCACGGCGCTGGCGGTTGATTTCCTCGAGCTCAGCCGCCAGTGCGCTTGCTTCGATGGGATCGCGGGCAAGCAGCAGGTCGAGCGCCAGCTTGGGATCAGCCATGCGACCGGCAGCGTTTAAGCGGGGAATGAGCGAGAATGACAGGCCATCCGCCGTAATGCTCGAAAGGTCCGCCTTGGCGAGCGCGGCAAGCGCGATATAGCCCGGGCGAGCGGTTACGCGCATCTGCTGGATGCCCTCGGCAACCAGCGCGCGGTTCTCGGGCGTGAGCGGCATCATGTCGGACACGGTGCCCAGCGCCGCGACCTCGATTAGCGAACGCCAATACGACGGCTTGCCCAGACGTTCGCCCAGGACTTGCGCCAACTTGAGTGCCACGCCGGCACCGGCAAGCTCACGCGAAGGACCATCGTCATCGAGCTTAGGGTCGGTCAGGGGTACGCCCTGCGGCACCTGATCGGAGGGCTCGTGATGGTCCGTGACCACCAAATCGATCCCCAGACTCTTCAGATAGGAAACCTCTTCCTTGGCGGCAATGCCGTTATCGACGGTCACGATCAGCTGGGGGCGAGCGAGCTCGTTAACGCGGTCGAGCGCCGCGCGCGAAAGACCGTAGCCCTCATCAAAGCGATGTGGAATAAACGGCGTGACATCGGCGCCAAACGTGCGCAGCGCCTCGGTCAACAGGCAGGTCGACGTAATACCGTCAACGTCAAAATCGCCAAAGACTGCAATGTGCTCGTGGTTGCGAATAGCACGCTCGACGCGGTCGGCAACGACCGACATGCCCGGGATAATGAGTGGGTCGGCCCAGTCGCGATCGAGCGAAGGCGTCAAAAACAATTGGCCTTCCTCGATGGATGTAATGCCGTGCGCAACCATAATGCGCGCCACCAGCCCGGGAATGCCCAGACCAGCCGAAAGCTCCTTTTCGAGCTCGGGGTTTTGCTGAGCGACCGCCCAGCGATGCGTCGTCTTAAGCGATGACATAGGCGCCCACCCCCGATAGGGGCAGGTCGCCGCGATACCTCTCACGGTTCATAGCGATGAGTCCTCTGTGCATGCCCGCTTCGGCAGGCAGATCTGTTGAACGGATTTATTATACCGTGCAGCGCGGACGCACAACATCCAGCACGCCGTGGTTTCGATAAACGAGGGCGGTAATAGCCTCGAAATAATCGAGCGTTTCAGCTACACGGACGCATGCGAGCGTCTAGCATATCCATTCAAAACGGATTCACGAGCAAAGGGAGTCACAAGAGCATATGAAGCAATGGGTTGGACTGGGCAAATTTCTCGCAGGACATATGCAGGTCATCGTTCCGATTTGCGTGGCGCTCGGCGTGCTCTTTCCTCAGCAGATCGGCGTTCTCAAGCCCATCGTTCCCACCCTGTTTGCCTTTATGACGTTCCAAGGCGCGCTCAGCAACACCTTCCACCAGGTGGCTGAGGTGTTCCACCGTCCCCTGCATCTGATTTTGGCGTTATTTGTCTCGGCGGCGCTTATTCCCATCGCGGCCTATGCCATGGGATCGTTGTTCTTTGGTTCCAACCCCAACCTTGTCTGCGGCATCGTGCTCGAGTACAGCGTACCCGTGGCAGTCACTGCCTTTATGTGGATCAGCATGTTCGGCGGCAACGGCCCGCTCGCGCTCACCATCATCCTGACGTCCTCGGTTATATCGCCCGTGACGATTCCGCTCACGCTCAAGCTCCTGTTGGGCGCCACCGTCGCAATCGATGTTCCGAGCATGATGCAGAACATGGCCTTTATGATTGCCATCCCCGCCGTGCTCGGCATCGTGATCAACGAGCTCACGCACGGCTGGGGACACGAGAAACTCTCCCCCGCGCTCTCGCCCGCCTGCAAATTTATGATGATGGGCGTCATCGCGTCCAACTCCACCGCCATGAGCGAGTACGTGCTACACATGAACGCGGTGCGCCTGGAAGTCGCCCTCTTTATTCTGGTGTTCGCCATCAGCGGTTTTGTCGTGGGCATTCTGGTCGCCCGCGCGCTGCATCTGCCATATAGCGAAACGACCACCATGTGCTTTACCTGCGGCATGCGCAATATCTCTTCGGGCGCCGTCATCGCCACGCAATACTTTCCGGGCGAAGTTGTGTTTCCCGTCATGTGTGGAACGTTGTTTCAGCAGGTGCTCGCCTCGCTTATCGGGCACTTCTTTGAGCGTCTGACCGGCGAGGAGCGCGCCGCCCAGCGCAAGCGCGTCGAGGCCGGCCGCGATGCAATGGCGCGCTAAACCGTCCGCAGTGTGCGGGCGCTCACTTTACGATGTGAGCGCCTCCAGATGTGCGCGGAGTCGCTCCGCATCGACATCGAGCGTGGTCTCAGCATTGACCTGAGCCAGCCGATACCCGACAAAGTAGGGCGAAACCACCCAACGCGGCAGCGCCTTGGCAATGGTCCGACCGTCCATGTGGTAGAAGAACAAGTTGTACGACTCTGCGCGACCACCATGGTGCTCGTTCAGGATATAGCGCAGAGCTACCTGAATCGCATCGGCGAAGAGGTCCGTCTCGGCTTGGTCTCTCGTGTCATCGCTGGCGGCGATTCCCTGCGGGGCTGAAACGTTGACCTCAAAGAACCCCATGATCGGTTCGGTTGAGATGTCGACCGAGATTCTCCCCTGTTGCCAGACACTGATGCCTTCAAAGTTGGCTGAGGTCAGCGCCGCATAGCCGTCCTCCTGTTCCAGGCCCACAATCTGCATGTGTGGATGGACGAGGCTGCCGCCCGAAAGTGGGCCTTTGTTCTTGTACATGAGCACACTGCGGTACTGCTGGGAATCGATCATCTGCTGCCAACAGCCCAGGGCAAACCGCATCACATGATGCAGCTCATCCGGTTCATAGGTCACCAGGTCGGCGTCGTGATTGGCAGACTCGATCAATACGGTCTGACGTGTGGCCCGCAAGGTCTTAAACTTATTCTCGAGCCAGATGCAGTCACCGTCGCGCCGGATGATATTGGCGAGTTCCTCGGTATCGCAAAAGGGGCACGCGGTGCCGGGACGACGATTGTCGTCGGGCTTACCGTTCGCCTGCTGAACGTCAAATACCAGCGCCACGGGTTATACCTCCAGCGGCACGATCTTGGTGCCATGGAGCTCGGAGACGCCTAGCGCCGCCGCGACCGCGTCGCGATTTGCCGTAGTGATGCCGCCGCCGGGAAGGATGGTCAAACGATCGCCCGCATACTCGATTAAACGAGTCAGGTGATCGAAATTATCCTCGATCGACGTACCGGCAGCGCCGCCATGCGTGAGGATGCGCGTAACGCCGCAGTCGGCAAGTGTATCAATCGCGTCGAGCTGAGCCTCGGGCGAGAGCTGATCAAACGCCATGTGGAAGGTGATGTCGATGGGCTCACGCTTACATTCCTCGGTCGCGCAGCCCGCGGCCATCACGAGGGCGCCCAACGTAAGCTCGTCGAGCGCCCATCCGCCAGCGCAGGGCTTGCAGCTGCCAAAGACCAAGCCGTCAACGCCGGCGCTTACGGCAAGGCCCAGGTCCATCTCCATCATGCGCAGCTCGTCTTGGTTGTAATGAAAGTCACCGCCGCGCGGGCGAATCATGCACATCACTCGCGCGTCATGCTCGTGAGCATAGCTGACTGTAGCGCTGATAACGCCGGCCGAGGGCGTGGTACCACCGACGGCAAGGTTATCGCACAGCTCGATGCGCCTTGCACCGGCCTCGATAGCCGCCGGCACCCGCTCAAAGTTCTCGGCACAAAACTCGTACACCATAGATAGACCCCCAAAGACAGCAGATGTTTTCCGACGGGCATTGTCACACATCCCCATGAAGTTGCGGTGGAATAGGGACTGTTTTGGCGTCTAGCGCCCCCATTTAGTCCCTATTTCACCGCAACTTAAAAGGGGGCGCTGACCGGGTTGGTCAGCGCCCCCTTTGTTGAATGGATTAACCGCCCAGATAGGCCTTGCGGACGTTATCGTCGTGCAGGAGCTCCTGTCCGGTGCCGGTCATGGTGATCTTGCCGGTCTCGAGCACGTAACCGCGCGTAGCAATCGAAAGCGCCATCTGCGCGTTTTGCTCGACCAGAAGTACCGTGGTACCGGCCTTGTGCAGGTCCTCGACAATCTGGAAGATCTGTTCGATCAGAATCGGTGCCAGACCCATGGAAGGTTCGTCGAGCATAAGCAGTTTGGGGTTACTCATAAGGGCGCGCCCCATAACGAGCATCTGCTGCTCGCCGCCCGAAAGGGTGCCGGCGACCTGGCGACGACGTTCCTTCAGGCGCGGGAACTGCTCGTAGACGCGCTCCAGGCCCGGAGCCACCGTGGACTTGGGCTGCGTATAGGCACCCATCTCCAGGTTCTCCTCGACCGTCATCTGCAAAAAGGCGCGACGACCCTCGGGAACCTGAGCCAGGCCCTTACCAACCAGCTTATCAGCGGGCGTATGAGTAATGTCCTCGCCCATAAACTTGATGGAACCGGTCTTGGAACGCAGCAGGCCCGAGACGGTCTTGAGCGTTGTGGACTTGCCGGCGCCGTTGGCGCCGATCAGGGCCACGATCTCGCCCTCGTTAACGTTAAAGGAGATGTCCTTAATGGCGTGGATGGCGCCGTACCAGACGTTGATGTTGTAGACGGAAAGCATCGGCTCTGCCATTTAGTTCTCTCCCTTATCCTGCTTGCCCAGATATGCCTCAATAACAGCGTCGTTGTTCTGGATTTCCTCTGCCGTGCCCTTGGCGATGACCTTACCAAAGTTGAGCACGCAGATGCCCTCGCAGATGTTCATAACGAGCGACATATCATGCTCGATAAGCATGATGGCGATGCCGAAGGTGTCGCGAATCTTGACGATGTTCTCCATGAGCTCCGCGGTCTCGGACGGGTTCATGCCGGCGGCAGGCTCGTCGAGCAGCAGTAGCTTGGGGTTGGTGGCAAGCGCGCGGACGATCTCCAGACGACGCTGAGCGCCGTAAGGCAGCGATCCGGCCTGCTCGTTTGCCAGATGCTCCATATCAAAGATGGACAGCAGCTCCATGGCGCGCTCGTGAGCAGCCTTCTCGTGCTTCCAATACGTCGGCAGGCGCAGCACGCCCTCAAAGCCGGAGTAACGCTCCTGGTTATGCAGGCCAACCTTGACGTTATCCTCCACCGTCATGGTGTTGAATAGGCGAATGTTCTGGAAGGTACGGGCAATACCCATGCGGTTGACCTGGTAGACCGACTTGCCCGAGGTGTCCTCGCCGTCGAGCAGGATGGTGCCATGCGTGGGCTGGTACACCTTGGTGAGCAGGTTGAAGACCGTGGTCTTGCCGGCGCCGTTGGGACCGATCAGACCGGCGATCTCGGTCTTGCCGATAGTCAGGCTAAAGTCGTCGACTGCCTTAAGGCCACCGAACTCAATGCCCAGGTGGATGCACTCGAGTGCAGGGCGCTCGCCCAGGTCACGATCGGGAACGATGGCGCCAGAAGGATACGGGACCATCTTGCCCTTCTTGAACTCAAATTTACTGGGCATCGGCTGCCACCTCCTTCTTGGAAGCAAAGCGGTCCTTGACGCGACCGAAGAACGCCTTGAGCTGCGGGTTGTTGGTAAAGATCATGACCAGGATCAACACGATGGCGTAGATGAGCATGCGGTAGTCCGAGAACTGACGAAGCAGCTCGGGAAGCACCGTGAGCAGCGCCGCCGCGATGACGGAGCCGCGCATATTGCCCAGACCGCCCAGGACCACGAACACCAGGATGAGAATGGACGTGTTGAAGTCGAACTTGGTGGCGGAGAGCTGCGAGAAGTTACCGCCGAAGAGGGCTCCGGCAGCACCGGCGAGGGCAGCGGAAACCACGAAGGCGATCATGCGGTACTCGGTGACGGAGATGCCTACGGACTCGGCTGCAATCTTGTTATCGCGCACGGCCATAATGGCACGGCCGGTACGGCTGCGAACCAGGTTGAGCACGATCACGAGTGCGACCATGACCAGGATGGCACCGGCGAGGAAGGTCGAGTACGTCGACACGCCCGAGGCGCCCTGGGCGCCCTTGATGATGGCGGTGCCGTCCTCGAGCAGGTGCAGGTCGTCGATCGTAGAGTTGCCCGTGATGTTAAAGATCACGTGCAGGCCGCGGGAGTCGACGCCCACAATGAGGCAGGTGACGATCTCTTTGATGATCTCGCCAAAGGCCAGCGTCACGATAGCCAGGTAATCGCCGCTCAGACGAAGGACCGGGATGCCAATCAAGAAGCCCAGGATGGCGGCAGCGATGGCGCCGACCACGATACTGATGATAAGGCGCAACGGATCGGAGGGAACGGCGCTCTCCAGCGCGACGGCGGTGACGATTCCCGTATAGGCGCCGACACTCATAAAGCCCGCGTGGCCCAGCGACAAGTCGCCCGCGATGCCGACGACGAGGTTAAGGGAAATGGCCATGACGATATAGGCCGTGATGGGAACCAGCTGACCGGCGATCATGCGCGGAATCATGTGGTTAGACTGCATAAAGAACACGATGGCGAAGGCCACGATGCACATGGCGTACGTGACAAAGTCGTGACGCGTCTGCTTGTCTTTAAGAAACTTCATAACGCTCACCTACACCTTCTCGGGGACGTACTTGCCCAAGAGGCCGGCAGGCTTGACGAGCAGGACGATGATCAGAACACCAAAGACGATGGAGTTGGCAAGGCTCGTGGAAATGTAGGCCTGCGCCATCGCCTCGATGATGCCGATGAGAATGCCACCGACAAAGGCGCCGGGGATGGAGCCGATGCCACCGAAGACGGCGGCGTCGAAGGCCTTGATGCCAGGCATGGCACCCGTCGTGGGCTGCAGCACCGGCGAGTAAGAGCACAGCAGCACGCCGGCGATGGCGGCAAGGGCGGAGCCGATGGCAAACGTCATCGAGATGGTGCGGTTGACGTTGATGCCCATGAGCTGAGCGGCGGCCTTGTCCTCGGACACGGCGCGCATGGCTTTGCCCATCTTGGTCTTACCTGTAAAGAACATCAGGCCGGCCATGATAACCAGGCAGGCGACGATGGTGACGAGCGAGACGGCGCTTACGTTGAACTTGGCCAAGAACTCCGGCACCTGGAAGGTGACGAGCGAAGTGAAGTTCTTAGGCGTGGCGCCCCACAGAAGCTGCGCGGCGTTCTGCAGGAAGTAAGACACGCCGATGGCCGTGATCAGAACGGCCAGAGGGCCTGCTTGGCGCAGCGGCTTATAGGCCAGACCCTCGATGAGAACACCAAGAACCGTGCAGACCACACAAGAGAGAACTACAGATGCCCAGCCCGGGAGGCCGAGATACGACGTGGCACAGAACGAGACATAGGCACCGACCATGATGACGTCGCCGTGAGCGAAGTTGAGCATCTTGGCGATACCGTAGACCATGGTGTAGCCCAACGCGATGATGGCGTAGACGCTGCCCATGGACAGGCCGTTGACCAGGTATTGGATAAAGACCGTCATGTTCCACATCCCCCTTTCGAATAGGTTTCCAGTTGATGTATGAAACAGGGACGTTACATCGTCCCTAGATACCAAGCAAGCAGGGAAGGCCAAAACCTCCCCTGCTTGGGATCAAAACCGCTCTATGTAAGGCGGCCTATTAGGCCTGTACGTACTTGCCGTCGGTAATGACGTACGCCGTCGGGTCCTTCTGGACCTGGCCCTTGTCGTTCCAGGAGAGCTTGCCAGTCAGACCGTCAACAGTAATGTTGCGCATAGCCTCGGGAAGCTTCTCGGCAACCTCGGTGGGATCGGCGTCGACACCCAGGCCGGCCTCCTTGAGAGCCTCGACCACCGCATGCACGCCGTCGTAGGCGTCGGCGGCAAACTGGTCGGGGGTATCGCCGTACTTATCTTTGTAAGCGTTGACGAAGTCGGCGTTCTTCTCGTCGTCGGCGGAGAACGGGGTCATGAGCAGCAGACCCTCGGCAAGAGAGGTGTCGAAGCCCTCAACGCCCAGGATGCCGTCCATGCCGTCGCAGCCCATCATCTTGACGTCGTAGCCCATGTCCTTGGCGTTCTTGAGCAGGACGGACGCCGGCGTGTAGTAGATCGGCGCAAAGATCATGGTGGCGCCTGCCTGCTTGGCCTTGGTCAGCTGGTTGGTAAAGCTCGTGGCGGAGTCGTCCTTAAAGGTCTCCTCGTCGACAATCTCGAGCTTGGACTTAGCGGCCTGGGCCTTAAAGGAATCTGCGATGCCCGAAGAATAGGCGTCGCCGGAGTTATAGAACAGCACGAACTTCTCGTCCGGATACTTCTGGGCCAGGAACTTGGCAGCGTTGACACCCTGGTTGGGGTCGGTAAAGCAAACCTGGAAGACGCAATCCTTGCCCTTGGTAACGTCCTCGGAAGACGCGGACGGGGTGATCATGAACGTCTCGGGGTCGTTACCGCACTCTGCGGCAACGGCGACCGACGCACCCGTGGTGGTCGGACCGACGAGGGCCTGCATGCCCCAGTCGAGCAGGGTGTTGAAGGCGTTGACGGCCTTCTCGCCATCGGCCTGGTCGTCCTCGGCCTTGCTGACAAGCGGCAGCTCCTTAGTCGAGAAATCCTTGCAGCCAAGCTCGACAGCCTGTGTAACGGACTTGCCGTAGGACGCGTTGGCGCCGGTCAGCGGGCCGATGGTGCCGATCTTAAACGAAGCGTCGCCCGACGCGGAACCGCTGTCGCCGCCGTTGGAGGAGCAGCCAGCTAGAATGGACATCGCCCCCAGACCTGCTGCGCTCGCGATAACGCTCCTGCGATTCATAACAGGGTTCAATGACTTACCGGTGAGGCTCGACATGCGGCTCTCCTCTCAAATCTCGTCGGGTTTCGGTTACCCGACAGGCCATCCTTCGCCGTGTTCGGCGTTCGCAAAATAGTAGACGCTTTAGTTGAGAAAAGTGGCGATTATTTCAACTTTTCTTTTGTTTTGCCCATTTATCCATAATTCTGCGTATTCCTGTCGGTTTATGCAGTTTAGCCACTTTATTGTGTGAAAGTAATGTTTCCGTTCTGTTACAGGCGTCCTTGCCCTGCATAAAACGGCCCCACCGGTCTCGTTATATGCACTTAGGCGGCGATGTACTTGCCGTCCTGGATTACATAAGCCGTAGCGGGCTTTTCGACCTGACCCTTGTCATTCCACGTCAGCTCGCCCGTCAGGCCCTCGATCTTGATCTTGCGCATGGCACGGGCAAGGTCGCCGGCAATGTCGGCGCCGTCGGCCGTAATGTCGATGCCCGCTTTGTCGATGGCCTCGGCGATGGCGTGGACGCAATCGTAGGCGTCGGCGGCAAACTGGTTGGGCGTCTCGTCGTAGGCATCCTTATAGGCCTTGACGAAGTCGGCATTCTTCTCATCGTCAGCCGAAAACGGGGTCATGAGCAGTACGCCCTCGGCAAGAGAGGTATCGAAGCCTTCCACAGAAAGCAGGCCGTCCATGCCGTCGGTACCCATGAGGGTCATGTCGTAGCCCATGTCCTTGGCGTTCTTGAGCAAAACGGACGCCGGCGTGTAGTAGATCGGCGCAAAGATGAGCGTGGCGCCGGACTCCTTGGCCTTGGTGAGCTGGTTGGTAAAGCTCGTGGAAGAGTCGTCCTTAAAGGTCTCGGTATCGACGATGTCGAGCTTGGACGCCTTGGCCTGCTCGGCAAAAGCGTCGGCAACGCCCGAGCTATACGTATCGCCGGAGTTGTAGAACAGGGCGATCTTGGCATCCGCGTACTTCTCGGCCAAGAACTTTGCGGCGCTGGCGCCCATGGTGGGATCGGTGAAGCAAACCTGGAAAACCGTGGTCTTGTCCTTGGTGACGTCGAGCGACGAGGCCGAAGGCGTGACCATAAGCATGTCGTCGGCAATCTCGCCCGAGACGGCAACGGCGGCACCAGTCGTGACGGGGCCGACGAGAGCCTGCATGCCCCAGTCGCACAGGGTATTGAAGGCGTTGATGGCCTTCTCGCCGTCAGCGACGTCATCCTCGGACTTAAGCGAGAGCTTGAGGTCCTTGGTCGAGAAATCCTTGGCGGCGAGCTTGGCACCCTTCTCGGCCGAGACACCATAGGTTGCCGCGGCGCCGGTCAAAGGGCCGATGACACCGATCTTGAAGGTCTTGCCGTCATCGGCGGAGCCGCCGTCCGAGCCACCCGACGAGCAACCAGCGAGTGCTGCGGTGCTACCGAGCGCCGCAGCGCCGGCGAGAAAGTTCCTACGGCTGAGCGTGCTGTTGATGTTGAACATGGTGTCCCCCTTTTTTTCGCTGGCCGCAGCGCGGCCGTCTTGCGGTACGGGGCAAACCTTATGGCGCAAACGTTGACAGTTTGTTACGGAGTTCCGTTTGTAGCGAGCATGTTTCCAATGTTTCCGCAGCGTTTCGGGGGTGCCGTTTTGTGCGACTCCTGTTGCCTGGCGAGCACGCGCCCTCGGTTCACGCTAGAATGCACTCAACCTTTAAGCGGTTAATCCATCCATAAGATGCACGAAGGAGCTATCTATGAGCGAACCCCTGCGCACCGTGAACGTCGGTCTGATCGGTCTGGGAACCGTCGGCGGCGGCGTGGCCCGTCTGATCAAGAGCCACCACGATGAGTACCTGGCCGCCTACGGCATCGACCTTAAGCTGACCCGCGCCTGCGCGCTTGCCTGGGAGCAGGCCGAGGCGGCAGGCATTGAGCGCGAGGCCTTTACGAGCGACTGGCACGATGTCGTCACCGACCCCGCCGTCGACATCGTCGTCGAGCTGATCGGTGGCGAGCATCCCGCAACCGAAATCTTCACCACTGCCTTTGAGCACGGCAAGCACGTCGTCTCTGCCAACAAGGCCCTGCTGGGCCGTCACGTCGAGACGCTTGCCGAGAAGGCGCGCGCGTGCGGCGTGCAGATTAAGTGCGAGGCCAGCTGCGGCGGTGGCATCCCCATTGTCAGCACGCTCGAGCACGACCTGGTGGGCAACAAGATCCTGACCATCGCCGGCATTCTCAACGGCACCACCAACTACATCCTGTCGCGCATGGACGCCGAGGGCGCCGATTACGCCGACGTGCTCGCCGACGCCCAGGCAAAGGGCTATGCCGAGGCCGACCCGTCCGCCGACGTCGACGGCTTCGATGCCGCCAGCAAGACGGCAATCCTCGCCTCCATCGGTTTTGGCACCCGCGTTACCACCGACGATGTTTACCAGCAGGGTATCCGTACCATCGGCGCCGAGGACATCGCCCAGGCCCGCGAGCTCGGCTACACCATTAAGCTGCTCGGCATCGCCCGCAACACCGACGCCGGCGTCGACGTTCGCGTGCACCCCACGCTGATCCCTGCCGATCACATGCTCGCCAAGGTCAACGGCGCCATGAACGCTGTCTACGTGGTAGGCGACGCCGTGGGCGAGACCATGTTCTACGGTGCCGGCGCAGGCTCCTTCCCCACCGCGAGCGCCGTCGTGGGCGACATCCTGTCGCTCTCCGAGCAGATCAGCCGCGGCGTGGCTCCGCTACCCGAGATTGAGCCCTATGGTCACAACCTCGCCTTTAAGCCTATGGACGAGCTCCAGACCAAGTACTATGTGCGCCTGAAGGTCGCCGACCGCGTGGGCGCCCTGTCCGAGACAGTCGACATCTTTGCCAAGCACAACATCTCGATCTCGCTCATCAACCAGGTCGAGGACGGCAAGTCGGGCGTCAACGATGCCTGCTCGGTCATCTTCCTGACGCATCGCGCGCTCGAGAAGGACGTCCAGGCTGCCGCCGCCGAGCTTGCCAGCGTCGACTGCGTGGCCGAAGTCGCCAACGTCCTGCGCATCGAGGACGTCGAGGCCTGGACCGAAGGCGTCATGGCCAACTAGTCCACTACTTCGAACCTCAACGAGGCCCAACGCAAAAGGCGCGCTGCCTGCATCAACCGCAGGCAGCGCGCCTTGTTCTGTTTGTAAAGGAAGCTGCGTCCCGGTATTTCAGCTCAGAACGGGGCGAAGCTCCCCTCAGGGCCTTCTTTCGGAAACTATGTCCCATTCTGGGCGCGGATTCTGGGACACGCTTTCCGTAACGGGCCTCTCGCGGAAAACGCGTCCCACTCTGGACGCCAATTCCGGGATGCATTTTCCGCGGCGGCGTTGGCTACCTGCCGTCGTCGTCCTCGGCTTCTTCTCTTGCATAGAGTTCCAGCATGCGGCGGCGGTATTCGCGCACGGCGAGCTTGGCGCGCTCCAGGCGGCGACGCTCGCGCGGAGTCAGCTCGGACGGGTCAACCTCGTCTCCATAGGTCTTATCGGCAAGAAGATGCGCCGCGTCCACAATACGGGCATCGATATGGCCGCTCGCCGCCTCGGCGGAAAGACGCTCGGCAATCGTATCGAGCGTAGGCAGGCCCTCGAATACGCGACCGTGACCATGCGAGGTCAGCAGCTCGTGCTCGCGTGCGAGCAGGCTCGCCAAATCGTGATGGGCACGCAGGATGTCGAACGCATCGGATGGATGCTCGGCAACCTCTGCCACGGCGGCGACCGGCGCGGCGTCGACCACGCGGTAAAAGAGCTGCGCGAGCAATGGCATCAAGAACACCGTAATGGCACCGGCGGCAACCATGACCGACGCAATATCTTGTGACAGCGCGCCCGCGTTGACGGCAACGCTCGTCACGGCAACGATGATCGGCAGCGCCGTGGTGCAGTACAGGGCCACGGTAATGCGACCATACGCCGACACATCGCGCGTCGCAGGACAAATGCTCATAGAGATGAGAATGGGAACGGCACGAATAATCAACAACGCCACGATAAAGCCCACGAGCAGACCCGGGCGCGACGCCACGGCCGTCAGATCGATCTTTGCGCCCGATACGGTAAAGAATACCGGAATCAAAAAGCCGTAGGCCAGGCCATCGAGCTTGGTCTCGAGCGTATGGTTGCCCTCGGGGATGATGTAGCGCAAGACAAAGCCGGCGGCAAAAGAACCCAACACGATGTCGAGATCAAAGACAGCCGAGAACGCCACGAGCGTGACCAGGATGAGCACCGTCAGGCGCACGAAGGTCTGCGACGTGGTATCGGCGCGTTCCTCGACAAACGCAAAGAAGCGGCTGCCGACGCGCTTGGAGCGGCTCGGGACCACGGCCAGCAACACGCAGACCACCGCAAACAAGCCAAGGATAACGAGCGTTTGGATGCCAGTGCGGGCAGACAACAGCACCGACATGGCGAGCACGGGACCGAGCTCGCCCCAAGTGCCATACGCGAGAATCGAGTCGCCCACGCGCGTGCCGGTGAGCGAGCGCTCACGCATAATGGGCACGAGCGTACCGAGCGCCGTCGAAGTGAGGGCAAGCGTCACGGCGATACCGTCGAAATGACTGACTGAGAACCACGGGGTAAAGCGCACGGCAAGCCAGGCGATACCAAACGTGACGACCCACGTCGCCAAGCCGTAGCGCCCCTCGACGCCCGTGATGCTCTTGGGGTCGATCTCAAAGCCGGCAAGCAGGAACAAAAAGGCCAGGCCCAGCTCGGACACAAGTGAGACCTCAGCATCTACATGGATGACGCCGAGCATATGGGGTCCCAGCACCGCGCCGAGCACGAGCAAAAAGACCGTCTCGGGAACGGGTTTTCCGGGAATCGCCGAGGCGATAAAAGGACTCGCAAAGGCCACGAGTGCGATGATGGCGAGCGAAACGAATGCCATGTGATGCCTTTCTCTTGTTTGCGCTTCACTGTAGCACCCTCGCCGTCCTCAACGCGCCGCGAGCTGTCGTATCATAGTGAGGTTTACAAACATGTGGCTCAAGGCGACCGCAGGGCAGACCCCGCAAACCGACCGCTGCCGCATACCGTACCGTACGCCCAACCGATCAGGAAGGCAGGAACCAATGGTCTCTCGTATCTACGTGGAGAAGAAACCCGGGTTCGACGTCGAGGCTCAGCAGCTCAAGGGCGAGCTGACCGAAATTCTCGGCATCAAGGGCATCGAGGCCCTGAGGATCATCAACCGCTACGACGTCGAGGGCATCGACGAGGAGCTTTTCCGCTCCTGCGTGCCGACCGTCTTTAGCGAGCCCCAGGTCGATGTGACCTACGACGAACTCCCCGCAAGCGATGGCGCCGTCTTTGCCGTCGAGTTCCTGCCTGGCCAGTTTGACCAGCGCGCCGACTCCGCCAGCGAGTGCGTGCAGCTCATCAGCCAGGGTGAGCGCCCCGCCGTGCGCTCCGCCAAGGTCTATATGATCTCGGGCGCTCTGGACGAGGCCGCCATCGAGGCCATCAAGCACTACGTGGTGAATCCCGTCGAGGCCCGCATCGCCTCGCTCGACCTGCCCGAGACGCTGTACATGGAGACTCCCGAGCCCCAGCCCGTCGAGGTGCTCGACGGCTTCCGCAAGCTCGACGAGGCCGGCCTTGCCGCCTTTATCGCCGATCGCGGCCTTGCCATGGACGAGGCAGACATCGCCTTCTGCCAGCAGTACTTCCGCGATGAGGACCGCGACCCCACCATCACCGAGATCCGCGTAATCGACACCTATTGGTCCGACCACTGCCGCCACACCACTTTCGGCACCGTCCTGGACGACGTGACGATCGACGACGCCGTGGTGCAGCAGGCCTTCGACCGCTACATGGAGATGCGCCATGAGCTCGGTCGCGACGCCAAGCCCGTCTGCCTCATGGACATGGGCACCATCGGCGCCAAGTACCTCAAGAAGACCGGCGTCATGACCGATGTCGACGAGTCCGAGGAGATCAACGCCTGCACCGTCAAGGTGAAGGTCGATGTCGACGGCGAGGACCAGGACTGGCTGTTCCTGTTTAAGAACGAGACCCACAACCACCCGACCGAGATCGAGCCCTTCGGCGGTGCCGCCACCTGCGTGGGCGGCGCCATCCGCGACCCGCTCTCGGGCCGCAGCTACGTGTACCAGGCCATGCGTGTCACCGGCGCCGGTGACCCCACCGTCCCGGTTTCCGAGACGCTCGAGGGCAAGCTGCCGCAGCGCAAGCTCGTGACCACTGCCGCCGCCGGCTACTCCAGCTACGGCAACCAGATCGGCCTTGCCACCGGTCAGGTCAACGAACTCTATCACCCCGGTTACGTGGCCAAGCGCATGGAGGTTGGCGCCGTCGTGGGCGCTACCCCGGCAAACCACGTTCGTCGCGAGTGCCCCGCCCCCACCGACAAGATCATCCTGCTGGGCGGCCGCACCGGCCGCGATGGCATCGGTGGCGCCACCGGCTCCTCCAAGACCCAGAACACCGAGTCCATCGAGACCTCGGGTGCCGAGGTCCAGAAGGGCAACGCCCCTGTCGAGCGCAAGCTGCAGCGCCTGTTCCGCCGCGGCGACGCCTGCCGTCTGATCAAGCGCTGCAACGACTTTGGCGCCGGCGGCGTCTCGGTCGCCGTGGGCGAGCTTGCCGACGGCCTGTATGTCGACCTTGATACCGTGACCAAGAAGTACGACGGTCTGGACGGCACCGAGCTCGCTATCTCTGAGTCCCAGGAGCGCATGGCCTGTGCCGTCGCCGACGGTGACGTCGAGGAGTTCATGGGCTACGCCGCCGAGGAGAACCTCGAGGCGACCGTTATCGCCGAGGTTACCGCCGAGCCGCGCATGCGCATGGCCTGGAACGGCGTCGCCATCGTCGACCTGTCCCGCGAGTTCCTCAACTCCAACGGCGCACCCAAGCACCAGGTCGCCCACGTGTGCGCCCGTAGCGTGTGGCAGCCCAGCTGGGCCGGCACCACGCTTGCCGAGCGCATGACCTCGCTCGTCACCGACCTCAACGTCGCTTCCAACAAGGGCCTTTCCGAGCGCTTCGACTCCACCATCGGTGCCGCAACCGTGCTCATGCCCTTTGGCGGCAAGACGCAGCTCACCCCGAGCTCGGCCATGGTCGCCAAGTTCCCCGTGGACGGCGAGACCACCACGGCGAGTGCCATGGCATGGGGCTTCAACCCCTATCTGATGGAGGCCGACCAGTTTGCGGGCGCCTACCTGTCCGTGGTCGAGTCCATCGCCAAGCTCGTGGCTGCCGGCTTTGAGCACAAGCGCGCCTATCTCTCCTTCCAGGAGTACTTCGAGCGTCTGCGCACCGAGGCCGAGCGCTGGGGCAAGCCCACGGCAGCCGTCCTGGGCGCCCTCATGGCCCAAGTCGACCTGGGTGCCGGCGCCATCGGCGGCAAGGACTCCATGAGCGGTTCGTTTGAGGACGAGACCGGCGAGCTCAACGTTCCGCCGACCCTGATCAGCTTCGCCGTCGCCGTAGGCAAGGCCGCCCGCGCCGTCTCGCCCGAGTTCAAGGGCCTCACGCACCGCGTCGTCCGCATCGCCCCCGCCACCTATGGCGAGGACTACCGTCCCGACGCCCAGCAGTTGCTCGCCGCGTTTGACGCCGTCGAGGCGCTCACTGCTACCGGCAACGCCCTGGCCATATCCACGCCCGGCTACGGCTGCGGCGCCGAGAGCCTCTTTAAGATGTGCGTCGGTAACCAGATCGGTATCGAGCTTGCCGAGGATGTAGACGTGGAGAGCCTCTTCACCCCGCTCTACGGCAGCTTTATCGTCGAGCTCGCCGAGGACGCCGAGCTGCCCGAGGTCGCCGACGGCGTTGTCGTCGAGCCCCTGGGCACCACCGTCGAGGGCTATGTCATCGACACCGGCTCCGAGGTCATCGAGCTCGCCGAGCTCCAGGAGGCCTGGGAGAGCGGCATCGAGGGCGTCTTCGCCTACCGCAGCGCCGGCGAGACCCCCGAGGTCGAGACCATCGACTTCCGCGCCAAGGATATCCACGTGTACGGCGGCGCCAAGATCGCCCGCCCGCGCGTGATCATCCCCGTGTTCCCCGGCAACAACTGCGAGTACGACAGCGCCCGCGCCTTCCGTGCCGCCGGTGCCGAGGCCGACACCTTCGTGATCAACAACCTCACGCCCGAGGCCGTCGCCGAGAGCACCCACGAGCTTGCCCGCCGCATCCGTGCAAGCCAGATCGTTATGATCCCCGGCGGCTTCTCGGGCGGCGACGAGCCCGACGGCTCTGCCAAGTTCATCACGGCGTTCTTCCGCGCTCCCGAGGTCACCGAGGCAGTCCGCGACCTGCTCAAGGCCCGCGATGGCCTGATGCTGGGCATCTGCAACGGCTTCCAGGCCCTGATCAAGCTCGGCCTGGTGCCCTACGGCGACATCGTCGACGCCACGCCCGATGCGCCCACGTTGACGTTCAACACCATCGGTCGCCACCAGAGCCGTCTGGTGCGCACCCGCATCTCGTCCAACTTGTCCCCGTGGCTGTCGCAGTGCAGCCTGGACGACCCCTACACCGTCGCCATCAGCCACGGCGAGGGCCGCTTTGTCGCCAATGACGAAGTGCTCGCCCAGCTGATCGCCAACGGCCAGGTCGCCACGCAGTACGTGGGCGAGAACGGCAAGCCCAGCATGGACCTTTCCGTCAACCCCAACGGCTCCGCACTCGCCATCGAGGGCATCACGAGCCCCGACGGCCGCGTCCTGGGCAAGATGGGCCATGCCGAGCGTCGCGGCGACAACCTGTACCGCAACGTGCCCGAGCATGTCCCCGGCGATAAGTTCATGCCGATCTTCGAGAGCGGCGTGGCCTACTTCGCTTAAACCTTTCCCATCGGGTACAATCCCTTCGGGTAACAACACCCGCCACCAGCACATCCGGTGGCGGGTTCTTTTTTGCTTCGCGCATGTAGGAAGGACATCATGGAAAGCCGCAAGCCGTATCTCGCCACCCTGCCCGGACTCATCCTGGGCTGCCTCGTCTGCTGTGCACTCTGGGGATCGGCCTTTCCCTGTATCAAGATCGGTTACGCGCTCTTTGGTATCCCAGCGCACGATAGCGCCTCGCAGCTGCTCTTTGCGGGCTTGCGCTTCACGCTTGCCGGCGCCCTGGTTATCGTTGGGATGAGTGCGGCCCAACGCCGCCCCCTCATTCCGCAGGCTCGCGACATCAAGCCCATCTTTGTCTTGTCGCTCTTCCAGACTATCGGGCAGTACTTCTTTTTCTATCTGGGCCTCTCGCGCGCCAGCGCCATGTCGAGCTCCATCATCGAGGCCAGCGCCAACTTCCTCGCAATCCTCTTTGCCGCCCTGGCGTTTCGCACCGAGAAGCTCAATACGGCCAAGGTGCTTGGCTGTGCGCTGGGCTTTGCCGGCGTCGCTCTCGTCAACCTTTCGGGCGCAGATGGCACCTTTGGCTTCAGGCTCGATGGCGAGGGCTTTATCCTAGCCTCCACCGTCGCGGGTGCCCTTTCGACCTGCCTGATTGGCATCTTCTCGCGCGAGCACGACGGCGTCTTGCTTGCCGGGTGGCAGTTCTTGGTCGGCGGCCTTGTCCTCACCGCCATCGGCTTTTTGATGGGTGGCGCGCTCTCCCCCACGGCGATTGCCCCCGCCATCGCGCTCATCATCTACATGGCGCTTATCTCCGCGGTCGCCTACTCGCTGTGGTCGCGCCTGCTTGCCGTCAACCCCGTCAGCCGCGTCTCGGTCTTTGGGTTTATGAACCCCGTCTTTGGTGTGCTGCTGAGCGCGCTGCTGCTCGGCGAAGGCGCGGGCACGAGCCCCGTTACCGTCATCGTTGCCCTGTTGTTGGTCTGCGGCGGCATCATCATCGTCAACAAACCCAAAAAAGCCTAGCGAGCTCACCTTTTTAGGGAGGGCATTCGCATACTTTAGCTTAATGGAGCACACTGGTTCTCGTTGATTTCGTACCGAGTCGCGGCGGCAGACGCCCGTCTTGCCGCACCGCGCCTGGGCATTATGGCCGGTGGCCCCCCCACAAACGCAAAAGGGGCGCACGACCAAACACGGTCGTATGCCCCTTTTCTAGCGTATTTGTACGCCGGCTTTCTTTTTCTCGGCCTTGACGCGATAGAGCTCCGCATCGGCAGCGCGAAGTAAGTCTTGCCAGGTATCAACACTATCGCCGACCCGCGCGCAACCGATGGACATCCGCAATGCATACGGCACCTCGGCATGCGCGAGCTCGTCGTTGATTGTCGCGCACAGATGCATGATATCCTGTTCCGCCGCTGCCTTTTGGAGCACCACGAACTCATCGCCACCATAACGCGCGATAAAGCCACCAGACGCCGAGCAGACATCCTTGAGCGCCGTCGCAACAACCTGAAGAGCATGGTCGCCCTCCACATGTCCATAGCGATCGTTAATCTGCTTAAAGCCGTCAGCGTCCATCATAAGCAGATATACATCTTCGGCCTGATCCACATTTGAAAAGAGCGACAGCATATAGGTCTCAAAACGGTTGCGGTTGTTGAGTCCAGTCAACGGGTCAGTCGAGATCAGTTGCTCCTGGCAGATGATATAGAGCAGTAACATGCTAATCATTATGCCGACACAAAGGCCAGGCACCGAGTATACGATCTGAAAGGTACCGCCCACCAGGGCCGGAATGGCGAAAAATGCCAAGGTTCGATAGATAGCCTTCGTCTGCAGGCTCTCGACCCTACGAGATTGCACAAACGCATGCAGGGACGTATGTATAACGTAACAGTAGCTGACAATGGGCTGGATCATATAGGCAAAGCCGCGACGATACACGCCCTGCGAATCGATATAGAACAAGGCGTGCGTCCAGTAACTGGTGAAAGCCAGCACGACCACCAGAGCCGTAGGCAACGTTACAAGCACCACCCTATAGCGCGAGGTCACAAGGCGAGAGCCCTGCATCGTCTCGGAATAGATAAACCAAATGAGACACGCGATAGCAAAGAGCGAAAACGAAACCGCGTTGGAAATCCAGTTGGCAGCAATACCCAACGTGCCGTCCGCACCATCCGAAAGCGTCCAGATCATATCGAATAATATGTACGCGGCAGAGGTGTAGCCAAGCATGCTAAACAATAGCTGCAGGGTGCTCGAGAACAAGGAGCGACGACTTCGCGCGGCAAGCCCGATAAGAACAATCATGCATAGCAGGAATATCTCAATCTTGAGTGCCTTAACCACTAGACGCCATCCCTTCAATATCCGAATGGTCAGAATCGCCCAATTCGAATCAGGGCAATAAACACCCCTTTACTCCGCAGGGGTAAAGGGAATCATAGCAAAGCGCCCGAACATCACTGCAAAACAGTTTCTGTTCGGGCGCTCGGACGGCGCGAATTGCACGCCGGAATCAATTATCGGTAACGGCCGTTACTCGCCGTCGATGTCGGTCGCGACGGCCTCCTCGATGGCCTCGACACCGGCAGGCGACAGGTCCTCCTTGCCCTGGCAGAACTTCTTGTCGACCCAGCCGGTCAGAATCGGAGCCATGATTGCCGTGATGATAACGGCAGTGGCGATCTGGGCGTACGCGGTGGGTGCAAGCTCGGCGTAGCGCGGCGCGACCTCGGCGAGAGCAACCGGCGTGGTCATAGCCGTGCCGGCGATGGTGGAGCAAGCCACGGCAGCCTTGCCGTTACCACCGCACAGGCGCTCGAACGCAAAGGTGATGGAACCGACGACAAACAGCGTGACAAGGCCCAGCAAGATGCCGGAAATACCGCCGGTGATAAAGCTCGACAGGCTCATGGACGCACCGAGCTGAAATCCGATGACGGCAATCGCGGGATTGGCACCGGGAACCAGCAGGTTCTTGATAAACGGGAACAGGTTGCCCAGAACCATGCCGATAACGAGCGGCAAAATGGAGCCGATGATGGTACCGACAGGGATGTTGGCAAGGCCGGAAACACCGAGGATGATCATGGTGACGGCAGGGCCGGCCGTAAAGAACAGGATACCGACGGCGCCCTGCTCGGACTCATTGCCGAACTCGCCCATGATGCCCGTATAAAGCGCCATGTTGCAAAACGTGATGCCGCCGATAATAGACACGGAGCTCAGGCCCAGGAAGTTGTCGTTAAAGAAATATGCCACACCCAAGCCAAGGGCGGCCGCAACAACAAGCTTGGGAATCAGCACGACGATGCCGGTCTTGATGGCGCCCGGCGTGGACTTAAAGCTGATGCCGGCGCCCACAAACAGCAGGATCGCGGCAACGATGGTATTGGAGCCACCGCGGCAGGCAGCCGTAAAGAAGCCGCCGATCTCAAAAGCCTGCGGGCAGAAGGTGTTGAGTAAAAGACCGACGATCATCGGATAGATCATGATGTCGCCCGGGATGCGCGGGACCCTGAATTTCTTTTGCTCGTTGGCGGTCGCTTCCTGTGCCATGAAACCCCCATTTCCGCTGACGGGGTACAAAAGCCCACGTCACGCTTTGCTACAGTAAAGTTTGACCATGGTACCAGAAGAAATAGACCAGCTCGGTGAAAAATTCGACAAGTTGGGATGGAACGAGATTCGGCGCCCGCGACGCCACCCCTATATAAGGCTCAAGACGATATAGAGTACGATGCCCGAGACGCAGCACCACAGCATCGATTTTGTCTTGACCGCCACGACCACGACGCCGGCGGCCGCAATCCAGGGAACCAAGGCAGGCCAGAGTCCCGCGTCGAACGCGCCGGGGCTCACCAAGTCGTTGGCGACCAGCGCGGCAAAGGCAGCGGGCGGGATATAGCCCAGGGCCTCGGTAATGCGGGGCGACAGGGTCCGCCCGCGCAAGGCGAACGCCGGCGCGATGCGAAAGAACGCGATAGCAGCCCACGACGACAGCCACAGAACCAAGAACTCGTTAACGGGCATCGCGGGCACCTCTTCCGTCAAATACAGCATCGCACGCCAGCGCAATGGTAATGCCGACCACGACGCTTGCCGGCACGGCAATATTCACGAGGCCCAAGAACTTGCATACGGCGACGGACACCGCGCCCGAAACCGCCGCGACAACGTTGCCGCGCGACAGCCGCTGCGAAAAGAGCAGGCAGATAAAGAGTGAGGTGCAGACAAAGGCTGCAATGGCGGTGGGAACATCGACAACGGCTCCGACGATGGCGCCCGTCGTACACGAAACGCCCCATGTTGCGATAAGGATCACGTTGAGCACGAAGGACTCACGCGGGCCCCAATCCTCCCCTTCAACCAACTTGGCAAGCGAGATGCCGTATGCCTCCTCGGTAAGTGTCGCGGCAACAGCCAGCGTCTGACGCTTCGAGGCACCCCTCAGATGCGGCGCGATCGATGCCGAGTAAAGCGCAAAGCGCGAGGAGATTGCGGCGACGCTCGCGACGATCGATGCTGCAGGCACACCCGCCAGCCACAGGTTGCAGATCATAAACTGCCCGCTGCCCGTCACAAACGTGCTGCTCAGGACAAAGACCATCCAGGGCTCCATTCCCGTCTGCCCCATGATCATTCCGCACGGCGCGCCTATTGCAACATAGGTAAGCATCACCGGCCAGACGGTTCTAACGATTTTGAGCACCATACGCTTCTCATCCTGACAAGGTCTCCGAGCCGCATGTAGCGATACGGCAGAATCATCATCCGACAGCAACCGAGTTCACCTACAATTGCCACCGGATCGAAAGACACAACTTTTTAGGAAGTCATTATGACAGCTATCGATCGAGACCGGGCGCGCGCGGCCTTCAAAAGCTACACCGATGCCTACGACGCCACCAACCCACGCATCGCGCTCAAAATCGAGCATACGTACCACGTGGCCGAGGCATGCGATGCCGTAGCGCGCGAGCAGGGCTGGTCGTCAGAAGATATTGACCTGGCATGGCTTTGCGGCCTGCTGCACGATATGGGCCGCTTTGAGCAGCTGCGACGCTGGGACACCTTTAAGGACGCCGAGAGCATGAGCCATGCGGTGCTGGGCATCGAGATCCTCTTTGGCGAGAATCCCGCCGATGCACCCGCCGTAACGAGCATCCGCGACTTTATCGATGACCCGGCAGAAGATGAGCTCATCCGAGCGAGCATTGCCTATCACAGCGATTTCCGTCTACCCGCGCAGCTCGACGAGCGCACGCGGAGCTTCTGCGATATCGTGCGCGATGGCGACAAGATCGACATTATGCGTACCATCGCCGACAGCACCGTCGACACCATCCTCAAGGTGGACGAGAAGACGTTTCTCGGCAGCCGTTTCTCGTCGCCGACACTTGCCGCCTTTGACGAGCACCGCTGCGTCGCGCGCGACGAGCGCAACGAGCCGGCGGACTACCTGGTGGGGCTCATCTGCTTTATGTTTGAGCTCGTCTATCCAGCGAGCCGCGCGCTGGCGCGCGAGCAGGGCAATATCTACCGCCTGCTCGACGCGCCTTTTGGCATCACGCGGCCCTTTACCGACCCCGCCACGCAGGCAACTTGGAGCCGCCTTAAGGACAAGATGCGCGACTGGCTGGCGCGCGCCTAGCGCTCAAGCTGAGCCAGCAGCTCCTCGACGACCTCGACGGCATCGCCGACAACCTTGTACTGGGCAGTACCAAAAATGGGGGCATCCGGGTCCTCGTTGATGGCGATAATGCACTCAGCCCCACCGATGCCGGCAAGATGCTGGATGGCGCCCGAAACACCGATACTCACGAGAAGCTTGGGCGAAACCGATACGCCCGTCTGGCCAATCTGATGGCGATACTCCAGCCAGCCGGCCTCCACGACAGGTCGCGTGCAGCCAAGCTCGGCTCCCAGAGCCTCGGCGAGCCTTCGCATCAGCGGCAGATTCTTCTTGGAACCAATGCCGCGACCCACCACGACCAGGCGCTCGGCATCGGCGATCGAAGCCTGCTGTCCCCACTCCTCGGCGGGAATCGAGATCTCGACACGAGCCTTAGCATCATCCGCAAGTGATATCTGGGTGATCGTGCCGGAGCGGCCGTAGTCGAAGTCGGGAGCCTTAAAGATACCGGAGCGCACCGTTGCCATCTGCGGACGGTGGTTGGGGCAAATGATGGTGGCCATCAAGTTGCCGCCAAACGCCGGGCGCGTCTGCTGCAGTAGGCCCGTCTCCGCATCCATCGAAAGCACGGTGCAGTCGGCCGTAAGACCCGTCTGCAAACGCACGGCAACGCCGGGTGCCAGTTCGCGACCAAAAGCGGTCGCACCGTATAGGATGGCCTCGGGTTTGCGTTCGGCTACCAAATCGCAGATCAAGTGGGCGTAGACCTCCGCATCGTTTTGGCGCAGACGCTCGTCGCGACAGGCCAGGACTTCGTCGGCGCCCGCGCAAACCAGATGTTCCAGGTCCCCGAGCGAGCCCTCGGGGCTCATGCCGACCAGTGCCACCAGACGGCAGCCGCGAGCATCGGCAAGCTCGCGCCCCTTGCCCATAAGCTCATAGGCAACGGGAGTCACCGTATCGTGCTCGTCGGTCTGCGCGAATACCCAAATGTCTCGATATGCATCAAGGTCCACCGCACCAGCGGCCTCGTCACGCTCGATCGAGATAGCGTTGACGGGGCAGACGTCGACACATCCGCCGCATAGGATGCAGCCGTCGGTTACGCGGGCGCAACGGTTGGGCCGCTCGCCTTCCACTACGATGCCGCCCGAGGCGCAGGCGCGAACGCAGCGACCGCAGCCGATACAGGCTTCGCTATCGATAATCAGTCCGCTCATCTATGCCATCCCCTCGATAATCTTGGCAAGTTTTACCGCCTGCTCGGACGCCGTTCCCTCAACGGCCTCGCACGTTTGATCACGGTCGGGCACAAACGAGCGCACGACCTGCGTCGGTGATCCGGCAAGGCCACAACGCGAGGAATCGGCGTTCACGTCGGCGGCACTGACCACGCGCACGTCCGCCTCCTCTGCCGCGCGAATACCGGCAATACTCGGCATACGCAACTGGCCAATCTCCTTGGCGGTCGTCATCGCGCACGGCATCTCAAGGTACACCGTCTCCTCGCCGGCATCGCATCCGTGAACGAGCGCCAGCGAGCCACACGTCGTAAAGCCCGCGCTTTGCACGCAGCTCACGTCGGTCACGCAGGGGATCTCAAAGGCACCGGCAAGCTCGGGGCCGATCTGGGCCGTATCGCCGTCCACTGCTATCTTGCCGCAGATGAGCAGGTCGAAGTCCTCATCGAGCGCCTCGATACCGCATTTGAGGGCATAGGTGGTGGCTAGGGTATCGGCGCCCGCAAAGGCTCGGTCGGTCAGCAGCAGCGCGTCGTCGGCACCGCGGGCGATACAGTCGCGCAGCAGCGACTCGGTCGCGGGGATGCCCATCGACACCACCGTCACGCGCACATCCATGCCAAAGCCGATAAAGTCGTCCTTCAGCGCCAGCGCGCATTCCAAAGCGCTCGCATCAAAGGGATTAATGACCGCCTGCTTGCCATCGCGCACGATGGTATTGGTCTTGGGGTCCATCTTGACCTCGGTGCTGCCCGGCACGGCCTTGACGCACACCACCATATGGAAATCGCTCATCTTCACGCGCCCCCTTTCTGAACGAGCTCATCCAAGAGCTTCTCCGAAAACAGGTTACCGCGACCCAGCTGCCCGTCAGGATCGAGCTGGAGCTTGAGCCGCGCCGACTCGACCATGGCCTCGTGACCGTACATCGTCTCCAAGAAGCCCGCCTTGATCTTGCCGACGCCGTGTTCTGCGGAGACGGCGCCGCCCATGACCGTGACCTCGGAAGCCCACTGGGCAAAGAGTTCTCCGCCGCGGCGATAATCCTGCGCATCGCGCGGCAGAATGTTCACATGCAGATGGTTGTTACCGATGTGCCCCCAGGCGGCAGATTCAAGCCCACTTTCGGCCAACGTGCGGCGATAAAGGGCGATGACATCGCCCAAGCGTGCGTTGGGCACCGACATGTCCGAGCCCAGTTTGGTGATGGTGGGATCCATGCGGCGGCGCTCGTCGATGAGCATGTTGACGCTCTCGGGGACCGCATGGCGGAAGAATCGCTGACACTCGCGATCGACCTCGGTGCGCGCGACCCATGTCGCATCGTCACTGCCGCCCGCAAGCTCCAGTACCCACCCCAAGTGATACAGCTCCTCAGTCGCCTGAACTTCGTCATCGCAGTCGAGCTCCATGTAGACACAGACCTTGGCCTCTTTGTCGAGCGACGGCAGCGAGGCGAACGCGGTCGACTGCTCACGCTGACGACGCAGGATATCCAGGGCGCCCGCATCGAAATATTCGATGGCAGCCGCGTGGGACAGGACGGGACGCACAGAATCGGTGAAGGACACGGCCTTGTCTTCGCTGTCAAAGAAGCAGCTCACGCCCCAAACGACCGCAGGCGCCGCCTGCAGGACAATCTCGAGCTCGGTGATGACGCCGATTGTGCCACACGCACCGATAAACAGATCGATGGCATCCATATCGTCAGCAACGAAATAGCCCGAAGCATTTTTTGTCTTGGGCATGGTATAGCCGGGAAGATCGAGCTCGAGTGTACGGCCCGCTGCCGTCACGAGCGACAGGTGGCGGCCCTGGGCAAAAGCCTCGCCGCGCCGAAGCTCAAGCAAATCGCCATCAGCCAGCACGACGTGGAGTCCCGTGATATGTGGGCGCATGGGGCCGTAGGCGTAGCTGCGGGCACCGGAGGCGTTACATGCCGCCATGCCGCCCAGACAGGCAGACGCCTCGGTGGGATCGGTGGGAAAAAACTGCTCGGGAGCCTCTTGGAACTCCTCGTAGGCCTCAAGCGATGCCTGGTCCCAACCAGCGGTCGGCAGCACCTTCTTGCTCAGCTGCTTGCGCAGCTCCGAGAGCACAACGCCCGGCTCCACGCGCAGCAGAAATTGGCCTTGTTCATCGCGGCGAAAGCCCAAATAGCGATTCATACGGGAAGTATTGAGGATATGCCCGCCGTGGGGCACGGCGCCGGCGGCAAGGCCGGTTCGGGCGCCCTGAACCGTTACCGGAACACGCTCGACATGGAGCTTTTCCAAAATGGCACGGACCTCGTTTTCCGTTGTCGGAAACGAGATGCTCGAGGCCTCGCCCGATGCGCGAGATTCATCGCGGCCATACTCTTCGAACTCGTCGGTGAAGGGTTTGATGGTTGCAGACACGCGAACTCCCCCTTTAGCTAACTACAGTGTTTGCAGGGAGATGTTACCGCATCGTTTCGTCGACGTGTTCGAGACCGTCTCCATAATTGGCGTTTTTTACGTTCGTGCAATTCGGCGAGCGGCTTGATTTCCTCGGCAGACGATGCTTTTGACACATATGGCCCCGCCGTCGCCGACCGCGCGATTGTCGCTCGAAAAAAGTTGGAGTATTTTTTGCCGCCTTTTACCTGCGGAGACGCCAATCCGTCAAGCATTTGGTCAGAAATTGGTCAAGTAGCGGCTGATACGGTCGGCGTCGACAGCCGAAACCGATAGAAGTTTTGGCCCAGAAGCAGGGAGGTTCCCATGGCATATTACTGGCCCCAGTACGGCATCGCCATCGAAGTCGACGACGATCCCCATCTCCTGCCTTTCGACGAAGAGGCATTCCCCGATACGACGGTCTACCACGTTACCACCGATGTGATCTGCGACCCCGAGTCGTTCTCGGCGCTCGCCCACCACATCGCGCATATCCACGACATCGAGCTCCCTCCCGACTTCGACGAGCTCGTCTACTCGCGCCGTCTGATGCTTCACATGCTCTTTGGAGCGGACCCGTCCACCTTTGCGCGCGTCTATACCGCCAAGGATGCCGCATGAGCGCGAAGAAGCCACCCCACTTTGCAGGCCTGGGTCGTCGCAAGAAGCTCATCGTTGCCTGCTTGGCCATCGTCTGCGCCCTTGTCGCCGTAGGACTATACGCTTGGCAGTCGCAGCCCGTACCCGAGGCGGGCGCTTCGGTCACGACGGCCGAGGGCAAAACGCGTCAGGAAATCCAAGATGAGCTCGACGCCATCGTCCGCGACAACATGATGACGATTTCGGTCGCGCCGGTCGCTCAGCTGCAGGAGGACGGCAAGCTGCGCGTCAACGTGCAAAACGTCCAAGACAATAAATTTCCCCAGCGATTCCGCGTCATCCAAAACGACGAGACCATGTACGAATCCGGTGTGGTCGAGACCGGCAAGACAATCGAGACGTGCCCCGCCGGCGACATCAAAGAAGGCGAGGCGTACATCGAGATCCAGGCACTCGATGCAAAGACCCTCGACAGCCACGGCAATCCGACACGTGTCAAGGTACGGGTTGAGCAAGCCGAGAACTAGCTTTCCGGCCGACGCGGCACCGCACGCAATTCACCAGCATTCGTCCAATCATCGCGGGGACGGCCCGCGGCGAATAGAAAGGAACGACCATGGACATCACCAGGAACATGAACGGAGCCAGAGCGCTCGTCGTGGGCGCAGGGCTCGCGCTCGCGCTCGCAATGGGCGCCGCCCCGACGCCAGCTATGGCAGCCGGGCGCGTTGGAACCACGAAAGTAATGGTCAGGACCGAGATCGACAACGTTGAGTTCAAAGTTCCGACGGTTATTCCCTTCGTCGCCAAGGCCGACGGCACGCTTCAGGGTCCCTCAGAAGACGCGACCACCATCGACAATCATTCGGCCTACGGCATCCATGTCACCAACATGAAGATCGACGCCATGAACACCTGGACCATTGCCGCCGACGCCAAGGCCGGAACCGCGCAGAACTCCAT
Source organism: Collinsella sp. CLA-AP-H1 (assembly GCF_040092945.1). Classification (NCBI taxonomy): domain Bacteria; kingdom Bacillati; phylum Actinomycetota; class Coriobacteriia; order Coriobacteriales; family Coriobacteriaceae; genus Collinsella; species Collinsella sp. CLA-AP-H1. The sequence continues at coordinate 33,252 of NZ_JBBNKO010000012.1, read as the reverse complement.
CGACTTTAAGGTCGGCCCCGACGGCGCGCTCCAGAACGCCAGCGCCGCCGCGCAAGGGACGGGCCTCGATCTTTCCAAGAATGCAGCCTTCGACATGGGCTACCAGGGCATTGCCGGCGGCACGGACAAAATCAAGCTCAAGACAAGCGGAAACGTCGCCCGCGTCACGCGCGACATCTTCCGCGTAACCGGCGAAGGCGATCAGGTTGCGACGATCACCTGGACGGTCGAGCCCGGTGCGCACACGGCATAAGGCCGTCGCCCTGGCCGCCGCCGTCAGCATCCTAGCGTTTGGGCCAGCCATGGCCTTTGCCCAGCAAGAACAGGCGCAGGCCGCCACGCAAGTGACGGTCGACCTCTCGGAGCTCGACCGCGGCGACCGCGAGGAACCGTTGGCGCAGACAGGCGACAGACGATGGCTCTTGGCAGCAGGCGCCACAGCAGCAGGCGCGGGAACCGCCGGCCTCGGTCTGCACATCAAACGCAGCCAGAAACAAAACACGGACAGGCCGCACAAAATTAGCTAAGGAGACCCCATGGCATCGAAGAACCTTTTGCCCGTCGTCGCACTCTGCGGCGCGCTCGCAACCGGAACGCCTGTCGCCGCTTGGGCGACTCCCGTCATGGCAGACTCCTTACCAGTAGCCCTAAGTTCCGCACCAAATCCGTCGAGCGCCATTGCGTGCGAGCGTTTTTCGATCGCACAGGCCGTGATCTCAACCTCGGGATGCCTTCGTCGTAATACGGACGGCTCGATAGTCGTGGATATCAAGCGTTCGAACAAGGCAAACGGCTCCCAGGCGGGGTGCGCCGTCTGCACGTGGCGCTCGGTTGTGCTCGATGCAGATGGCGATCCATGCAATTTAGAGCTGCGCATCGACATCGCTTCGGTCGATGACTCGGCGAACGGAGCGAAGGTCGCCTTCGACGGTACGTTTTTTGAGAAAGGAGGCGGTATATGGCTGGGCTGCGCCGCCGCGAATGCAGACGACACGCAGCCCACCCTCTCATTCACGGCATCGTTGCGGCTGACCAAAGCCGGCACCGATGCCATCGCGGCGGGAGAAGCGTCCCTGCTGTTCTACGCCGTCGGCGCCAAAGACACAGACGCTCATTTCGAGAAACCAGCCGGATCACTCAGCCTTACACGAGGGATAGAGGCAGGCCCTATTGAAATCGATGCCCACGCGCAAAGCAGGCAACGAATTCTTGCCGACCCGGCGCTTCTCGAAATGGAGTGGAACGGATCCGGAGCCATCGGAATTCTCCCCTCCGCGCTTGACGCCAAGACGCTCCCCCCAAACGACGAACCCATCAACGCAACCATACAAGAAGAGAGCGCGGATAAAGAAGCAGGTGCGGGCGACACGCCGTCGCCGACAAACAGCGTCCCAGCTTCTTTCGAAGCACCGAATGAGCCCGCTACCGATCCAAACGATCCCGAGCTCGCGGACAGCCTGGGGCTTGCTGATCCTCAAGAGATCGATGAAGGTAACTGCTGCGTGCTTGCCGCGCTCGACCACACAGAGGTCATCGACGCTGCGAACATCGAAGTTGCCGCCGCCAATCAGCCCGTCCGCAAGTCGGCTATCATCGCATTTCCTGAATCCATCGAAGTCGTCTTTTTGCCATCGGGCGAGGTCGTGGCCCCAACACTGCTCACCTTGTTGGGCGCCAAGAATACTCGAAACGAAATTAAAAAGGTCACAGTTGTCGACCCTGCAACCACCGCCAAGCTGCGTCTATACGCCGTTGCCGCAAACGGAAGCAAGACCCTGGAATTCGATGGCGACACACTTCTAACCTGGCGACGTCTGGACATTATGCAAGACGTCTCGTACCAGATCGAGCTCGAAGGGTTTGATCGTGCCCGCGATGCCAATATCATCGCCGCGGCTATTGAATCCCCGCAGCGGCTTATGACACTGCGCTTTGAATACTATCCCTATGTCCCGACAACCACCTGAGGCTTAAATGCTGCGCATCATTCCTAATACCACTTATATAACGTATTAGATGGGTTGCGATGTGCCTCGCATTTCGTTCTGCTACGATTGCCACGTTGGCATCAATACAGGAGGGCTCATGCCGGGCTTGGGAACAATCATCAACGTTGTGCTTTTAGTTGCGGGCGGTCTTTTAGGATTAGCGGGCGGCCGCTTCATTACACCGCGCATCCAAGACACGCTCATGAAAGCATCGGGGCTGTGCGTCCTGTTTATCGGCCTGGGCGGCACCATGCAAAAGATGCTCATCATCGATGGAAAGGCGCTAGCGACCACCGGTACCGCCATGCTCATCGTCTCATTTGCGCTCGGTTCGCTCATCGGCGAGGCCGTCAACTTGGAAGCCGCCATCGAGAACCTTGGCGAATGGCTCAAGCGCAAAACCGGCAGCGAGGGCGATAACGAGTTCACCAACGCTTTTGTCTCGACTTCACTCACCGTGTGTATCGGCGCCATGGCCATTGTGGGATCGATCCAGGACGGTCTGCTCGGTGACTGGTCAACGCTTGCCCTGAAAGGCGCATTGGACTGCATCATCGTCTGCACCATGACGGCGTCGCTTGGCCGCGGCTGCATTTTCTCCGCCCTGCCCGTCGCCGTGTTCCAGGGGACGATCACGTTGTTTGCCGGCGCGCTCTCCCCCATCATGACCACAGCAGCCCTCAACAGCCTTTCGCTCGTAGGCTCCATGCTCATCTTCTGCGTCGGCGTCAACCTCATCCGTCCTCAGACCTTCCGCACGGCCAATATGCTCCCCTCCGTCGTCATCGCCGTCATCTACGCCCTCCTGTTCTAAATCTATCTACGCAGCGGTATCTCGAACACCTGTTTGATGCTGTGCTATGATATGAGGTCACCGTAGCTGCGTTCGAGAGGAGGAGCGGTGGCCGACCAGGACATCAAGATGCTCATCGAGCGCATTATGGCCGAGGCCCGGACCCATCAGTCTGCCCGCTTCTCACATGAAGTCTACGCAGACGAGCCGATTCTCAAAACCGGCCGACAGATGCAGAATTTCCTCCCCGACCAGTACCGTAAAATGCGCGAGATATCGCGCTGGCAGGATGACCCCAAAGGCGGCGCAGGTCGCTGGCTTTCGGAAGCCGAGCTTTTCTACCGCCAGGGCCTGCTGATGGCCGACTTTGAGGACGACTGTCCCTACAACGGCACCTTTAAATCGTACTTTCCCACCTACAACGCCATGAGCGACCGGCAGTTGCGCGGCTACTTTACCTGGCGTGCCCAAGTGCGCCGCGGAACCGTCGAGGAAACGTCTACGTCCTTTGCCTTTCTGTATCTCTATGAGCTGATTTGCGGCATTGGCGTAGATGACCCGCTCGATGGTTTTAACAAGATCAAGGCTTTTTGGGATGTCTATCGCGCCTTCGAGCCCGGCATCGACCGATTTGCACGCGTGTGGCTGCAGGATTACGCCGTGTTCCACGGGCTCGACCCCAAGCTGCTTCGCGACTCTAAAACCGTCATGTTCGATAACGCCCTTATCGAGCTGCGGCGCGCGGCACGAGACCTTGTACCAGCACCGGCACCGTCCGGCCAGACCCCCAAGCGTCGCAAAACCTCCGAGCACACGCTCCCCCTTCCGCCCGATGAGGTGCGCGAGGAGCGACTCATGGCCGCCATCAACGCCCTCTCCACGTACAACCTAAGTAACTCGCGGCTCGACCGCAGCCACCACCGCGATCTGCGCCACGTGGCGTGCGCCGTGTATGTCCGTATGGCGCGCTACTATGACACGCACCGAAAGACCGGCATCGTGGCGAGCTTATTTGGGGAGGAGACGGCCATGCCCTACACCATGTTTGCCTCGGCCGTATTCTTTGCGCCCGAGCGCCACGAGGACTGCGAATACCGCTTGGATCCCATCCATATCTACCGTTGCCAAAACGGCTTTTGGGAATGCATGCGTATCCACGGTAGTAGGCAAAAGAGCAGCAAGCTCGGTGAAATGATGCGCGCCTGCGACCAACGCCTGCGCCTGGCGCTGGACCCCGCCCATCCCCTTAAGGAAGAAAAGGTCCCCAAATATCTGGCCAAGATTATCGATGACGAGATTGTGGCATGGCTTTCGTGGGACGCCGCACACCAACCCGTCAAGATCGATATCGATCTGAGTCAGCTGGGGCACATTCGGAGCGCCGCTGCGCAAACGCGCGAAGCGCTTTTGATCGATGAAGAGCGCGAGGACGGCACACCTGTGGAAGCCGAGGCAGCGGACTCAGGGCAACCGGAAGCCGAGCCCGTAGCCGACGCGATTGTCGAGGCGGTCGCGGCACCCATTCGGCAGGACGAGACCGACGAGCCAACCATATCCACCGAACAGTTTGGTGTCGTGGCACCGCTTCTCGCGCCGACGCCCCCGCTCGCAGCGGCTGCGCCCACTGACGCCGCGAGCGAACTCGCGCCCGCCGCAACCGCGTATCTGCGCGCACTGCTCGAGCAGAACGCAGCGCAAGCGACATCGGCAGTGGCGCACTCGGGACAGAGCGAGGACATGCTCGTCGATAGCATCAACGAGGCGCTCTTTGACCTGGTGGGTGACACCGTAATTGAATTTGGCGCGGCAGGACCGCAAATTATCGAGGACTACGAAGCAGACGTGAGAGGATACCTAGACTATGAGTGATACCGCATCCGCAGCACCCCGCGTGCCCAAGCGCGTCGCCGCCGTCATTCTCAACTCGCTCAAGGGCGGCGTGGTCCCGCGCATCGGCCTTCCCTATATCACCGTGGGACGCGAGGTCGAGATTCGCGCCCTGCTCACCGATTTGAGTCTCATCGCCGACGGCGGCGCAAGCTTCCGCTTTCTGGTCGGTCGCTACGGCGCCGGCAAGAGCTTTTTGCTCCAAACCATCCGAACGCATGCCATGGGCGAGGGATTCGTCGTCGCCGATGCAGACTTATCCCCCGAGCGCCGTCTGCAGGGCGGGCAGGGGCAGGGCCTTGCCACCTACCGCGAGCTCATACGCAATATATCGACCAAGACGCGCCCCGAGGGCGGTGCGCTCAACCTAATTCTGGATCGCTGGGTTGCCTCGTGTGCCGACGTCGACGAGTCGGTCGTCAATGCCCAACTGGCCCCGCTCGAGGAGATGGTCCACGGCTTCGACTTCACCCGCATGCTTCGCCGCTATCGCACGGCCGTATCCGAGGGCGACGAGGAAGCCATGAGCCGCGTGACCAAATGGATCCGCGGCGAATACCGTACCAAGAGCGAGGCTCGCGCCGAGCTGGGCTCCTCGACCATCATCAGCGATGACGACTGGTACGACTACGTTAAGCTCATTGCACGCTTTTTGGTCTGCAGTGGATACAAGGGCATGCTGGTGCTCATCGACGAACTCGTGAATCTGTACAAGATTCCCAACGCGATCACGCGCCAATACAACTACGAGAAGATTCTGACTATGTACAACGACACGCTCCAGGGCAAGGCGCAGTACCTGGGCATGATCATGGGCGGCACTCCAACCTCTATCGAAGACCGCCGCCGAGGCGTGTTCTCCTACGAGGCCCTGCGCAGCCGACTCGCTCAGGGCCGCTTTGCGCGCGAGGACCTTAAGGACATGCTCGCGCCCATCATCCGCCTGCAGCCACTCACCTATGAGGAGTTGCTGGTGCTGATCGAAAAACTCATGCAAATTCACGCCGGCTACTTTGGCTGGACGCCCACGCTTACCGAGAACGACTTGGTGGACTTCCTCAAGATCGAGTTCGGTCGTGTGGGAGCCGACACACATCTGACGCCGCGTGAAGTCATTCGCGACTTTATCGAGCTGCTCGACATCCTATGCCAGAACCCCGACGCCAACGTAGCCGAGCTGCTGCAAAGCGTCGGCGGCGACGCGCTGGTGTCGGCAGCAGCAACAGGCGACACCGGCACCGCAGGCGGCGACCGTAACTTCGCCGAATTCACCATCTAACCTGCCAAAAAGGGACAGGTTTATTTTGGCAGGTTTTATCTGGGCGAACGTTGAGACTGTAATGCAGCAAGCCGTTGCCAGCCGCGTTAAGAGATTCGTTTTTGAGAGGAGGCCCCGTGAACGCCTTTGACCGCTACGCCCCGTTTATCCAAGACTTCATCTACTCCCACGATTGGGAGAGCTTGCGCTCTATCCAGGTTGCGGCGGCAGATGCCATCTTTAACACGCAGGACAATGTGCTCCTGACGGCATCCACGGCTTCCGGCAAAACCGAGGCAGCCTTTTTTCCCATCCTGACCGAGTTTTGGGAGAGGCCGCCCGCAAGCGTGGGCGCCCTCTACATTGGCCCCCTCAAGGCGCTCATCAATGACCAATTCGTCCGCCTCAACGATCTGTGCGAAGAAGCCGATATCCCTGTCTGGCACTGGCATGGCGATGTCTCGCAGTCGCACAAGGCTAAGCTCATCAAAAAACCGAGCGGCATCTTGCAGATTACGCCCGAGTCACTCGAGGCGCTCCTGATCCATAAGCACATGGCGATCCCTCGTATATTCTGCGACCTGCGCTATGTGGTTATCGACGAAGTCCATTCGCTCATGCGCGGCGACCGCGGCGGGCAGACGCTCTGCCTTATCGAGCGGCTCTCGCGCATGGCAGGCGTGCAGCCCCGCCGCATCGGTCTGTCGGCAACCATCGGCGACCCCGAGCGCACGGGCGCCTTCCTGTCGCAGGGGACGGGACGCAACTGCGTCATCCCCCGTTTTGAGGAGCCGCGCCGCGTGTGGCGCATCTCCATGGAGCACTTCTACAACTCGGGTCCCCAGGCGCAGCAGCGAGGATTCGCGAGCACAGGTCCGCAGGAAGCTGAGGTGCTCGCATGCGAGCGCATTGAGGCAGCGGCACCAGCGGCACTGCCCGCCGGCGCCCAAGACATGCGTCACAGCGGACAGCTCACACAAGAGGAGCGCCGTCAACGTCGTGAGCGGGCACGGGGCAAGGCCGCACCCAAGGACCGCCGAACTTCCTCGGCCCCCGAGGGCGAAGTCGACATCCCACGAGCGACCGAGCAGGCGCTTCTCAACCCCACCGACACGGCGCCCGACAACGCCGACCCCGGTATGGGCTATATCTTTGAGCATACGCGCGGCCGCAAGTGCCTGGTCTTTGCCAACTCGCGCGAGGAGGCAGAGGCCGTGTGCTCCATGCTGCGCAGCTACTGCGAAAGTCGACACGAGCCCGACCGCTTTCTCATCCATCACGGCAATCTTTCGGCATCGCTGCGCGAGACGGCCGAGGAGCTCATGCGCGACGAGGAGCAGGCGCAGACAACCGTCACCACCTCTACGCTGGAGCTCGGTATCGATATCGGCCGCCTGGAGCGCGCCTTCCAGATTGACGCGCCGTTTACCGTCAGCTCCTTTTTGCAGCGCATGGGGCGCACAGGCCGTCGCGACCTTCCGCCCGAGATGTGGTTTGTCATGCGCGAGGAAGAACCCGAGCCGCGCACGATGATGCCCGAAACCATTCCCTGGAAGCTCCTGCAGGGTATCGCGCTCGTACAACTCTATCGCGAGGAAAAGTGGGTCGAGCCGCCCGAGCTCGATCGACTCCCCTACAGCCTGCTCTATCACCAGACTATGTCGACCCTTGCCAGCACCGGCGAGCTCACGCCGGCCGAACTAGCCCAGCGCGTGCTCACGCTCAGTTATTTCCACCGTGTCTCGGCAGACGATTACCGTGTGCTGCTACGTCACCTCATTAAGATCGACCATATCCAGGTCACCGAAGGTGGCGGGCTCATCGTGGGTCTCGCGGGCGAGCGCATCATTAACAACTTTAAGTTCTACGCCGTGTTCCAGGAAAACGAGGAGTTTACCGTTCGCAGTGAATCGGCCGAGCTGGGCACGATTGTCAACCCGCCACCGCCCGGTGAGCGCATCGCCATCGCCGGACATTGCTGGATTGTCGAAGAAGTGGACTGGAAGCGCCATACCGTCTTTGCCACGCAGGTCAAAGGCCGGGTGCCGGCCTACTTTGGCGACTGCCCCGGCGACATTAACACGCATGTGCTCGAGCGCATGCGCCAAGCGCTCACTGAGCACGCGGCATATCCGTACCTTATGGGTAACGCACGGGCTCGCTTGGCGCAGGCTCGTCATACCGCCGAGATTTCGGGCGCGGGAACTAAGCCGCTCATCAACCTGGGTGGCGACACCTGGGTGCTCTTCCCCTGGTTGGGCAGCTACGCCTTTTTGGCACTCGAGCGCATGCTCAAGATTAAATGCGCCGCGGAGCTGGGCCTTCGCGGGCTCGATCCGTCACGCCCGTACTTTATGCAGTTTAAAATGAAGGCCGACGAGGAGACGTTCTTTGAAGTGCTCGCCGCCGAAGCCGAGAAAGACTTCGACCCCATCGAGCTCGTCTATCCCGGCGAGGTGCCTTATTTTGATCGCTACGACGAGTACGTTCCCGAGGAGCTTGTGCGCAAAGGCTTCGCCGAAGGCGTGCTCGACATCGAGGGCATGAAGCAGCGTGTCCGCAGCTGGCGCGACCACGCCTAAGGCCAGTCCTTTTTGGGACGGGGAGACTTACTTGTCGTGAAGGATGGTGCCGAGGAAGTCGGTGTCGAAGGGCACAGCTTCGGCAAAGGCGTGGTCGCCGTCGCTGGCGATGAGCAGATAATTCTCCTCGCCGCCGAACTCTGCATCGCCACAGGGGACCACCCAAGCATGGTCGAACACCTCAAGCGCCGTGGCGGCACAGTCGCGCAGGAACGTCACATCGCTCCCCTCGTTTGCGCTCACGATATTGGCCACGTAGATACCCCCGGGGTTCAGGCTGCCCCGCACCAGGCGCAGCGCCTCAACGGTCGCCAGCCCGCGCACGGGCTCGGCACCGCCAAAGCAATCGCTCACGACCACGTCGTAGCGACGATGGCCCACGCTCGTCACACCCAAATACGAGCGAGCCTCAGCGGTTATCACCCGCAGGCGATCGCCCGCCGCGCGCTCCAGCTCGTCTAGGTAGAACCAGCGGCGCGCCAGGCGCGTAACCTCGGCATCGTACTCAATGACGTCCATGCGCAAGCTCTCGTGCGACATCAGCGCGAACTTGGGATAGGCAAACCCGCCGCCACCCAGCACAAGCATGCGGTCGATGCCGTGACCATAAGCATCGCGCATCGCATCCTCGGACTCAAACACGTCGTCAAACGCACGATAGTACGCAAAGACGGGCTCCGCCCAACGCTCACCAACGTAGCTTGCGCTTTGGTAGACGCCGCCTTGCACCAACACGCGAATCTCATCGCCATCCCCATCGTGCACGCGCTTCACACGCGCCAACCCATTGCGGGTTCGCGCAACCTGCAGACAGGCAGCACGAACAGCGACGGCGGCCGCACCAAGCGCCGCGGCTCCCAGGGCAACGCCGGCAACGACGCCAGCAGAAACACTCGGCTTGTTCATCTAGAGCTCCTTTTGCAGATAAAGGCCATGGTCATAAAATCCAAGATGGCGATAGTACTCGCGTGTGCCAATCGCGCTAATCACGTTGATACGCGCATAACCCGCATCCCGGGCAATCTCGCACGCACGCTCTACGAGCAGACGCCCCAACCCATGGTGCTGGGCCGCCTGGCCTTGATACCCCACGCGCGCCGCCATGCCATACACGTGTACCTCGCGAATCATCGCCTCATCCGGCATCGTCAGCAACTCGTCCGCATGCGCGGCAACAAACGAATGGTCGGGCAGCGACAACCGCAAAAAGCCCGCGATCTTGCCCTGCGGCGTCACCCACTGCAAAAAGCGCTCGTGCGTCACCGGCGTCTCGTACGCCACCTCCTCATCAAGAGATAGCTCATCCAAGTCGGCACCCGCCGTGCTGATCTCGCGATAGCGAATCTCGCGCACCGTCGCACCGTCACCCCGAGCGGCCAAGCGGTTTTCGACGAGCTGACGCAGGTTGGGTTTCTTGTTGCCCACCATGATGTCGTCGGAACTAAAGTCACGGATCATGCGACTGATGCGGCAGAACGCCGGCGTCACCACGATGTCGTCGGCCAACACATCGAGCAGTTCTTCCTCGGTATAGGGGCGCCACTCGCCGCGCTCGTAGCAGCCCACCAGACGCGAGCCCTCGATGAGCGCACACGGGTAGACCTTGACCTCGTCGGGCATAAAGGCCCCTTCGGTCATAAAGCGTTCGTAGTCGCGCTTGTCCCCTTCGGGCGTGGCACCCAACAAGTTAAGCATAAAGTGCGCGTGGATCTTAAAGCCAAACAGGCGCGCAAGCGAAAACGCCCGCTCGATCTGCGCCACCGAAATGCGACGCTCGTTGATATCGAGCAGGTGCTGGTCGAGGCTCTGGATACCCATCTGGATCTTGGTGCAGCCCAGGCGGCGGATGAACGTAAGTGCCTGCGGCGTTACGGCATCGGGACGCGTCTCGATAACGAGTCCCACCACGCGATGCTTTGCCGTCTCGTTGATGCGCTGCTGACGCTCAAGCTCCTCCATCGTTGCCGTTTGCCACTCGGCAACCTCGCCCCACGGCGTACCAGGGCCGTACAGACAACGCACCGCGCGGTTATAGCCGCCCACGGCAGCATCCACACGACCCTGCTCGTCGGCAACGCCGGCAGCAAGCTCAGCCTCGTCAGTCGCAATGCCGGCAGCCCGATAGCGCTCGCGGCGCTCCGCTACCACCGGCGGCAGGGCATCGGCAGGCGCATCGTCGAGCAGACGCCCCGCCTCGGCACGGCTGATGCCCGGACGCGCCAACATGGGGTTAGCCGCCACACCAGCCACGGCATCGTCATTGAGCGCGCGGAAGAGCTCCGACATAAACCACGCCTGATACCCTTGCGGATAGTCGCTCCAGGTACCGCCGAGCACAATGAGCTCGATCTTATCGGTCGCATGCCCCATCTGCGAAAGCGCCGTCAAACGGGCACTCACCTGCAGATACGGGTCGAAGCAGTTTTGCTCCGCACGGGCACACGCCGGCTCAGCGTGCAGATAGCTTTTGGGCATGCGCAAATCGTTGGGGCAAAACAGGCAATCGCCCGAGCACGACCAGGGCTTGGTGATGACGGTAATGGTCGCCACGCCCGAAGCCGTTCGGCGCGGCTTCATACGCAGCACCTGCAGCAGTTGACGTTCCAGTTCGGCATCGACATTCCACCCAGCCCAACGAGCCGGCTCCTCACGTTTTACCCGCTGGTAGAACGGCAGCAGACGGCGCTTGGCCAAATCGCGTTTGTCGGCACCCTCACGGCGCGCCTCGGCATGTATCAGTTTGACGAGCGCTTTGTCGTCCACGGTCTCGCCACGACGCAGGGCCTCGAGTATGTTCAAGATAATCTGTTCCATGCCCCCATTGTAAAGGCAAAGGCGCCGAAGCCCGTCACGGCTTCGGCGCCTTCATCAAACAGCGCGTCTATATCTTCGCCTAGGCTTTCGTCTGCCTCACTACTCCGAATCAAACGACATGTCGCCCGAACCGACCTCAAAACAATACGTAGCAGACTTATCCCCGTTATCGAATTCAAGATTCAATATGGTCTCGCCGTCATAGCCAAGCGGAAGGAAATCGCTCTCGAAGTCGCCGCTGCCCAAGGTGAGGCTCGCCTTAAAGCCCGTAGAGTTCGGAACCGTCATCTCCACATCGCCCGAGCCCACACTCACGTCCATCGACTTCGCGGGGGCCTGGTAGAGCTCGAACGTTACATCGCCCGACCCGACCTCTGCACTAAGCGCATCAGTCACGCTGCCCGCAAACTCTACATCTCCCGCACCCAGGAAAAGGTCGAAACCATCACAGGTGACACCGGCAATCTGCAGATCACCCGAGCCCACGTGCGCGTTGATTCCCTTCAGATGTTCGGCAACACGGCGCGGCAGTTCAACCGTAACCGAGCGGTCAATTGCCTTACCGTCATCACTTCCAAACTGAGAAACCTTGAGCGTCGATTCCTCGACGGATGCGATGTTCTGCGTCGCGGCCTTGGAGGCATCCATACCATTGGCAACGCGTCCCCGCTCGATAACGCGAGCCTTGTTGCCATCAACAACCTTGACGTCCACCGTAGCCGCATCGATATCGAAATCGAGGTAGCGAAACTCATCAGCATCAAAGGTCGTACACGAAAGCTGCTGAGGCCGAGCGGAATATTTACCGCCATCCAAAAGATCGCCCTCGTCAACCGCATCGTCCTTACCAGACAAGCCGGATACAACATCGTCGAGATCCCACGGGCCATCAAAATGAATCAATGTCCGCGAAATGCCAAAGACAAGTCCGATGATGAGCACGAACGCTCCGATGCCAACGCCCAAGCGTACCTTGGATTCATGCGAAAGCTTCATCATTCATCACCCTCTTTGGCGATCGGGTCAGTGGTAGTCGCGGTAGCCACGCCAGTATCAACCGTAGCGGAAACATTCTGAGCCCTAGCCACCACCGGCGCCGGACCAACCTGGATATCCCCGCGCGCCCAATCGCCATCGAGCGCACGCGCCACCCAGTGATAGATGGGAATCGTAAAGAAGATCAGTGCGGGAAAGGGGCTGACACCAACCAGGAACATCAGCAAAAAGAACAGCAGCCAGCACACGGCCCAATACGGGAACGACTGGAAGGGGCCCTTCACCGGAGTCGAGCCAACTGCGCCGCCACTCGTCGCCTGCGCCGTAGCAGCATTGGCGGCTTGCGCACTCCAGCTTGCCGCTTGCGCCGCCTTGGCCGCAGCATCACTCGCCTGTGTTGCCGCTTCGGTGGCGCGCGCCGCCGCCTCATGGGTGCGGGCACGCTCTGCCGCCTCGGCCTCGCGCTGGCGGGCGCGGTCCTCGTTCTCAAACTCGATATCGTCCTCGATCTCATCGCTCGGATTGAGCAGCTCGTCCAGGCTCACGCCATAGAGCTTGGCGAGCGAGATCAGGTTCTCGGTATCGGGCGAGCTCTCCGCGCGCTCCCATTTACTGACCGCCTGGCGCGACAGCCCCAGCTTTCGTGCCAGCCCTTCTTGGCTAAAGCCTTTGCTGCGGCGAAGGTCGGCGAGCCGCTGCGCAGTTTCTACATTCATGGTTCCTCCTATGTGATACCAGCCGTGCCGCCGGACCGTTTTTGTTCTTAAGGCGCCTTGCACAGTTAAAAATCTATCCGCCACTGCCAAAAGCATGCCACCTATTCTAGTGAGATTTTTGACAACCGGCGGTTGCGGGCACATATGAGCTGCGGAAATGTGTCCAAACAAAGCAATGACCCGCAGCTCGGTTGTCCCCGTTGCGGCGTTAACGGTAGTATGGTCGTACTGTTTATTCCGCACCGCCAACGGAGGGAGTTCCGCGCCGTGAACCGCGATTTCGCCTCATCGCTCATCCAGCTCAACAACACGTTCTATCGCGAGCACTCCGCTTCCTTTTCCGATACGCGCCAGGCCCCGTGGCCCGGCTGGGTACGCACCATGGATATCGCGCTCGAACAGCTCGACGTCGCCACGATCGAGCATCCCGTCCGCGTCTTCGATCTTGCCTGTGGCAATATGCGATTCGAGAACTTTGCCGCCGGCGGCGCACTTGCCGCCAAGGGCGTCGATGGCGCAAACCCCTCAGCAGATGCCAGCTGCCCGTTTGAGTTCTATGGTGTCGACTCGTGCCAAGACCTGGCCATCGATGCACATGGCCACGCGCTGCGCATTCCCAACCTGCACTTCCAGGAACTCGACGTGCTCGACGCCCTTATGAAGCTCAACCCCGCCGAGACGCCCGACGTGCTTTTCGACGCCCCGCTCGCCGACATCTCGGTCTGCTTTGGCTTTATGCACCATGTGCCGTCGTGCGAGTACCGTGTACGCGTGCTCGACGCTCTGGTGCGCCAGACGCGCCCGGGCGGCATCATCGCCATCAGCTTTTGGGAGTTTATGAACGACGAGCGCATGGCGCGCAAGGCTGTTCGCGCCGAGGCCCGCGCCGAGCTCACCCCGCCGTTTAAGGGTTACGATTCCGCGCAGTTTGAAGCCGGTGACCACCTCATTGGCTGGCAAAACGACCGTCACGCCTACCGCTATTGTCATCACTTTGACGATCAACAAATCACCGATCTGGTGCGCGGCGTGCGTACGTTCTACAAGAGTGGCGAGGTCCCCGTGCGCGAGCTTGAGCGTTTCCATGCCGACGGTCGCAGCGGCGAGCTCAACCGCTATGTGATTCTCAAGCGCCTGTAGGTATCGGCGACTCGCCGCCGGGCTGCACCGCATCTTTCGGGCAAGCTATGCCCGCCCTTTTTCAATCCATTGACGGAACGTGCAGCTATGCGTTCCAAACTTATGACCAAGGAGCCTCATGGGAGCCGTCCACGTTCGCACGCCTAAGAACTTTGTGCTCGAGGAGCGCCTGGAGCGCTACGCCGATGCGATTGAGACGAACCCCGAGGCCTATGCCGGAGATTGGCGCAAGGCCTGTGCGCCCGCAGGCAGCAAGCCCTTCGAACACCTTCACCTGGATCTTGGCTGTGGCAAGGGAACCTATCTGGTCGAGCGCGCCCACCGCGAGCCCGACACCCTCTTTATCGGCATGGACCAGGAGCCCATCTGCATCGCCTATGCCGCGCAGAAAATCTGCGAACAGGGGCTATCCAACGCACTCGTCCTGCCCCGAGGCGCCGCATCGCTGCCACAGCTGTTTGCCGCAGGCGAGCTCGATGCCATCACCATTAACTTTCCCACGCCGCAGCCCAAGGCCAAGTACGCTAAAAAACGACTCGTCCATGTCGACCATCTGATGCTCTACCGCCCGCTCTTTTCAGCCGGCGCTACCGTCACACTGCGCACCGATAGCAAGCCGTTGCGCGATTACGCCCTGGGACAGTTTGCCGCGGCCGGCTACGATACGCTTTGGGTAAGCGACGACGTCCGCCGCGACCATCCCGAGCATCCCGAGACCGAGTACGAGCGCCGCACGCGCGAGATGGGCGCCACCGCCTATGGCATTTGCGCCACACCTGGAGCGCAGCCCAGCGATGAACAGCTCGCGGCGGGCCGCGCGCAGGAGCAAAGCCTCGCCTGCTACCTGCCCGAAAACCTCGATGAACTCACCTATGTACCCCTGGGCATGGAAGAAGCCGTCGAGAACTTTAGAAACCGTGCTCGCAAAGGCAAAAAACGCCTGCCGCAGGGGTCCTAGGGGCTTCTGATGGTCGCGGCGTCGGCAAACAAGTGAAAATAGGCGCCAGCGAACGACCCTCAAACCTAAGTGAGTAGACTTTTTTGCAATAGCCAAGCACAACCCGCATAACGAAAACTAAAACCGCAGATAGAGCCCTTGCGCAAAAGCCATGTGCTCACGACATCGCAAAAAGTCTACTCACTTAGCCGGCAACTGCACCAAACGGCTGGGTAGAACGCCCATTTCCTGCATTTTCTCGCGCGCTGGCACCCCGTGCCGCCGCTACGCCATAATAGTTGGCGGACAATCGCGAGAGAAAGCAACCACATGGCACAGACCACGACAGATACCGCCGCCAGCACCGTCTCCGGCGCCGGCGCCGCCAGCTCATTCTCGGGCGGCACGGGAACCGAAGCCGAGTTTGGCTCGCTCGGCGCGCTCTCCCCCACCTGGTGGGAGCCCGAGGACGGCAGCGAGCCCGAACCGTGGCTCACGCCCGACCAAGCCTTCGAACGCTTCTTTGAATGGACGAGCGATCGCGGCATTGAGCTGTGGGATCACCAAGAAGAGGCCCTCATGGACCTGGCTGCCGGCGACCACGTCATTTTGGGAACACCGACCGGATCGGGTAAATCGCTCGTCGCGCTGGGCATGCTCTTTATGGGCATGGCGCAGGGCAAGCGCTGTTATTACACGGCTCCTATCAAGGCTCTGGTCAGCGAAAAGTTCTTCGATCTGGTACAGGTGCTCGGCCGCGATAACGTCGGCATGATCACCGGCGATACGCACATCAACACCAAGGCGCCCGTCATCTGCTGCACGGCCGAAATCCTTGCCAACGATGCGCTGCGCGAGGGCGAGGACGCCGACGTGGGCTGCGTGGCCATGGACGAGTTCCATTACTTTGCCGACCCCGACCGCGGCTGGGCTTGGCAGGTGCCGCTGCTCACCCTGCCCCATACGCAGTTTATGCTCATGAGCGCCACACTTGGCGATGTCACTGCCATCGCCGCCTCTCTCGAAGAGCACACCGGCGCTGCTTGCGACTTGGTTGTCGACGCCCCGCGTCCTGTTCCGCTGAGCTACGACTATGTGACGACCTCCCTCGAGGGCACGGTCGAGCTCGCCATGCGCCGCGGCGAGGCCCCGCTCTATATCGTACACTTTAGCCAGGATGCCGCCCTTGCGACGGCGCAGTCGCTCGCCAATTTTGGCATCGCCAGCAAGGAGCAGCGCGAGGCCATTAAGGAAGCGGCAAAGGGAACGAGCTTCTCGACGGCCTTTGGCAAGATTCTCAAACGCCTGCTTGGATGCGGCGTCGGCGTGCACCATGCTGGCATGTTGCCGCGCTATCGCCTCCTGGTCGAACGCTTGGCGCAGCAGGGCCTGCTGCCCGTCATCTGCGGCACCGATACGCTCGGCGTCGGCATCAACGTACCCATCCACACCGTGGTGCTCACCGCGCTCACCAAGTTCGACGGCTACAAGATGCGTCGCCTGCGCGCCCGCGAGTTCCATCAGATTGCCGGTCGCGCCGGCCGCTCGGGCTTCGATACCGAGGGCATGGTAATCGCCGAGGCCCCGGAGCACGAGATCGAGAACGCCAAGCTCATGGCCAAGGCGGGCGACGACCCCAAAAAACTCCGTAAGATTAAAAAGAAAAAGGCCCCCGAGGGTTTTGTCACCTGGAACAAGCAGACCTTTGAGCGTCTGATTGAGACGCAGCCCGAGACGCTCAAGCCGCGCCTGCGCATCACGCACTCCATGGTGATTAGCGTGGTCGAGCAGGGCGGCGATGCCCGAGCCCGCGTACACGACCTCATCGAGACGAGCCTGCAGACTTCCGAGGAAAAGGCTAAGCTCGAGGTTCGCGCCGACGAAATCTTCGCCACGCTCATCGATTCCGGCGTCGTCGTTCGCACCGAGGTGCCGCCCGCGCCTGACGCCCCGACTGACGCCGCACCAGACATCGACTATGCGCTGACGGTCGACCTGCCCGAAGACTTTGCGCTCGACCAGCCGCTCTCGCCATTTTTGCTTGCCGCGTTGGAGCTGCTCGACCCCGAGAGTGAGACCTATACCATGGATCTGATCTCGATGGTCGAGGCTACGCTCGAGGACCCCAAGCAGGTATTGCGCGCACAGGAGCGCGCCGCGCGCGACCACGCGATGGCCGAAATGAAGGCTGACGGCATCGAGTATGAGGAGCGCTTGGAGCGCATTCAAGACGTCACGTACGAAAAGCCGCTCGAGGATTTGCTCGACGCCGCCTTTGACAAGTACTGCCAGGAAGTGCCCTGGGCAAACGACTACCAGCTCTCTCCCAAGAGCGTCCTGCGCGATATGCTGGAAAGCGCGAGCGATTTTAAGGGCTATATCCAAAAGCTCGGAATCGCCCGCTCCGAGGGCATTCTGCTGCGCTACCTGGCAGAGGCTTACCGTTCACTTGACCGCACCGTACCCATCGAGAAGCGCGACGAGCGTCTGCGCGACATTATCTCGTGGCTGGGCTTTGTGGTGCGCTCGGTGGACTCGAGCCTGGTGGACGAGTGGGAGAACGCCGGCAACCCGGCAGCCCTCGATGCTGCGCCGCCGCAGGGCATCGACGAGGTCGTGGCGGACCGTCGCGGCTGCACGCTGTTGGTGCGCAACGCGCTCTTCCGCCGCGTGACCCTTGCCGCCCGCGAGCACGTTCGCGACCTGGGCGAGCTCGACGACAACTGGGGCATGAGCGAGATCCGCTGGCAAAAAGCACTCGACGCTTACCACGAGCAGCACGAGGAAATCCTCACCGACGGAAATGCCCGCAGCGCCGCGATGTTTTCCATCGATGAGTCCGACGAGAAGACCGCGCACGTATGGCACGTGCACCAGATCTTTGCCGACGAGGATGGCGACCACGATTTTGGCATCATGGGCGATGTCGATCTGGACGCCACGCAAGACGGCGGCGAGGTCATCTTCAAAAATTACCGCGTCGGCTTTATCGAGGACCTGCTCGAGGACTAGCCGTACATACTGGAACGAAATGAAGTGGGGCCGCTGGTAACATCGCCAGCGGCCCCACTTTTGCACTATATGCTATGCCTTACTCGGCATCCTCGACCTCATATGAATCCGCCTCGGCGGGCTCATCGTTTGTCTCCGTCGCAGCCCCGCGCGCCTCGTCAAACGCCACCTTCATGGTCTTGTTACCCCAGGTGAGCTTGCGAATGGTAAGATCGTCGGCTTTCTTGTTGGCTAGGCGCAGATTGTTCTCGGAGGACAGCAACGCCTCCTTGGTTTTCTGCAGATGGCTAATCGTCTTGTCGATCTCATCGATCGCCGTTTGAAACTTGCGGCTCGCGATCTCGTAGTTGCGGCCGAAATCGTTCTTGAACTTCTCCATCTTGGCTTCGAAGTTCGTAACGTCGATATTCTGCTGTTTATACTCCGCTAGCTCCTGTTTATAGCGCAGCGAACCCATGGCGGCGTTGCGAAGAAGTGTAATCATGGGAATGAAAAACTGCGGGCGAATCACGTACATCTTCTCGTAGCGATAGCTCACGTCGACTATCCCTGCGTTATAGAGCTCGCTCTCGGGCTCGAGCAGTGTGCAGAGCACCGCGTACTCACAGCCTTTCTGGCGACGATCGTGATCGAGTTTCTTAAAGAAGTCCTCGTTTTTATGCTTGGTCGCGGTCTCGTCGTTCTCGTTTTTCATCTCGAACATAATCGAGATGACCTCGTTACCGCTCGCGTCGCACTCGCGGAAGATAAAATCGCCCTTGGTGCCCTCGGATGCATCGTTATCTTTCTCGAAATATGCATTGGGAAACGCCGTCATGCGCAGGCGATTGAACTCGGTCTCGCAGTGCTGCTCGAGCGACTCGCCCACCATCTTGGTGGACAGGCGGACCTTCATGTCCTTAAGACGCTCAATCTCTTCGTCCTTGTAGCGAATCAGGTCATCGCTCGCGCGCTTGGCCTGCGCAAGCTCGAGCTCGTGTGCCGCCTTGGCCTGCTCCTCGCGAGAATCGCGCACCGCCAGCTCGCTCGTCAGTTTGGCACGCGCCTCATCGCGCTCTCGTTCCGCCGCCGCGACTGCCTCCGACAAGTTCATTTTTGCCATCAGCTCCTGCTCGCGCAGCTGGGCACGCAGACCCTCGGCCTCTTGCTCAGATTGTGCCTTTGCGGCGGAAAACTTCTCTTGTACCGTCGCGCGGTAGTCAGCAAGCACGCGCTCGGCCTCGCTGCGAGCGGCATCGAGCTCACACTGCGACTCTGCCGCGGCAGCGGCAAGCGCCATCTCCTGGGCCTTGTCAGCCGCTGCAAGCCTGGCCTGCAGCTTGGCAATCTGAGCATCACGTGCAGCTAAGTCGTTTTGAGCAGCGTTGCGCGCCGCCGACTTGGCAAGCTTGGCTTCGTCATCTTTGCGTCCCAGCTGCGCACGCAAATTGTCGATCTCGCGCTGAAGCTCGGCATTCTCCTTCTGAGCATCGGCACGGGCCTCAACCGCCGCACGCTGACTTGCGCTCTCGCGCTCTGCGACAGCGCCCTCGAGCTTGGCGCGCAACTCGGCAAGCTCGGCATCGCGCTTGGCGACCTCTTGTGCCAGCTGCTGAGCCGCAGCGTTCTTCTGCTCAACGAGCTGAGCGTTGCGCTGAGACTCTGCCTTTTGCAAGGCGACCGTCGAACGCGAGCGTTCAAGCTCCAGCGCCTGCTCGCCCTCGCGCTGGACTGCCCTCACACGCTCATCCAGATCACGCGAAAACTCGGCATCGCGTACTTGCTTGACGATATCCGCATAGCCGGACGCATCGACCTTAAAGACTTCGCCGCAATGCGGGCACCTGATCTCATTCATGGCAGCTCCTCGATGGACGCAAATTTCAACCGACTATACTCTACCGCGCCGCGCGGACAAAAAAGGCGCCGCCGCCATAATGGCAACGGCGCCAGAACCACCACAAAGGTGCCTGTCCCCTTTGTGGTGGCTCTGGCGCCCTATAACCCAAAGAAGCTAAGAATCTGATCGCGGCTTACGGGCTTGTACTCGTTGGCATCGAGACCGACATCGTAGCGAAAGATAGGGCGCTCGCGATCGCGGTTGCGTGCGTTGGCGCGGTCACCCCTGCTGTGGATATGCCCATGCAGCATAATGGCGCCACGTGCCTTGCCGTTCCAGCTGAGCATGGGGTAGTGGCTCATAACCAGACGATGGCCCTTGGCATAGCCGGGAGCAATCTCCAGGTAATCGCGCACGTCTTCCCAAATCTGCGGTACGTCGGAATCTTCCCAGTCGCCGTCATGGTTACCGCGGATGAGCGTCACGTTCTGGCATTCGATACGCTCGCGCAGGCGCACCGCCTCCGCCAGGGGCAAACGATAGGTAAAGTCACCCAGAATATAGAGGCGGTCGTCCGCAGCCACGCACTCATTGATGGCATCGATGACCTTGCGGTTCATCTCCTCGACCGAATCAAACGGCCGATCCATGTCGTGCAAGATATTCGTATCGCCCAGGTGTAGGTCGGCGGTAAACCACATCATCGTCTATGCCCTCATTTCGCAACGCGTCAAACTGGTGCTAAGTATACAGACACAGCGATGCGGCGGTTAGCCAAAGAGCCCGCCGAACAGTCCGCGGCGGCGCTTGTCTTGCTTTTTCGAAGCGTCACCCTGAGTTTTCTTGTCCTGCCGTTTCCTACGGCCCTGCTCCAACTCATCGTCATCGAGTAGCATATCCCATTCAAACGGATCATCCGTCAAATCGAACAGGTCATCGTCGTCAAACATGGCAGCTTCCCTTACCGATTAGCGAGCATCCACCACATAGAGGCCAACGCGCACCTGATGCCACGGGCTGCGCTCGGGAGCAACCTGTTGCACGCGGGCCTCAAATACGTCCTCGTGGCCGTAATACATCATCAAGGACAGCGGGCCGACCTCGTTTCCCGGAACATAGCCAAGCTTGGTGTTGCCGTAATAGATCGCAACCGCCTCAGGGTCATGGGGATTATCACGCTCGGCACACAGCGTCAGCTTATCGCCCGCTTTAAGATCGCCCAGGACCAAGGCGCCATCGGCATACTGAAATCCTGCAATGTGAAATGACAGAAGAACACGTGAAGGCTCGTACATAGCAGCTCCTCTAACAGCCGGATAAACCGGTGTGTAACCTTATTGAGAAGTCTACGGTCCCGTGCGGACACAAATACATCCTGTCTGCGTCCTTCAATCGTTTGCCTCAACGCTTGCGCGACAGAACGCTTGCAGATAAGATAGGAACACGGATGGCACCCGTTGCCGCGGGTCTTGCCAACTCCGATACACGTTTTCATCGTGAGAAGTGGCCGTCTTCGCTTACGCGGGGGCGGCTATTTCATTCGGCCGATAAACAGACCGAGTTCGATAGCCGCAATCAACAACGCCAATAACGAAATAACATCGCTTACGTTCATACCAAATCCCTTCTAAAGGGAGTTGGCCCGTCCGTGCTCCATAACAGTAGTCTAACGCAAAATGCAGGTAATAGGAACACTTGTTCGTATTACCTGCGCCCTTTTCTAATGCACAAACATGCGCACGAATTTGTGCTTCCAGCTTGCGTAGGGCGCATACCGAAACGGCACGTCCAGCCAGGTTGCCTTGTTCACGATGCTCTTCTTGTGGCTAAACGTATCGAAGCTCTCGCGGCCATGGTACTGCCCCATACCGCTCGCGCCCATGCCGCCAAAGCCCATATGGCTCGTAGCCAAGTGCATGATGGTGTCGTTGACGCAGCCGCCGCCAAAGGGCACGTAGCGCACAAAGCGCTGTTGAACCGTACGGTCCTGGCTAAAGATATACAGGGCCAGCGGCGTTGGACGATCCGTAATAAACGCTTCGGCCTCGTCTAGGCTCTCAAACGTCAGCACCGGCAAGATGGGGCCGAAAATCTCCTCCTGCATCACGGCGTCATCGGGGGTCACGCCGTCCAAAATCGTCGGCTCGATCTTGAGCGACGTCTCGCGCGCGGTACCTCCAAGCACGACCTTATCGGGATCGATCAGCCCGCGCGCACGCGCAAAATGCTTGGCGTTGACGATATGCCCGTAGTCCTCGTTATCGAGCGGATGCTCGCCAAACATACGGCGGGCCTCCTCCTTGATAAGGTCCAGCAGCTCGTCGTGCACGCGCGCATCGACCAGCAGGTAGTCGGGCGCCACGCAGGTCTGCCCCACGTTGAGCCACTTACCAAAGGCGATACGCCGTGCCGCAACCTTCAAGTTTGCCGTCGCATCCACGATACAGGGACTCTTTCCGCCCAGCTCAAGCGTCACGGGCGTAAGGTTTTTACTTGCGCGCTCCATGACGAGCTTGCCGACCGGAACGCTACCGGTAAAGAAGATCTTGTCCCAGCACTCATCGAGCAACGCTTCGTTCTCGGCGCGCCCGCCCTCGACAACCGTCACCAGGCGCGGATCAAATGCCTCTTCACAGATTTGCTTGAGCACCGCGCTCGATGCCGGAGCATAGGCACTCGGCTTGATGACCACGGTATTGCCCGCGGCAAGGGCGCCGGCGAGCGGCTCGAGTGTTAGCAAAAACGGGTAGTTCCACGGAGTCATGATGAGTGTGACGCCATAGGGCACGGCTTGCGTTTTGCACACGCTCACGGCGTTAGCGAGATCGCACGGACGCAGGCGCGGACGACTCCACCGAGCCACGTGAGCGATCTGATGTCGAATCTCGGAAAGCGACGTACCAATCTCGCACATATAGGCCTCGTCATGCGACTTCCCCAAATCGGTCTTGAGCGCATGGGCGATATCGGCCTCGTGCGCCCGTACCGCATCGCGTAAACTCACGAGCGCGCGACGTCGGGCATCGACATCAAACGTAGCGTGCGTTTTAAAGTAAGTGCGCTGATCGCCGACGATGCGCGCAATTTCCTCGGTGTTCATGGCACCCTCCTAGTTCTCGTCCTCAAACATACCACCCGCGACGACCTCGTACATACGCTCGAGCTCCAAGCGGTCCATCAAAAGCGGAACGGGGTACAGCGGATTGGCCTCGGCATCGGCATGCGCCGCCATCTCGGGAATGTCGGAGCGGCGAATGCCCGAGACATATTTGGGGATTCCCAGGATCTCGTTCATGCAATCGATCCAATCGATAAAGGCCTCGGCCGCCAGGCTGTCCTGCGCGTTAACCGGCACGATGCCGGCCATGCGGGCGAGATCAGCGAGCTTAGGAGCAGCAGCTTCGCCATAGGCGCGAAGCATGTGCGGCAGGATGATGGCGTTGGCCAAGCCGTGCGGAATCCCGTAACGCCCGCCCAGACTGTGCGCGATGGCATGCACATATCCGACATAGGAGCGGGTAAACGCAACGCCCGCCTTATACGCCGCCGAAAGCATATTGCGACGAGCGCGCATGTCGTCACCATGCTCATAGGCCTCGAGCAAATTGTCGTGGATAAGCTGCACCGCCTGTCGCGCCATCTTACGCGTATAGGGCGTGGTGCTTCGCCCGATAAAGGCCTCGACGGCATGCGTCAGGGCGTCCATGCCCGTCTGCCCCGTAATGGAGGCGGGCAGACCGCGCGTAAACTCGGGGTCGTGCACCGCAAAGCGCGGGATGAGCACAAAGTCGTTAATGGGGTACTTGTAGTGCGTCTCGTCATCGGTGATAACCGCCGCGAGCGTGACCTCGCTTCCCGTGCCCGCCGTAGTGGGGACGGCGATAAGCAGCGGCAGGCGACGATGAATCCGCAGCAGGCCGCGCATCTTGTTGATGGGCTTGCTTGGCTGCGTGATGCGTGCACCCACGCCCTTGGCGCAGTCCATGGCCGATCCTCCGCCAAAACCGATAATGGCCTGGCAGGCGCTCTCTCGATACAGGGACGCCGCCTCCTCCACATTCGAGACCGTGGGGTTCGCACGCGTTTCGGCATAGACCGCAACGCCAACCCCCTGAGCCGTAAGCGCACGCTCGAGTGATGCCGTGAGCCCCAAACGTGCAATACCAGGGTCCGTCACGATAAGAACCTTCTGGATCGAGCGCTTTTGAAGCACCGCGGGCACATCCTCGGCATGCTCCAAAATGCGCGGCTCGGTATAGGGCAGGATCGGCAATGCAATGCGAAAAACCGTCTGATATGTTCGGCACCAGGCACGACGGGCTAGATGCATAAAGGAAACTCCTTCATTTGTTGATTGGTCAACATTTGCTCGACCGATTGTACTCAGCGGCGGTCAAAGGCGGCCTGCCAATCGTTAATCAATCAACATCTTCATATCTCAAAATTGTTTTATTAAAAATCATTCCTAATAGGCTTCACATTTGGTTGCATTTATGGATAATAGAACCCGTCAAGACGCACGTCCGGAGAGGGCCCTTACGGGACCGGACAAGCGCCCCATCGCCATCGATCGAAAGGATCGAATCATGAAGTTTGTTTGCCCCGTTTGCGGTTATGTGGAAGAGTTCGACGGCGACCAGCTGCCCGAGGACTTCAAGTGCCCCCAGTGCGGCGTTCCCGGTTCTCGTTTCTTGAAGCAGGAGGAGGGTCAGCTCGAGTGGGCTGCCGAGCACGTCGTGGGCGTCGCCAAGATGGAGGGCGTCTCCGAGGACATCGTTGCCGACCTGCGCGCCAACTTTGAGGGCGAGTGCTCTGAGGTCGGTATGTACCTGGCCATGGCTCGCGTCGCTCATCGCGAGGGCTATCCCGAGATCGGCCTGTACTGGGAGAAGGCTGCCCACGAGGAGGCCGAGCACGCCGCCAAGTTCGCTGAGCTCCTGGGCGAGGTCGTGACCGACTCCACCAAGAAGAACCTCGAGATGCGCGTTGAGGCCGAGAACGGCGCCACCGCCGGCAAGACCGATCTTGCTAAGCGCGCCAAGGCCGCTGGCCTCGATGCCATCCACGACACCGTGCACGAGATGGCTCGTGACGAGGCCCGCCACGGCAAAGCTTTTGCCGGCCTGCTTAAGCGCTACTTTGGCTAAGCCAACCGCTTGAGACATAACCTCTACCTCGATGAGGCCCGGACCGTATTGGTCCGGGCCTTTTTGTGTCTCGAGGACTCGTTAACGCCCTGAAATAGGACCGCCTTCGGCATCGGCTTCTCGTCAAAAACTAAGTGAGTAGACTTTTTGGAACTTGCCGAGCACGCCATCCATATTGCTTTATAAAGCCGCAGGTAAATGACTTGTTGCAAAACGGCTTGGTCGCCAAAGTGCCAAAAGTCTACTCACTTAGAACCGCAGCCGTCCACGATCGAGCCATTTTGTGTCTAACGGGCATCTTTCCGTCGATTACTCCCAATTTTGTCCAGTCAATGAATAGTTCAGACCGGAGTAATATCTCAGCCCTTTGCTCATCCGAGCTTTTATCACGATATTCAGCATCGAGCATCCTGCATATGGCCTTAACGATCGCGCGGAATCTATCCTCATCCGATATCTGTCTGTGTGTCAGGAGAAGCACATCGTAGCCCATGGCCTGAAGGGCCGTCATGCGGTCAGCGTCACGCAAGCCATCCCCTGCGCGTCCGTGCGAGGCCTTTCCCTGACATTCAATGGCCACCTGTCGCTTACCGTCCGGTGAAGAAAGAAGTAGGTCAATATATACACGGGACTTTCCCACAATCGCTCGAGCACTTGTGCCTAGCATCACTTCAACATTAAGCTCTATGTCGCAAAAACCTTCGCCTCCCAGGGATCGCGGCAGTGCAAGTAGCAAATACGCCTCGACCTCAAAAGGCGACGCGGCACCCAATGGAACGAGTTGCGATACCGCCATAAATCTATTGCCGTAACGCATCCCGCAAACATCTGAACAAAAACGGTCAAGGTCTCCGCCCAAAACCAAAGCGTCTCGACGCCATAAATTTGAGGCGGTGCCGTCCTCGGACGGGCAGCGCACCCAACCGAACGTTGTCGAAATCGCGCCCGAATCAATTGCACGCGAAAGCTCCGCCTCAAGTGCCGCCGGCAGAGCGCACACCGCAAACAAGCCATACATCTCCGCCAATACCAAAAGAAGCTGGAGATCCGTCAGGTGCCGCGACATAATGAATGCCGTCAGTAGAGGAGACGTAACCAAAAACCCATGTTCCGTTTCCAGCACGGATTCCCTGGGGAGCTCACCAAGAAACAGCCGCTGCCTAATGCTGGCAGGACAAGTCCGTTTGTTTCTCGTCCGAACCAATGTATACAACGGGAAACCGAGCGCGACCGCAGCCGTCGGGTTGCGGGCGAGATCATATCGCTGCCGGTCTTCTTCCGGTCGTGGAAGCGGCGGACACAAAGCGCGGACTTGAGGAGGCAAACGCCAGTACCTAAAAGCTGATATGTCACAAAGTAGATCCTTCATAGGCACAGGAAAACACGAATTTCAACCCAGTCAGTCACGCATTGGCGCGAACGCGCCAAAAATGGTGCCGAACGGACTGCCAAGTTTTTAACAGCCCTCCCCAACTGGCCAAAAACTTGCCGAGAGCTGGACGAAGCTCTGTTGAAAACCCCATTTTTTTCTCATGCAGAAGCTTTGCGCGACAAGTGAGTAGACTTTTTTGAACATCCCGAGCAGCCCGGTCATCCTGCTTTTCAAAACCGCAGGTAGATAGCTTGTTACAAAACTGCCTGGTCGCCAAAGTGCCGAAAGTCTACTCACTTAGGTTGCAGAGTGCCCCTCATTAGCTGCAATTCCAAGGTAGTTAGCACTTTTGGACTCAGATCGTCATACTGGACAAGGATTCGAGTCGGGTTTTCAGGGGCAGACGCACCATCGGCACACCAAAAACAGTCACTGACATCAATGAACGGGATACTCGAGCGTGTGAGGGCCTGCGCAAAAGAGCTTCCGCCCGTTCCGCGCTCCACGGCCACGACGCAGTAAAGGCCGGCGTCCGCGTGCTCGACTAAAACTTCCCCCGCCGGAAACGTCTTCCGTACAAGCGCCGCCAAGCCATCACGCGCCTCGCGAGCACGAACGCGCACGCGGTTCACATGTCGCTCGTAATCACCCGATTCCAGTAAACGCGCCAAAGCAACCTGGTCAACAGAGCTCACCGACGAGGCGTAAAAACCAAGGTTGCGCCTAAACCGCTCCATTAGTTCATCGGGCAACACCATGTACGCTAGACGCAACGCCGATGAAAGGCTCTTCGAAAACGTGTTGGTGTAGATAACCGACTGGGCGGCATCAATCGACGCGAGCGCGGGAATCGGCTTCCCGGCAAGGCGAAACTCACAATCAAAGTCATCTTCGATGAGATACCGACCTGGTCGCTCAGCGGCCCAGCTCAGAAGCGCATAGCGACGCGCAATGCTCGTCACAAGACCGGTCGGATACTGATGGGACGGCATCAGGTGAAGGACATCGGTCCCGCTTTTCTGCAGAGTGCTCAAGTCCACGCCCTCATCATCCAACGGGATATGTCGAACTTTGCAGCCCATAGCCTGATAGATACGCGTCAGACGCAAATAGCCCGGATCCTCAACCGCATACACCTTGTCCGCGCCAAGCAACTGAACCAACATGGTATCGAGCAGCTGGGCGCCCGCACCGATAACGATGTTGTTGGGGTCGACATTCATACCCCTTGTCCCGTGCAGATGGTGAGCAATTACGCGTCGCAGCCGAGCAGTGCCCTGCGCCGGTGCGGGCGAAAAGATTTCGCGCTCGTCTTCGGATGCCAGCGTCGCCCGTAGCGCGCTTTGCCAAAGCCGCGCCGCCTCCAAAGCAGAAGGAGAAAGCGCATCGAATCGCTCGACCTGTCCGTTGACATCATGCACGCTGGGGCCCACAGAGACGGCATCTCGGTCGATGCCCTCCGCAGCCGAAGCCAAAACCGGTGCATCCGGAAGCTCACAAGCGTAGTAGCCACGACGTGGTATTGAGCAAATATAGCCCTCAGCGAGTAACTGGCTATATGCATTCTCGATGGTAATAACACTGATTCCCAGATGACTGGCAAAGGCGCGCTTAGACGGCAAATGCTCCCCCGCCACAATGCGTCCAGCTACGATATCATCTCGAATTTGCTGGTAAACATACTCATAGAGCGATGCTTCGCCGCGTTTTTCCAAATTGTAGTCAAGCATGAGCCTATCACCTGACCTTATTAAGTCATTCAATCTGGTATTAGTCTGACCTTGTAATTATCTCGAAAACTGAGTATTTTGTCATACCCAGCTCCCCGATAGGATGTTCCGTCAAGCAATGCACATGCCAACCAAGGGAGCAACCATGGCAGAACAGAACAGCAAGGCCGACCGCGTCAAACTCAATCGCGAGCTCGCGCAGATGCTCAAGGGCGGCGTCATCATGGACGTTACCACGCCCGAGCAGGCACGCATCGCCGAGGAGGCAGGCGCCTGCGCCGTCATGGCCCTCGAGCGCATCCCGGCCGACATCCGTGCCGCAGGCGGCGTCTCGCGCATGAGCGACCCCAAGATGATCAAGGGCATCCAGGAGGCCGTCTCCATCCCCGTCATGGCCAAGTGCCGCATCGGTCACATCGTCGAGGCGCAGGTCCTGCAGGCCATCGAGATCGACTACATCGATGAGTCCGAGGTTCTCTCCCCTGCCGATGACGTCTATCACATCGACAAGACCCAGTTTGACGTGCCGTTTGTCTGCGGCGCCCGCGATCTGGGCGAGGCGCTGCGCCGTGTTGCCGAGGGCGCCACGATGATTCGCACCAAGGGCGAGCCGGGCACGGGCGACGTGGTCCAGGCCGTGCGCCACATGCGCAAGATCCAAAAGCAAATCCGCGACGTTGTTGCCCTGCGCGATGATGAGCTCTTTGAGGCAGCCAAGCAACTGCAGGTTCCGGTCGAGCTGGTGCGCGAGGTCCATGCCACGGGCAAGCTTCCCGTTGTGAACTTTGCCGCCGGCGGCGTAGCGACCCCTGCCGACGCCGCGCTGATGATGCAACTGGGCGCCGAGGGCGTCTTTGTCGGCTCGGGCATCTTTAAGAGCGGCGACCCCGCCAAGCGCGCCGCCGCCATCGTCAAGGCCGTGGCAAACTTCACCGATGCCAAGCTCATCGCCGAGCTTTCGGAGGACCTGGGCGAGGCCATGGTGGGCATCAACGCCGACGAGATCGAAATCATCATGGAGGAGCGCGGACGCTAGTCCGGCAGAAAGGATCGCACATGAGCGATTATGCAGACCAAACGGTCGCCGTGCTGGCGGTCCAAGGCGCATTTGCCGAGCACGAGGCAAGACTATCCGAGCTGGGCGCGCGCTGTATTGAGCTGAGACAGGCGGCTGATTTGAAGCAGGACTTTGACCGTCTGGTACTTCCCGGCGGCGAGTCCACCGTTCAGGGCAAGCTACTTGCCGAGCTCGGCATGCTCGAGGAGCTTCGTGCCCGTATCGCTGAAGGCATGCCCGTCCTGGGCACCTGCGCTGGCCTGATTCTACTGGCTCACGACCTTGCCGCCCATGACGATAAGGGCACGCCGCGTTTGGCAACCATGGATGTACTTGTCGAGCGCAATGCCTACGGCAGGCAGCTCGGCAGCTTTCGAACCAAGGGGCAGGTAGCCGGCATCGACGGTAAAGTGCCGCTGACGTTTATCCGCGCGCCCCGCATCGTCGAGGTCCACGGCGATGCCAAGGCCTTAGCGAAAGTCGACGGCCGTATCGTCGCCGCCCGTCAGGGCGACCAGCTCGGCGTTACCTTTCACCCCGAACTCGACGAGGATACCCGCCTCCACGAACTGTTCCTACAAATGTAGGCATCGAAATCAACAAACGAAACGAGAGTGGATAATCTCCCACCTTGAGCATGAATATGGGCTCATACCGGGAGATTATCCACTCTCATGCTACGTAGTCGTTGGGGACGTTCTTAAATGACCAGTCAAACAAGAACGTCCCCAACGACTATCTTTTAGCAGGTCTGGATCATGGCAATGTCGATGTTTTGGCACCGACAGCGAGCGCCCACCAGAGCGAACAAATTGGCATGAAAAGAGGACGGCATAGACCTTCTGGTCATGCCGTCCTCTTTGAATGACAAGTTGTCGCTCTGGTGGGCGCGCAGCGTCAACTAGTTACGCGGTTTGGTAAAACCGCGTAACCCAACTAGAAGCGGTTGCCGCGGAAGCCGCCGCCGTTGCGGCCGCCACGATCGCCACCGCGACCGCCGCGGTCGTTACCACGGTTGCCGCCAAAGCCGCCACGGTTGCCACCGCGATCGCCATAGCCACCACGGTTGCCGCCAAAGCCGCCGCGACCGCCACGGTCGCCGCCACGGTCACCAAAGCCGCCACGGCCGCCACGATCGCCACCGCGACCGCCGCGGTCGCCACCACGGCCACCACGATCGCCAAAGCCGCCGCGACCACCACGGTCGCCGCCACGACCACCACGGTCGTCACGGCCGCCGCGAGGACCGCGATCCTCGTCCAGGCCCATGGCGACGAGCGGAGCGATAACCTTATCGAGAGCGGCCATCAGCTCGGTGGCCTCCTCGTAAGAAAGCTCGGGCAGGAGCTTCTCCTTCTTGTTGGCAAGCTCGACCAGGCCCTCAGCGGCATCCTCGGCAGCGAAGACGACGATCTTGCGCATATCGCCCTCGGCGTCGTCGATGCGGCCGACCAGATCGGCAGCCTCGGCCTCGGCCATCAGGCCATCGAGCTCACGGAGGCGCATGCCCAGCAGGTCGGACATTTCCTTCTGCTCCATCTTGGGCTTGAGGTCAAGAAGCTTGATGGCGCGCTCGATGTTCGCCATGCGCTCGGCCTTGGCCTCCTCCTCCTTAGAAATAGCAAAGCGACGGCTACGCAGCAGGCGGGCGGCCTTCTGCATCTTGTCCATCAGCTCTTCGTCATCGTAATCAACGGCGGCCTCGGCAACCTCGGCCTCCTCCTCGGCGGAAACCTCGTCAGCAGCCTCAACCTCGGCAGCTTCGGTCTCCACGGTCTCGACTGCCTCGACCTCGGCAGTCATGGTCTCGTTCTCGGTCTCGTTCATGATCTCTTCGTTCTCGGACATGAGACTCCTTCTTGGCCCTCTCGGGCATCATCGCCCCATTCGCGGGGCCCGTCGCGCACTCTTTGCGCTTTAAACATTCATGCCTCTCGGCAAAACGTCCATTAGTTTATGGTGTCGCCATCTAATCTAGCTGCAGAATCTATGTGCACACATTAATGCGACATGTGTGACTCGCGACGAGCGTACACCAGCGACGCCACAAACCCGACCACGGCAATCACGGCTGCCACGCGCACGGCAGTTGCAAATCCAATCGCCTGGGCAACGTCGGTCGCAGCGCCAGCCGCGCCGGCAGTCGCTGCAGAACTCGAGAGCAGGCCGATAAACAGGGACGGGCCAAACGATGCGGCAATCATGTTCCACGTGTTAAGCAATGCCGTTCCGTGAGGATGTTCAGCGGCAGGCAGCGTCTCCAATCCGGCCGTTTGCGAGGGGCTCAGCACCAAACCGACTCCGGCATACACCACAACGGTCAGCGCCACAACGACGCCGATGTTCATGCTTGCCGCCGTCATCGAGATTGCAATCTGTCCCACGGCAATCAGGGCAAAGCCGACCGGCAGCAGCGGCCATGCGCCACGGGCGTCCATCACGCGTCCGCCCACAATCGAGGTCACGGCGTTGCAGGCAATCGCCGGCAAAATGAGCAAGCCCGCAATAAGTGCGGTCATGCCGTATGCGCCCTCAAAATAGAGCGGCAACAAAACGCTCATCGAGAACGTCGTCATCATCGACACCACCACAAGCAGGCACGCAGGCCAAAAACGAACGCTCGCCATGGGACGCACGTTAAGCACCGGATGCTCGAGCTTGAGCTGACGGGCCGCAAACAGGCCGAGCAGCACAATGGCGGCGAAAAGCGCCACGATGCCGGCAATCAGATTGGTCGAGAACTCGCCTACGGAATACACAAATGCCGTAATGCCGGCGGCGAGCAAAACAACCGACAGAATATCAAGCGTGGTGTTCGAGCGCTCTCCGACATTCTGAACAAGCTTAACGCCCGCCGCAGCGACCACAATGCCGCCCACCAGCGGCACTACGAACACCGCCCTCCAGCCAAATAACGTGCACATAAGACCGCTAATCACGGGTCCAAACGCCGGTCCTAGCGTAATGCAGGCGCCGCCCAGGCTCAGATACAAACCGAGCTTCTCGCGCGGGGCGCAAGACAGCACCACGTTCATCATGAGCGAGAACAAGATGCCCGATCCCGCAGCCTGCAAAATACGACTTGGCAGCAAAACGCTAAACGACGGAGCGACCAGGCACAGGACTTCGCCGGCGACCATGCATCCGCATGCGAAAAACAGCAGCTTGCGCGTCGAGAAACGGCCGGACAGGAAGGCCATGATGGCCGTAAAGATCGACGTCACGATCATGTAGCCCGAGACGAGCCACTGTGCCGTGGTGGCACTCACCGAAAAGGCTGCCATAATGTCGTGCAACGCCACGTTAATGATGTTCTCGTTAAACGCGGCAACAAAGGCTGCAATATACATTACGACGAGAATCGCCGCAGAGGCCGATGGCGTTACTTGAACTTGTTGCTGAGATTTGCTCCCCATGCATTTCCTTCCTCTTGGAACGACAGTCGCATCGCCCCAGAGGAACGGTCCAGGGCGAAAAATGAGCCCTAGACTTACGCCAGACGCCGTACACGAGGAATCTGGCAACATGGTCCAACATCGAAAGATTGTAACGCGGACGCACAGCTTTCCTTCCGCGCTATTATTAAAAGTCCACGAAAGCATAAGACATGAGGAGCCCGCCATGATTAAGCCCATCATGAAATCCGAGTTCTTTTTGCGTCTGCCTTCCGAAGACGCGGGACCCGACGATGCCGCAACCGGGCAGGATCTCCTGGATACACTCCACGAGCATGAGCGCGAGTGCGTGGGCCTCGCCGCCAACATGATCGGCGTGCGCAAACGCATCATCTGCGTAAAGGACGGCAACAGGACACTCCTGATGTACAACCCTCAAATTCTTGAGCAGGTCAATGCCTATCAGACGAGCGAAGGATGCCTCTCGCTCATATGACCCAATCCGCTGTCAAGAGCCACAATGGCCCCGCCGACCGCTTGCAATCGGTCGGCGGGGCCTGCCGTTGAACCCGTCCCGGTCCGCCCCCGGCATGTCGTCGACGCCTTCGG
>NZ_JBBNKO010000011.1:0-78452 GCF_040092945.1 Collinsella sp. CLA-AP-H1 | reverse complement strand
CGCGAGGAGATGCTCGAGAGGGGCATGCCCCAGGCGAAGGCGAACGCCGCCACCGCCGCCGAGCTCGTGAGATGGCTGTGGGCCCTCGGCACGATGTGCCGGGAGGCCGGCGAATAGACATAGCCCCGTCCCGGCGAGCCGGGCAGCCTTCGGGGACACCCCCGTTCTCGCTGTGCGCGCGGCGACCGCCGCATGCGCGAAGTCAGACTAGGGGAACCCCGCCGAAGGAGAGGATTGCGGGCCGCCGGAGCGGTATCCGCGGATATGAGACTGAGCCGAAGGCGTCGACGACATGCCGGGGGCGGACCGGGACGGGTTCAACGGCAGGCCCCGCCGACCGATTGCAAGCGGTCGGCGGGGCCATTGTGGCTCTTGACAGCGGATTGGGTCATATGAGCGAGAAGTCAGCTGGCGAGGCAAGGTGCCGTGAAGCGAGGCGGCATTGACCTTTTGGTCATGCCGCCGAAGCTGAACGGCAGATTGCCCGCCAGATGGCTTCGCAGCGTCGGCCGGTCCGGCGTTCGGCAGAACGCCGGAACCTAATTAGTCGTGGTACTCGCCGCGGTCCCACTTCTCGAGGAACTCGTCAAAGAAGTGCGGGTCAGCCTGAGCCTCGGCGTCGGCCTTATTGCAGGCATCGATCTTGGCGATCAGGGCATCGTGCTCGGGGGTCTTCTCGTAGGGCTCCTCCAGGAAGGCAAGCATGATATCGGCCATCAGGAACTCGCCGGTAATCTTGCCGCCAAAGCCCACGATGTTGGCGTTGAGCTCGCGACGGGCATACAGGGCAGAGGTCATGTCGCGGACCAGGGCGCAGCGGGCGCCGGGAACCTTGTTGACGGCGTTGGTGATGCCGATGCCGGTGCCGCACAGGGCCACGCCAAAATCGGCCTTGCCGCTGGCAACGGCCTCGCCCACGGCCTTGCCGTAGATGGGATAGTGCGTACGGGTGTGGCTGTAGGTGCCGCAGTCGAGCACCTTGTAGCCAGCCTGCTCCAGGCGGTCGGCCAGATAGATCTTCTCGTCCGTAACGATATGGTCGCAACCGATTGCGATGGTCTTCTTCATCAGAACGTCCTTTCGTCTGAATTCACAAGTTGAGGTAGAAGTTCGAGTTCTCGGTGGCTCTCGTTAGGCCATCTTGTTGAGCATGTCGACACGGATCTGGTGACGGCCGCCGGCGTACTGGGCGCGCAGGAACTCGCGGGCGATCTTCTTGGCGACCTCGGTGCCCACAACGCCCGGGCCCATGGTGACCATGCGCGAGCCGTTGTGCTCGCGGGTCATGTAAGCGGAACGCTCGTCGGAAATGTTGGCGACGACCATGCCCTTGATCTTGACGGCGGCCATATAGGAGCCGACGCCGTACTTATCGAATGCAAAGCCCTGGGAATCCTTGTGCTCCAGCAGGTCCTTGGCAACGGCGGTCGCGGAATCGACAAAGTCCGCGGCAGGGGTCTCGGAATAGTCGACGACCTCGTGACCGTCGGCGATGAGCATCTCCTTGATGGACTCCTTCATCGACATACCGTCGGCATCGGAAGCGATTACAACCCTCATGACATCCTCCTTGAGAGATACGCAGGTGCGTAGTTTCTGTTTGGAAGTGTTGAATCGCGTTCAGGTCCGGGCATCTGAATGTGCGGTTCTTCACTGTTCATGTTTATTTGAACACATTCGAACACTAACTGCAACAACTATTTGTTTATCTTTGTTCTTTTTTGAACAAATATCGTTCACGGATGATTGCTGACCGTTTGAGCCGGGCGCGGACGTAGCGACCATGTGTTCAACAAACAAAAGGGCGGCCGAGAACGCGTCTCGGCCGCCCTTCGGCGGTATTCCCCGGTATATACAGCTGTTTTAGCTACTCGGACTGCCCACCCTTTTTGGCGTGCTTGGACGGAGCACCCAGAAAGCGGCCCGTCAAATAGTTCGCCGGGCCGGAAATATCGAGCCCCAGCAGCACGTGTCCTAGCCATAGGAACGCCACGAGCACCAGTAGCGGGATAACGCACGAGGTCACGATCATCACGATGACGCCTTCAATCAGATTGGTCACCTGCTGCACGATCTCGTCGGTCATCTGCTTGGCGCCGCTGGTCACCGACGTAACAAGGCTCGATGCCCCATCAGTCAACTGCTCGAGCACGTTTTTGGACTCCGTGGCCTCGGATTTTTTCTTGTTCGATTTTGAGCTGGTCTCGGCTGACTTGTCCGTGGTGTCGGCCGCGTCCGCAGCGTCCGCAGCCTTTTGCTCAGCTTGCTCAATACTTACGCGATACGTTTCATCGACCTTTTGCGACACCCATACGCTCGCGGGCACGAGCGCCATGCCGATCACGGCAACCACCAGTACGCGTGTCGCCACACGGCGCAGGACAGTGCTCGTGCTCCAGCGCCCGTGAATGCCGAGCGACACCGCAAAGAGCACCAACGCAAACGGGATTAAGATGCCCAAGCCAACCGACCACAAAATGGTTAGCAGGTATTTCTCGAGGTAGAGCACGGCAAGCACGATACCAAGGTTGCCTGAAAGCTGCGCGAGCTGCTCGGCAACCGGCGTTCCCGTATCACCCGGCAGCGCGGTAATGCCCGCAGACAGCGCCACGCACGAGGTCGTGAGCGCCAGTACGTTACCCTTCTTTTGGTCGATGACCTCGATGGTGGAGTCCCAAGTTTTGGTATCGGCGAAATGCGGACGAGCTACAAAGCCCGACAGCAGCGCCAGTACCACGAGCGCAACGATAAAGCCAATCTGCAGCTTTTTGTTTGCGCACACGACATCGGACAGGCTGGGCTGCAGCTCTGTTACCGTCGTGTGCTCGGTTATCTGGACAGGACGCCCATGAGCCATCTCGTGCGCGTCTCTTTTTTGTATTGACCCGTTATCCGGCATTTGGATACCTCCTCAGTCCGGGGCTTAATGCGAAAGGAAGTATACCCACCGAGCAAAAAACGAACGGGAAGACGAACAGAGCGCACCAAGACTGTCCCCAATGACTATCTCCGGATGAGTTGCGGTGGAATAGGGATTGTTTTGCGCCCGTCGGCCCCTATTCAGTCCCTATTTCACCGCAACTTGGAGGAGGACAGAAAAAGCCCTGCCGCGGGTAGCGGCAGAGCTTTTGGAAGGGGACTTGGTTGTGAGGGCTCGTTAGGCGAGCTTGGCCTCGAGCTCGGCGATGCGCTTGTAGGCATCGATGGTAAAGCGGGCCTGCTTCTCCAGGATCATAGTGGTCATGAGAGTGTCCTGAGCGTGAGCCATGATGAAGGTCATCTCCATCTCGCCACCGCCGGCCTCCTGCGAAAGCAGCTTGGTCTGCGTGTCGTGGGCGCCGATAAGTGCATCGCTGGCATCCTTGTGCAGCTGTTCGGCCTTCTCAAAATCGCCCTCGCGAGCAGCATCGAGCGCTGCAAGCAGATCGGTCTGGGCGTCACCTGCGTATGCGACAATCTCGAATCCAACCATCGAGATTTCTTCTTTGGTTGCCATATTGCGTTCCTTTCACATATGAACCAATGGAGAGCATCGCGTCCGGGCATACGCGCTGCGTTCTGTATGACAAAAACATTAACATTCAAACAAAAAAGAACAGCGCAAAACGCAATTTCAAGCTATGAACGGTCACTTTTCGCCCGTGAACGGTTTTTAAACCAATCTGAACAATATCGAACACAGTTAGTGACAACCCAAACAGGACCGCACCCTAACGCAAATCGCGCACCGTATCGCCCTCTACGAGCACACCGGGGATCAGCATGTGCTCCACGCCAGACGCACCCCCATCGGCGCCGGCAATCTTGTCGACCGCCCACATGCCGACGCGCTTGTTGTCAAAGCGCACCGTGGTCAGGCGACGGTCGGGCACGATATCGCCCAGACTATCGTCAACACCCGCCACGCTCACGTCCTCGGGCACATGCTTTCCGCGCGACTCGAGCCCGCAAATGCAGCCGTAGGCCATGGCGTCGTTGGAGGCATAGATGGCCGTGCAGGTCGGATCATCCGCCAGAGCCTGGCCTGCGGCATATCCGCTCTGTGCCGTCCAATCCCCACGGACGAGTCGCGGCGGTTCAATACCATGCGCGCGCAATGTCTCGCGCCAGCCTTCCTCGCGCCGCATGCCCGAAAGCGAACGCTCGGGACACGAGATAAAGTGCACAGTCTTGTGCCCCCGCCCCAGCAAGTACTCGACCACCTGGCGCGAGCAATCGAACTGGTCGTTATCGACCGTCGAGCACAGCGGGTGCTCTAGCATGGTAACGAGCACCGTCTGCATACCGGGCAGCGGCTCAAAGGTGCCAAAGTCCGCCGGCATGCGATTCATGATCACGACCATGCCGTCTACCGGCAGCGCGCTCATGCGCGACGATGCGCTCTCGAGGGTATAGGGATGTCCATCTACTTTAGTGAGGGTGATGGCGTAGCCGTGCTTATCGGCGGCGGCGGCAAAGCCCTCCATACGGTCGAGGTTGCCGGTACCGGTAATGTTGAACATGGCGACGCCGACGGTCTTAAACTTGCCACGGCGCAGCGATCGACCGGCAAAATTGGGGCGATACCCCAGTTCGCGCATGGCGGCGCGCACGCGCTCCTTGGTCTCAGGGCGCACGCTGGGCGAATCGTGGACGGTGCGCGAGACTGTCTGCTCCGAGACGCCCGCGAGACGCGCCACATCCTTAACGGATACCGATTTTTTAACAGCGGCCATAGGTCGATCTTTCTATGTCAACGATGCCATTGGTGGCACCTTGTGCAGTCATTTTTAACGCCTTCAAGTATATCCAACGCCTTCCCCACCATACGCTCACCACCCAAAACCTACCGTTCACCGACATTTTTGCTTCCCCGAACGGCTTTTGTCGACCAAATGTTAACGTTACCATTGTGCAAACATAGAGCCACCGGGCGGCTCAATCGTTTACGCGCAAGGAGTCGACGGTCCACAGGCACAGGGACCACCGGTTCGCTTCTTTTTTTGTGTCACAAAATGGCAACGTCAACATTTTGGCAACCGAAAGTCAAAAGCTACCATCGTTGCTAACCCACCGACTCTTAGGAGCATTGCATGGAGCAACTCATCGCCATCATCGAAAAGGGCCAGCCCTTTTTCAACGCGATCGCCCGCAACAAGTACCTCAAGGCGATCCGCGACGGCTTTATCTCCGTCATCCCCATCATCATCTTCTCGTCCATCTTCTGCCTGGTAGCCTCGGTCCCCAACATCTGGGGTTTCTACTGGCCCGATGACATCAACAATGCCCTGTGGAAGTGCTACAACTACTCCATGGGCATCCTGGCCATCGCCTGTGCCGCCACCACCGCCAAGCACTTCGCCGACGCCCAGAACCGCGATCTGCCCAAGAATAACCAGATCAACTTTATCTCGTGCATGTGCGCGGCCATCATCGGCTTCTTGCTCCTTTCGAGCGACACGATCGCCACGGACGCCGCCAGTGGCTTCAACACCACCTACCTTGGTTCCAAGGGCCTGTTGACCGCCTTCATCGCTGCGTTTGTGACCGGCATCATCTACAAGTTCTTTATCAAGCGCAACATCACCGTCAAGATGCCCGAGCAGGTTCCGCCCAACATCTCGCAGACCTTTAAGGACATCATCCCCTTCTCCGTCTGCATCACCGTCTTTTGGGTCTTCGACATCGTCTTCCGCGCTGCCTTTGGCTTCTGCTTTGCCCAGGGTGTCATCCAGGTGTTCCAGCCCCTGTTCACCGCTGCCGACGGCTACATCGGCCTTGCTGTGATCTACGGCG
This sequence comes from Collinsella sp. CLA-AP-H1, assembly GCF_040092945.1. Taxonomy (NCBI): domain Bacteria; kingdom Bacillati; phylum Actinomycetota; class Coriobacteriia; order Coriobacteriales; family Coriobacteriaceae; genus Collinsella; species Collinsella sp. CLA-AP-H1. Next base: position 72,677 of record NZ_JBBNKO010000011.1, on the reverse strand, counting down.
CCATGAGCCTGTTCTGGTTCGTCGGCGTCCACGGCCCCTCGATCGTCGAGCCCGCCATCGCCGCCGCCCTCGTTGCCAACATGACCGACAACCTGGCTGCGTTCCAGGCCGGCCAGCACGCTTCCGCTGTCTTGACCCAGGGTGCCCAGTACTTCGTCGTCTGCATGGGCGGCACCGGCGCCACGCTCGTCCTGGTCTTTATGTTCTGCTTCCTGGCCAAGTCCCAGGAGATGCGCGCCGTCGGTAAGGCCGCCATCGTCCCCGTGTGCTTTGCCGTCAACGAGCCGCTGCTGTTCGCCGCGCCTATCGTGCTCAACCCCGTCTTCTTTGTCCCGTTCGTCTTTGCCCCGATCGCCAACATCTGGATCCTCAAGATCTTTATCGACTTCTTGGGCATGAACGGCTTTATGTACACCCTGCCTTGGACCGTCCCCGGCCCCATCGGCACCATCATGGGCCTGGGCTTCCAGCCGCTCGCTTTTGTGATGCTCGCCCTTATCCTGGTCGTCGACTTCGTTCTGTACTACCCGTTTTTCCGTGCCTATGACGCCCAGAAGTGCGCCGAGGAGGCCGAGATCTCCCAGGAGGAGCTCGCCGCCAAGAACGCCGAGAAGGCTGCCAAGCTCAACGATGCCTTCCAGGGCAAGGCTGATGCCAAGAGCGTTGCCGCCGGCGCTGCTGCCGAGGCCGTGAAGGCCGATGCCCCCGCCGCTTCTGCAGCACCCGCTGCCGAGGCAACGACCGCCAGCGACCTCAACGGCAAGCGCGTACTCGTGCTCTGCCAGGGTGGCGGAACCTCGGGCCTGCTCGCCAACGCGCTGGCCAAGGCCGCCAAGGAGCGCGGCATTGATCTTGAGACCGCTGCCGAGGCCTATGGCAACCACGTGGACATGCTCCCCGACTTTGACCTGGTCGTTCTGGCCCCGCAGGCCGCAAGCTACCTGGCCGACCTGCAGAAGGACTGCGAGCGCGTGGGCAACAAGTGCGTCGCCTGCCGCGGTAAGCAGTACATCGAGCTCTCCCAGAACGGCGACAAGTCTCTCGCCTTCGTGAGTGAGCAACTTTCGAAGTAAGTAACGCCCAGGGCCAGCCGACCATCCAAGACCGGCTGGCCCTTCGATTTAGACGATTGGATCATCATGTCCGTTAATCCTGCTAGCGTCACCAACCCGCCCGCGCAGTTTCCCGAGGACTTTGTCTTTGGCGGCGCCACCGCTGCCTACCAGGTAGAGGGCGAGACCCGCACTCACGGTAAGGGCAAGGTTGCCTGGGACGACTTTCTGGAGGCCCAGGGGCGCTTCTCCCCCGATCCCGCTTCGGACTTCTACAACCAGTACCCCGTCGACCTGGAGCTGTGCGAGGAGTTCGGCATCAACGGCATTCGTCTCTCCATCGCCTGGAGCCGCATCTTCCCCAACGGCACCGGCGAAATCAACCCCGAGGGCGTCCAGTTCTACCACGATCTCTTCGCCGAGTGCCACAAGCACCACGTTGAGCCGTTCGTCACGCTGCATCACTTTGACACGCCGCTTCCCCTCTTTGAGAAGGGCGACTTCCTCAACCGCGAGACCATCGACGCCTTTGTGGACTTTGCCACCTTCTGCTTTAAGGAGTACGCCGACCAGGTGACCTACTGGTTCACCTTTAACGAGATCTGGGCCGACGCCTCCAACACCTACATCGAGGGCACCTTCCCCGGTGGCGTCAAGGCGCATCTGGCCGAGGCCTTCCAGTGCGAGCACAACATGATGCTCGCCCACGCCAAGGCCGTGCTGGCCTTCCACAACGGCGGCTTTAAGGGCAAAATCGGCGTCATCCAGTCGCTGGAGTTTAAGTACCCGCTCAACGAGAACGACCCCGCCGACATCAAAGCCGCCAACAACGAGCACGTGCTGCAAAACCAGTTTTTGCTCGACGCGACGTTCCGCGGCGAGTATGCCCCCGACACCCTCGAGTGCGCCAACCGCCTGGCTGCCGTCTCGGGCGGCACCATCGAGATCTTGGACGAGGACCTCGAGATTATGCGCGAGGCAGCGCTCTACAACGACTACCTGGGCGTTAACAACTACCAGTGCCGTTTTTTGAAGGCTTACGATGGCGAGAACGACCTGCACCACAACGGTACGGGCGAGAAGGGCACCGGCCGCTGGCGCGTCAAGGGCATTGGCGAGCACGTGAACAAGCCTGGCATCCCTACCACCGACTGGGACTGGATCATCTATCCCGAGGGCCTGTTCGATCTGCTCGTCTACATTAAGCAGCGCTACCCCAACTACAAGCAGATCTTCATCACCGAGAACGGCATGGGCTACAAGGACCCCTACAAGGACGGTTTTGTGGACGACCAGCCGCGCATCGACTACATCGAGCAGCACCTGCGCTGGCTGCTTAAGGCCATGGAGGTGGGTGTCAACGTGGGCGGTTACTTCCTGTGGAGCCTGCAGGATCAGTTCTCCTGGACCAATGGCTACAACAAGCGTTACGGCTTCTTCTACGTTGACTTTGAAACCCAGAAGCGAACGCCCAAGGCAAGCGCATACTGGTACAAGCACGTAGCGCAGACCCGTCGTCTGGACTAGCGGCTTGCGACAAGCGGTTGGCGGAATTGCACCGCCCACATAACCTGTCCCCATTTCTCAGCCGGGGGCGGCACGTCACACGGCGCGCCGCCCCCGGCCTTTTTGGGCGGTTCGGGGTCTGTTTGTCTCAATCTGTAACATCTAGCCGAGTTTTTGGGTCCTAGCTGTTGCAGATTGAGACGAACAGGATTGCTCTTTCCGAAGAATCTAAATCTGTAACACGTAGCCCGCTTTTGACCGTCTACCTGTTACAAATCGAGACAAACGGAGTAGGACCTAACCCCGTATGTCCCTAACAGTCGAGCGTTCGACCAGCGTGCTCGGCACATGAATCGCCTCGATAGACGAGCTCTCTCCAATCGCCGCCTCAAACGCAAGCTTACCGACACCGCGCAAATCAAATCGCAGCGTCGTCAGCCGATTGTGAGGAACAAGTCCCTCGAGTGCGTCGTCGATACCAACCACGCTCACGTCGTCGGGCACGGACAGGCCCGCGTTCTCGAGCGCGGCGATAACGCCCAGCGCCATCTGGTCATTTGCCGCAAGCACGGCAGTCGGCGCCTGCGACCCGCCGGCAAGCACCTCGGCCGCAATCCGCTCGCCCATGGCGTACCCACTGTCCGCACTCCAATCGCCGCGCAGCATCGGAGCGGCATCGACATGAGCACGACCCAGCGTATCGCGCCAACCGGCCTCACGAAAACGCGAGGAAATCGAGTTTTCCGGACCCGCCACAAACCGCATATTCGAGTGACCATGTTCCAGCAGATAATTGGTCAACAACTCGCACGAACCATACTGGTCGGAGTCGATCGTCGTGCAGCGCGGATGCGCATACATGGACAGGATGACCGTTCGCACTCCCGGCTGGGGAACAAACTCCTCAAAATCGGGAGCCATGCGGTTCATGTTGAGAATCATGCCGTCGACGGGTCGCTCGACCATGCGGCGCGAGGCATCGGCAAGTGCATAGGGCTTGTCGCCGCCCATCTCGATCATAGTGACGGCAAAATCGTGCTCGCGCGCCGCTTGCATGATACCCTCGAGCGTCGCCAGGTTACCGACACGTGTGATGTTGTACATGCACAGGCCAATAGAACGATACGACCCGCCGCGCAACGCCGCTCCAGCAAAATTGGGACGAAAGCCCAGCTCTTCCATGGCGGCCAGCACACGCTTGCGCGTCTTTTCCGTCACGTTGGGCATACCGTTGACCACGCGAGACACAGTCTGGCGGCTCACGCCAGCGAGCGCCGCAACCTCTGCCGCGCTCGCCGAACGACCATTCCTTGTCTGCTGATCCATGCCTTCCACGCTAACCTGCTTCCCAACTATTCCCCGCGCCCATGGCGCATCGTACATACATTGATAACGTGCTCATGATACCCGAGCCATATACCACAACATGAAAACTTCTGTCAATCAAAACCGCTTACCGAACAAATACAACCGTTCGCGGCTGTTTGAAGTTGTTTTGTTTCTATACATCCCAGCCGGATGTTAACGTGCTCATTGTCAAATGTTCACGTGCTCATTTTGGTTCTAATCATTTTAAGATAGTGTTTATCGGGCTTTTTCACCGCTGAACGCTAACCAGGGAGCCTCCTGAGCGCAAACGCACAATATCGAACAGCGAGACGAGAGGATGTATGCATATGTCTTTGCTAAACCGCGTACAGCAGCTGCCGAAGGGCTTTGTTTGGGGCGCCGCAACCGCCGCGTACCAAACGGAAGGTTCCACGAAGGTGGCAGGCAAGGGTAAGACCATGTGGGACGATTACCTTGTCGCCCAGGGTCGCTTTTTGCCCGACCCGGCCAGTGATTTCTACAACCGCTACGAGGAGGATATCCGCCTTTCTGCCGAGCATGGACTCAACGCCATCCGTGTGTCCATCGCCTGGACCCGCATCTTCCCCAACGGCGACGATGCCGAGCCCCTCGCCGAGGGCGTTAAGCACTACCACGAGCTGTTCGCCTGCTGCAAAAAGTATGGCGTCGAGCCCTATGTGTCCCTGCATCACTTTGACTCCCCCGCCGCCCTGTTCAACCAGGGCGACTGGCTCAACCGCAAGACCGTCGACGCCTATGTGCGCTATGCCGAGTTCTGCTTCCGCGAGTTCCGCGAGGTCAAGAATTGGTTCACCATCAACGAGCTCATCAGCCTCTCGCACTCCCAATACATCCAAGGCAACTTCCCGCCCAACCATCACTTTGATGTGACGAGCGGCATCCAGAGCCAGCACAACGAGCTCGTTGCCCACGCCCGCGCCGTCAACCTGTATAAGGATCTTGACGAGACCGAGCACCTGGGCGGACGCATTGGCATGGTCAACGTCCTGACGCCGGCATATCCTGCCACCGACTCGCCCGCCGACCAGCACGCCGCCGACCTGTACAACGCCTTCTACACCGACTTCATCATGGACGGCGCCTTCCTGGGCCACTACTCCGCGCGCACCCTCTCACTCATCAACGAGATTCTGCGTGCCAACAACGCCACGCTTACGGTTGAGGACAGCGACATGGAGGAGCTCGCCAAGGCGGCGCCCCGCAACGATATGTTCGGCCTCAACTACTATCAGTCGGCGTTTATCGCCGCCTACGATGGCGAGTCCACCAACAGCTTTAACGGCACCGGAGACAAGGGCACCTCGTGCTTTAAGTTTAAGGGCGTCGGGCAGCAGGTCGATATGCCGGGTATCCCCACCACCGACTGGGATTGGCTCATCTACCCGCAAGGCCTCTACGACACGCTCAAGCACATCAGCGCCTCCTATCCCAACCTCCCCGTCATCTATATCACCGAAAACGGCCTGGGCCACAAGGACCCCGAGCCCGACGCAAACGGCATCGTCGCCGATCCCGAGCGCATCGACTTTGTCGACCAGCACATGGAGAAGGTGCTCCAGGCGCGCGCCGAGGGCGTCGACGTCCAGGGCTACTTTATCTGGAGCCTGCAGGACCAGTTCTCGTGGGCCAATGGCTATAACAAGCGCTACGGCCTGTTCTACATCGACTTCGACACGCAAAAACGTTACATCAAGCAGTCGGCACTCTGGTACAAGGAGCTCGCCGACACTATGGCGGACGCGCAGTAGCGCATCGCCTCGCTTTCCCCCGAGAAGGGAGCGGCCCTATGCGATACAAACCCAGCCGCTCCCCTCTCTCCCCCTGGGACCGACCCCGCCTGCACCCGGGCTTTTAGCAAGCGGGAGACCATATAGGTTTTCAACGTCCATGCCATTAAGATTTCATGCAAAGAGGAGCGTGAACTATGGAATCGATCGTTAAGTTCTTGGAGAAAGGTCAGCCGTACTTCGACAAGGTCTCTAAGAACATCTACCTTCAGGCCATTAAAGACGGCTTTTTGGCAGCAATGCCCATCATCCTGTCTTCTTCTGTCTTCCTGCTTATTTCGACCCTGCCGGGCGTTGTCGCCACGGTCGGCGGCTTTACGCTGCCCGACTGGTGGAACGTCGACGTCGTGAACTTCTGCAACAAGGTTTACAACTTCACGATGGGCGTCGTGGGCATCATGGTCGCCGGCACCACCGCAAGCGCGCTGACCGGCTCCAAGAACCGCCGCATGCCTGCCGGCAAGGCCATCAACGCCACGAGCACCATGGTCGCCGCCATGTGCGCTATGCTCATCTTGGCCGTTACCCAGACGAGTGCCAAGATCGACGGCGCCGATGTCTCGGTGTTCTTTACCGACAACATGGGCACCAAGGGCCTGCTGAGCTCCTTTGTCGCCGCATTTGCCACGGTCAACATCTATGCCTTCTGCATTAAGCGAGACATCACCATCAAGCTGCCCAAAGAAGTCCCCGGCGCCATCGCCCAGAACTTCCGCGACATCTTCGCCTTCAGCTTCTCCATCCTGTTTGTCGCCGTCATCGACGTTATCTGCCGCACCTGCTTGGCCGTCCCGTTTGCCAACGTCATCTCCACGCTGGTGAGCCCGCTGTTCGCCGCTGCCGATTCCTACGCCGGCCTCGCCATCATCTGGTTCATGATCCCGCTGTTCTGGTTCATGGGCATCCACGGCCCCTCGGTCGTTAAGCCTGCCCTCAACGCCGCGCTGTTTGGCAACATCACCACCAACCTCGCCACGCTGCAGGCCGGCGGTCACCCCGCCCTCGCCCTGACCGAAAACTTCGGTAACTACATCGGCGAACTCGGCGGCACCGGCGCCACGTTCATTGTCCCGATCATCTTCCTGCTCTTTATGCGCTCCAAGCAGCTCAAGGCCGTCGGCAAAGCCTCTGTCGTGCCCGTGATGTTCGCCGTCAACGAGCCGCTGCTGTTCGCCGCGCCCATCATCCTCAACCCGTACTTCCTGATCCCGTTCCTGTTTGCCCCCGTGGCCAACGTCCTCATTGGTAAGTTCTTCATCGACTTTTTGGGCATGAACGGCTTTATCTATGCCATGCCGTGGGCACTCCCCGGACCGATCGGCACCTTCATCGACACCAACTTCCAGCCGATCTCTCTGGTCCTGGTTGTCGTCCTGCTGGTCGTTGACTTCTTGATCTACTACCCGTTCTGCAAGGCCTACGACAACGTCCTGTGCAAGCAGGAGGCCGAGACCCTGGCCGAAGAAGAGGCCGAGGAGACCAAGGCCGTCAAGACCGCTGCCGCCCCCGCCGTTGAGGCTCCTGTTGTCGAGACCGCTTCTGCCACTGAGGCCTCCGCAGCTCCGTCCGCCCTTAAGGGCAAGGATCTGAGGGTTCTGGTTCTGTGCGCTGGCGCCGGCACCTCTGCACTGCTCGCCAACGCGCTTAAGGAAGGCGCCGACGAGCTGGGCATCGACATTACCGCCAACGCCGGTGCCTACGGCAGCCACTACGCCATCATGGACCAGTACAACGTCATCGTCCTGGCTCCGCAGGTTCGCACCTATTACAACGAGATGAAGGCCGACACCGACCGCCTGGGCATCACGCTGCTGTCGCCCAAGGGCAAACAGTACATCGACCTCACTAAGGATCCCAAGGGTGCCGTCGCCTGGATCGAGGAAAACCTCGAGGCATAAGACGCTGACACCACCTGCCGCTTGCAGACAATAAATGGCCCGTGCATCGATGTGTGATGCGCGGGCCATTTTGTTTAGACCGCACCCGTCCTCCTGTTCATCTCAATCTGTAACATCTAGCCGAGTTTTTCGGTCCTAGCTGTTACAGATCGAGATGAACGCACAGGCCAAGCCGAAAATCTCAATCTGTAACATGTAGACCACTTTTGACCGTCTAGTTGTTACAGATCGAGACAAACGGAATAAGCCGGGCCAAAAATCTCGATCCGTAACATCTAGCCGAGTTTTTGGGTCCTAGCTGTTACAGATTGAGACAAACGGAATAGGCCGAGCACGTCTACGCCCGCAAGTCCTTTACGCTGGAACGCTCGACCAGCACACCCGAGACGAGCGTACGGCTTCTGGAGCTCGGGGCTTCCAGACCTGCGACGACCTCATTAAGCGCACGGACGCCCAGCTCGCGGTGGCGGAACTTCACCGACGTCAGAATCGAGTTGGGAATCGTCTTATAGAGCTCATCGTCGAAGCCGATCACGGACACATCATTGGGCACACTGAGCCCTTTGTCACGTAGAGCCATCATCACGCCGTTTGCCATGCAGTCGTTAGCAGCGAGGACCGCCGTGCAATCGGGCTTATCGGCAAGCACAAGGCCCGCGGCATAGCCACTATCCGCATTCCAATCGCCTTGCAGAGGCTCGGGCGGCTCAATGCCACGCGCCTCGAGTGCCGCACGCCAACCTTTCATACGGCACTGGCTCGACAACGACTCTTTCTTACCAGAGACGAAGTACACGTTTTTATGCCCGTGGTTCAAGAAGTACTCGCACGCCATGCGCGCGCCGCCCTCTTGGTCGTCACTGACGGTGGAGCAGGTAGGATGTTCCATCGGTGTGATAATCACCGTCTTGAGGTCTTTCGGTGCCTCAAAAGTATCAAAGTCATCGACCATCTGACGCAGGTTGAAGATCATGCCATCAACAGGCAGCTGCGACATCCTACGCGCCGCTTCGGCAAGGGTCATCTTCTCCCCCGCCCGCTTTTTGATCATCGTGAGCGCAAAGCCGCGTTCTTCGGCGGCATCTGCGATACCGTCAATCATGTCCACGGCACCGCCCGACAAGTGGAACAGCACCACGCCGATGCACCCGTAACGGCCCAACTTGAGCGAACGCGCGGCAAAGTTGGTTCGAAACCCGAGCGCCTCCATTGCGGAATGAACCTTATCGCGTGTCGACTCTCGCACGCTATCGGGCTCGTTGATCACACGCGAAACCGTCTTGAGAGAAACACCCGCAGCAATCGCCACATCGTTCATTGAGACATTTTTCTTGTCCATCGTTGCCACTACTTCTCCAGTCGGTTTTGCATCGCTTGTTTTTTGCGTTCTAGCATACACTACCTGCTCGACTGACAAATCAACCGTTTACCGGACAATATCGACCGCTCACCCGTATATCCTTGTTGCTCTTCCAACAATGTCTTACGTTGTCATTAACGAAATGACAACGTTGTCATTTCGCAATGCCTTCCTTAAGCAGGAAGGTTTCCGGGCAGTCCTGACCATCCATCGACGACCAGTTCCATCCACATGCATCGCGCATCAAGTAGCAAAGGAGCTCTATGGACGCCATCGTAAAGATGCTCGAAAAGCATCAACCGTTCTTTGAGAAGATCTCGAGGAACGTCTACCTCCAGGCCATTAAGGACGGATTCCTTGGGTGCATGCCCATCGTCCTCACCTCTTCGATCTTTCTGTTGATCGCCACCCTTCCTGGCGTAGTTGGCATCACGCTGCCCCAGCCGCTCATCGACTGGTGCAACAAGCTGTACAACTTCACCATGGGCGTCATGGGCATCATGGTTGCCGGCACCACTGCCAAGAACTTCACGGCGTCCATGAACCGTCGCATGCCCGCCGGCAAGGTGCTCAACGACGGCTCCACCATGGTTGCCGCCCAGTGCAGCATGCTGCTGCTCGCTGTTACGCAGTTCACCACCAAGTTCAACGGCTCCGAGCTTTCGGTCTTCGATTGCACCAGCATGGGCACGCGTGGTCTGTTCTCGGCCTATATCGCCGCGTTCATTACCGTGTGGGTCTACAAATTCTGCGTCTCGCGCGATCTGACCATTAAGCTGCCCAAGGAGGTCCCGGGCGCCATCGCTCAGAACTTCCGCGACATCATCCCCTTTGGCGGCGCCGTCATCATCTGCGGCATCATCGATGTCGTCGTGCGCAACCTCATGGGTGTTCCGTTCTCCGAGCTGCTCATCAAGCTGCTCTCCCCGCTCTTTACCGCTGCAGAAACCTATCCTGGCCTTATCCTTATCCAGGCAGCCACCGCGTTCTTCTGGTTCATCGGCGTCCACGGTCCCTCGATCGTCCAGCCGGGCATCGACCCCATCCGTCTTGCCAACCAGGCCGAGAACCTGCAGGTTCTGCTGGCCGGTGGTCACCCCGCCCACTCCCTCACCTTTAACATGTCGCTCGTAGGTGAGTTCGGCGGCACCGGCGCCACGTTCATCGTGCCGCTTCTGCTGATTCTCTTTATGAAGTCCAAGCAGCTCAAAGCCGTCGGTAAGGCCTCGATTGTTCCTGTTGCCTTCGCCGTCAACGAACCGCTGCTCTTTGGCGCGCCGATGATCCTTAACCCCTACATGCTCATCCCCTTTGTTGCCGCCGGCTGCGTCAACGTGAGTGTTGCCAAATTCTTTATCGATAACGTGGGCATGAACGGCTTCTCCTTCGTGGTGCCTTGGGCTACCCCTGCCCCCATCGGCATCTTCATCACCACAAACTTCCAGCTTATCGCCCTGGTGTTTGTCGCGATTATCATCTTGCTGGACGCCATCATCTACCTGCCGTTCTTGAAGGCATACGATAAGCTGCTCTGCGACCAGGAGGCCGAGCGCGCCGCCGAGCTGGGTCTCGAGTCCGATGGTGCTGCCACCATCGCCGCCAACGCCCCTGCGCCCGCTGTCGAGCAGGCTACCGCTTCCGTCGAGCCGACCGCCGCTGCCGCCGACAGCGAGCCTGTCGCCGATCAGCCCGAGCCCGCAGCCAACGCATCCGCTAAGAAGGATGTCGACGGTCTGAAAGTCCTCGTCCTGTGCGCCGGCGCCGGCACCTCTGCCATGCTTGCCAACGCCATCAAGGAAGGTGCTGCGCAGACCGGAGAGAACATCGCTTCCTCCGCAGGCGCCTATGGCCAGCACACTGCCATCATGGATCAGTACGACGTCATCGTGCTCGCCCCGCAGGTTCGTAGCTACTACAACGACATGAAGGCCGACACCGATCGTCTGGGCATTAAGCTGCTCGCTCCCCGCGGTAAGGAATATATCGACCTTACCCGCGACCCCGCTGGCGCCATCAAGTGGCTCCGCGAGAACCTCGACTAGGTTCCTCCCTCTGTTGGTGCCCGGATCCCCAGTTCGGGCACCGCTCCCTATTCGTATCCCACAGAAAGGATGACTCATGACCAACCCCATGCAGTTCCCCGACGGCTTTGTGTTTGGCGGCGCCACCGCTGCTTACCAGGTTGAGGGCGAGACCCGTACGCACGGCAAGGGCAAAGTGCCCTGGGACGATTTCCTGGCTGCTCAGGGTCGCTTCTCCCCCGATCCCGCGAGCGACTTCTACAACAAGTACCCGGTCGATATCGACCTGTGCCAGCGTTTCGGCATCAACGGTATCCGCGTCTCCATCGCTTGGAGCCGCATCTTCCCCAACGGCACTGGCGAGATCAACCCCGAGGGCGTCGCCTTCTATCACGAGCTCTTTGCCACCTGCAACAAAGCTGGCGTTATCCCCTATGTCACGCTCGATCACTTTGATACACCTGAGGCCTTTTACCAGAACGGCGGCGAGGGCTTCCTGACGCGCACGACGATCGACGCCTTTGTCGAGTACGCCAAGTTCTGCTTTGCCGAGTTCACCGAGGTCAAGCACTGGTTTACCTTTAACGAGATTCCCGCGACCGCCGAGGGCAGCTTTATCGTCGGCAACTGGCCGCACGGCGAGAAGTATCGCCTGGACAAGGCCTTCCAGCTCATGCACAACATGATGGTGGCCCACGCCAAGGCCGTCGTCGCCTTCCATGAGGGCGGCTTTGAGGGCGAGATCGGCATTGTCCAGAACCTGGAGCCCAAGTATCCCCTCGACCCCAACAATGCCGCCGACTGCGAGGCAGCTCGCATGGCCGACGTCATCAACAACCGCTGGGTACTCGACGCCACCTTCCGCGGCCACTATGCAGCCGACACCATGGAGGCTGCGACCAAGCTGGCCCATATCGCCGGCGGCGAGCTCGACGTCCGCGACGAGGACATCGCCGCGCTGACCGCCGCGCTCCCCTATAACGATTGCCTGGGCGTCAACACCTACAAGTGTCAGTTCCTGCGTGCCGCCGAGGGCGAAAACGACATCAACCACAATGGCACCGGCGACAAGGGCTCCTCGCGCTGGTTCCTCAAGGGCGTTGGCGAGGCATGCGTACGCGAAGGCGTACCCACCACCGATTGGGACTGGATCATCTATCCCGAGGGCCTGTACGACCTACTGCTCCGCATTAAGAACGATTACCCCAACTACAAGAAGATCTACATCACCGAGAACGGCATGGGCTATAAGGACGACTTCGAGGACGGCTTTATCGACGACGCCCCTCGCATCGACTATATGCGTCAGCATCTCGCGTGGATCCTCAAGGCAATCGACGGCGGCGTAAACGTCGACGGCTACTTTGTGTGGTCGCTGCAGGACCAGTTCTCCTGGACCAACGGCTATAACAAACGTTACGGCCTGTTCTACATCGACTTCGAGACCCAGAAGCGCTATCCCAAGGCGAGCGCGTACTGGTACAAGAACGTCGCAGAGACCGGCCTGCTCATGGCCTAACTTTTGCCGCATACCCCCTGTCGGCCGCATGCGAATCCCTCCACGGGTTCGCATGCGGCCTATTTTTTTGCTCGGCCCGTGCAGGCCGTTTGTCTCGATTTGTAACATCTAGCAGGGATTTTCAATCCTAACTGTTATAGATTTAGATGAACGGGCGACCAGGGCTGAAAGATCTCAATCTGTAACACGTAGCCCACTTTTAACCGTCTAACTGTTACAGATCGAGACAATAAGATAGTCAAATCCGAACTTTCCAAGCAGTTATAAAGCATGGTTTCTAGTTTTCGGTATCACGAACATACTTTCGGTATCATTTAATGATATTATGATATCGAAAGTATGTTCGTGATACCGAAAGGAGCCGCATGCGCCAGTTCGATTACACCACAGTCCCAGCGGAACTCGAAGCAACTCCAATCACCAACCTCCTCCTCTCGATACGCGAGCATAAAGGCCGTCAGCTTGCTCTGAGTCAAGTCAAACCCGAGCTTCTATCGTCCCTAATGGAGGAGGCTAAGATCCAAAGCACCCGGTCCTCCAACGGACTTGAAGGAATTGTTACCACCCAAAAAAGACTCAAAGCGATCATGGCGTATTCCGCCAAGCCAAGCTCCCGCGCAGAGGAAGAAATTGCTGGATACCGAGATGTGCTGTCGCTTATTCACGAGCAACACGATTCCATTCCCGTAACGCCATCGGTCATTCTGCAGTTGCATCGTGACCTCATGGCGCACACGGCAATCTCGTATGGAGGCCATTGGAAAGATAGCGATAACGAAATCGTCTCCATTGACGATCAAGGAAATCGATTTGTGCGCTTTAGGCCCCCTTCGGCCCTAGCAACCCCGGGACTTATTAAAGAAGCCTGCCAGTCCCTCAACGATGCTTTATCTCGCCAAGTTTGCGATCCCCTCCTTATATCGCTCCGCTTTATCTTCGATTTTGTTAGCATTCATCCCTTCAACGATGGCAATGGCAGGATGAGCCGGCTCCTTACAACGCTGCTGCTCGAAAAGACTGGATACGACGTTGCGCGTTACATCAGCATCGAACGACTTATTGAAGACAACAAAGCGCTTTACTACAACGCTCTCGCTGCAAGCTCCACTGGATGGAATGAAAATCAAAACACCGAAGTACCCTTTATCCGTTTCATGCTCGGAACAACCCTGGCCGCCTACCGACAGCTCGAGCAGCGTACCTTAATTGAATCAAGCACTCGTCCCATGTCGAAGCAAGCGCGCATCGCCGTTCTATTTCAACAGAGACCCGGCGTCATTAAGAAATCCGACATCCGATCCAACTGCCCCGATATCAGCGAGGTCACCGTTAAACGAACCCTCGGTCAGCTTGTTAGTTGCAGCGCAATCGAAAAAACAGGAGCGGGTCGTTCGACAGGCTACATACTCAAAGACGTCCATGCTCTAGAACTATTCTTGCAATCCACAATACCCGATAGCGAGGCCGCAATAACAAAAGAGGCTCCAAAGGATAAGCTCCTTGAACGTATAAACCACGCCGAGGATGAAAGCAGAGAGGGGCTCTATGAAGACTACGATTCATTCTCAAGGGACATAAAGACGAAATACGGAGTCTAGTCATATCCCAGAATAGCCTCATCCTTGTTGCCCAAAATTATTTGCGCGTCATTTTAAAGCGGTACCCCTGCGCCGGCTGGGGGGGGCAGAAGTATCGTCTGCCGATCCTGCTGGAGTCGGCAATCAGATAGCGCGCATCGGCCTTGCTAAAGGCGAGCTGCTGGATGCGGCCCTCGTCCATGTTGGACGTGGACACGTCGCCATCCAGAATGCCGTTGGCACCGATAAACGCCGTGTCAATCCCTAGTGCGCGCAGGGCATCCTCGGCCATGGGGCCCACAAAGGCGGCGGTGCGGCGACGGTACATGCCGCCCACCAGGCACAGCTCGCAATCCTCGCGCGCCTCGAGCAGACTAAAGACCGAAAGCGAATTGGTCACATAGATGGAAGGCAGTTTGTCGGTGACTCGGAGAGCGCCAATGCGATCTCACGACGGTTGCGTTCATTGTCTCAATTAGATACTCAACGAAATACGGCCCCGCAGCTCAATAAGCTGCGGGGCCGTACTATACACCGACGAATTAACGACGGAGTGCATCCACTATTTGGCCAGCTCCTGAACGATCCAGTCAATTGCACCTTCGGGATCGTTGGTAAGGTCGATATACTCCTTGCCCCTTGTGGTGAGCAGTTTAATTCCAAGGCGATCGGTATCGGCCTTCATAGCGTCATAGTACATGCGTGCCTGGGGCGCCAGAACAATCACGTTGTACTGATCCATCGTCTCATAGTGGCTTCCGTACGCACCGGACTGAGAAACCAGATCGACACCCTTAGCAGCGGCACCTTCGCGAAGAGCATTTGCCAAGAGAGTCGAAGTGCCGGCACCCTGGCAAAGCACAAGCACGCGGATCTGCTCCGCCTTGTCCTTTACCGCCTCGAGAGCTTTTGCGACATTTTCCTGTGCGGCAATAGCATCTGCATCCGAGTTTCCTGCAGTCTCCTTTGCAGACTCTTCCAAACAAAGCTGATGGTCATACGCCTTGCAGAACGGATAGTAAATCACAAAGTCAACGACCAACAGCACTGCCATCAATACGAGAGAACGCAGATCGAGACCCGTGGTGAGGAACGCACCGATTGGGCCGGGAAGCGCCCACGGCATGGTATACATGGGGGCGTTCATTCCAATGACGTCAATGAAAAATTTACCGATAATGGCGTTGACCATAGGAGCCACTAGGAAGGGCACGAACATATAGGGATTGAGAACAATCGGCATACCGAAGATAACGGGCTCGTTAACTCCAAAAATCACCGGGATAATCGATGCCTTGCCCATGGCTTTAAGCTGCTTGGAACGCATAAACATGATCAGGATAATAGGAACGATGAACGTGCAGCCAGAACCGCCCAGACCGCCGATGAAGCTTGTAAAGTCCTGCGTAAGAGCAATTGACGGGTGTCCACCTGCTTGGAAAACCTCAAGATTGGTAACGGTATTGCCGTAGAGCGCAGCATTGATCGGACTCATGACAACCGAAGCACCGTGGATACCCATAAATTGGAAAAGTGCGACCGCGCCTTCGATAAGCGCCATGCCAGGATAGGTGTCGACCGCGGAGAACAGCGGCGAGATGAGAGCGGATACCAAATTGGCGAACGGCACAGCAAGCAGCTTGCGGCTCGCAAGATCGATAAAAGCGCACGCAAGGATCGAAAACCCAAATGCAAAGATATCGCGAAAACTCTGCGCAATAGAGCCAGGGACCTCTTTGGGAAGCTTGATCGTCACATTATGGCTAATGCACACCTTATAGATATTAACGGTCAAGAATGCGGCTACGAACGCAGCGAGAAAACCCTTGGTTCCCATATAGCCGGTTTCAAAAACAGATGTATCTGCTCCGCCAATCGAGACAACATCGTTCGTCACCGATAGCAAGAGCATGCCGCACATGGCACAAACCATGCACGAGGTGGGGTTGAGAGATTTACCCGAAGGCATGCGACGGTTCATCGACATGGCAAGTGAGCTCGCCGTGGTGCCGGCCACCATAATGCCAAGAAGTCCCATGGTATATGCATAGATTTTATTGAAGAAATCCAGCACCTCAGACGGAAGCGTGATGCCTACATAGGCAGGGAGCGTCGAAAGAAGAAGGAACAGGCTCGAGAACAGCACAATTGGCATATTCGAGAGAAAGCCATCCTTAATCGCCACCAGATAAATGTTCCTCGAGATTTTGTCGAAGAGGGGCTGGTGTTTTTCAAGGAATTTGACGATAGCGTCCATAACACATCCTTTCATGATTCCCGGGCACACAACGATTTATCCGGACTCAACCGTCGTCGTCCCCGTTTGTATCCACTTATGTAAGTGAATACGTTCTTGTGCGAAATGTAATATCATTTGCGCGATTTGTCATAACCATTTCTTTTTCCGCTTTGTCGATATGTCAAGAATTCAAATACTTATTCGGTGAACGGTAGTTGATTAATTTAAGGTTTTCCCAGCTAAAGGCTATTTTTTCCGAGCAATACAATAAGCTTGCAACCGTTCACCGATTGGATATAACATATTGAATATATTGTTGTAACAATATTAGAGATAATGTCACAAGCCTGTCGTTCTAGTCAAAGGAAGTAACAATGCCCAAACGATTACTGAACATGTCCGCATCCGATTTTGCCGCCACGTCACCCATGGATCTAAAGCAGGCAATTCTGGCTTCCGAGGGACGTACCATCATGGCGGAAAACGTACCCTCTTCCCAATTTCTCGGCGGCGTTACTAATGCAGAAATCGAACGTGCCGCAGGTGCCGACCTGCTTCTGTTTAACGCGCTCGATGTGTTCGATCCAGTTATTGCCGGTATTCCAGATGATCTCAATGAAAACCCGGTCACTTGGGTGAAGCGAGCATGCGGAAGGCCCATTGGCGTCAATCTGGAGCCAGTTGATAACGAGGCAGAGATGTCTGAATCCCGTACGGAAATCCCCATGGGTCGTCGCGTCTCTCCCAAGACCTTAGAAAAGGCAAACGAACTCGGATTTGATTTTATTTGCCTCACAGGCAACCCTGGAACTGGCGTCTCCAACGATGCAATCGCCCATTCGATTAAACTCTCCAAAGAGCATTTCAATGGCCTGGTCATAGCCGGAAAAATGCATGGAGCGGGCGTTGCAGAACCTGTCATGACGCTCGAAATTGCGCGCAAGTTTGTTGACCTCGGCGTCGATATCCTTCTCGTGCCAGCCCCCTACACCGTCCCTTGCTTCCAAGAAGCAGACCTGCGCGCCATCGTAGACTTTGTACGATCCCACAACGTAGGCAAGTCAATTGAAGAGAAGGTTCTCGTCATGGCGGCAAACGGGACGAGTCAAGACTCCTGCGACAGCGAGACCATTAAGAAAATAGGCCTTGCAGCAAAAGCAGCCGGCGCTGACCTCCAACATATCGGGGACTCCATGAACGGTATTTGCCTACCCCAGAATATCTTCACGCTCGGACAAGCCCTTCGTGGATACAGGCATCAGATCGTCATGCTGAGCCGCTCTGTGATACGTTAAGGTTACCTTGCCCACGTTACATCCCGACTGAGGCAACCATCAGGTATAACCAACATGCAAACTGAGGCTCTAATGCTCGATACACACGAAAAACGGCCACTCTATTTACAGCTCACCGACGCGCTGCTCAAGCAGATCGTCGATGAATATGAAGCAGACGATAAACTTCCAACAGAAATGGAACTCTGCGACGAATACGCCGTAAGCAGAACAACCGTCCGACTTGCCATGAGTGAGCTGGAGCGTCGTGGAAGTATCTATCGAATCCAAGGTAAGGGATCGTTTGTTGCACCGAAACGCGTTAGCGAGCTCAATTCACTTTTAGACTTTGACTTTGCAAGCCATTGCGATGGCGTTGATCCGGATGCCATCACCAAACATTTCGGCGGCCTCACATCAGGTCGTCCAATTTCCGTAATGATGCTCCAACAATTTGGATGTCAAAGTCGCGATGAAATTCAGCGTCTTGAATTGACCTACGAACTTGAAGGCAGCTTCATAGGCGCTGATACGTTCTTCATTTCAAAGTCGCGCGTTCCGAATAACCAGTTAGATTTTCAGGCATTTAGCAGAATCATGGACGACTTGTCCAAGTCTATCCAATCTGTTAGGGAAAGCTATAGAGCACGTCTGCTTAGCGATTCCGAAGCCAGTGATTATGGTGTTGCAAAACTTCCGGTCATCGAACTGACTCATTATGCTTACGACTCCGGAGGCAAACTAATCTCAATTGTCTGCCGCACCGTCTTAACTGGTCGAATCCCTTATCAAAACTTTATTTTCAAGTCCTAATGTTCTTTTTCTTTTGTCTCGATCTGTAACACGTAGCCGAGTTTTTAAGTCCTAACCGTTACAGATCGAGACAAACAAGGTAGACCCCGCCGAATTGTCTCAATCTGTAACACTAAGACCGGTTTTGGACGTCTAGATGTTACAGGTTGAGACGATTTGATTGTGGGGTCCTCATTTGCGCGTCATATTGCGTAGCGCTGACGCGCTGGTTTCCACAATGACAGGAGGTAAAAGTCCTCCCGCATCGCCTGTTGGCAATCCCGTAGCGTTAGCTAGCAGATGACCTGTGTGTGCTCCTCGATGGCGGCGCGGTCCTCGACCGAGATACTCGGCTCGCACACCACGGCGTCCAAACTGTCCAGGCGACAGAAGGTGTAGAAGTCGCGCTTGCCGATCTTGCTGGAGTCGGCAATCAGATAGCGCGAGTCGGCCTTGCTAAAGGCGAGCTGCTGGATGCGGCCCTCTTCCATGTTAGACGTAGACACGTCGCCGTCCAAAATGCCGTTGGCACCGATAAAGGCTGCATCGATGCCCAGCGCACGCAAGGTATCCTCGGCCGTGGGGCCCACAAAGGCGGCAGTGCGGCGGCGGTACACGCCGCCCACCAGGCACAGTTCGCAGTCTTCGCGCGCCTCGAGCAGGTTAAACACCGAAAGCGAATTGGTCACAATGCGCAGGCGAAACGCCGGCAGCATCGAGGCCATCTGCTCAACCGTGGTGCCCGGGCCCAAAAAGATGGTCGAGCCTTCCTCGATAAGCTCCACAGCACGGCGCGCAATCTGCAGCTTTTCCTCGGCATGCTTGGTGCGCTTTTCGCTGTGCGAGTACTCATGGCGCAGCATAGCATGAGGACGGCCCTGTGCACTGCGGGCTCCGCCGTGCACGCGCTCGATCTCGCCTAGGCTCGCAAGCTCCTCAAGGTCACGGCGGATCGTCATATCCGAGACACCTAACGCATCCGAAATCTCCTTGACCGAGACCGTTCCCTGTTCCTCGAGCAGCTGCCGAACCTTATCCTGTCGCTCCGCTTTAATCACGATGAGTCCTCGCTGTTCCACGCTCACGTCAATTCAAACAATAACGAACAAATTGTATCAGACTCGCGCGCGTCAGAAATGAACGCCCGCACAGCTCTAATCATCACTTTTTTGAGAAAAATACCCCCTGCTTTAGTGGGGTGTAGTGATAATCTCGCCTGTTCGCGCTACAGTTTGTCGGAAATACCTCGATGTTAGGAACCAAATGATCACTTCCGAGCTTTTCGGCACCGCGCCGTGCGGTACCCCCGTTCATCGTTACACCCTCAACGGGCCCGAGATCTGCGTTCGCATTATGGACTATGGCGCCACCGTGTTGGGTATCGATGTGCCCGACATTCCCGGCAACGTGCGCGATGTGGTGCTGGGCTTCGATAAGCTCGAGGATTACTTTGACAACCCCGCCTGCTTTGGCGCGACCATCGGCCCCGTGGCAAACCGCACCGCGGGCGCCACGATCACCATCGACGGCACGGACTGGCATATGCCGGCCAACGAGGGCGTCAACAACCTGCACAGCGATCTTGAGCACGGCCTGCACAAGCGCGTATGGGATGTTGAGCTCGACGAGGTCCACAATGCCGTGCGCATGACCACCTCGCTTGAGGATGGCGAGCTGGGCCTGCCCGGCAACCGCACCTTTACGGCCGTGTTTACCGTGACGCGCACCGGCTGCTTCCGTATCGAATACGGCTGCGAGAGCGACCGCGCCACCTACGTGGCCATGACCAACCACACGTACTTTAACCTTGCCGGCCATAACGCCGGAATGGACTGTGAGCACTTCTTTGTTGCTAACGCTGCCCACTACCTGCCCATCAACGAGCAGAACATCCCCACCGGCGAGATTGCTCCGGTCGAGGGCACGCCGTTTGACTTTCGCGAGCTGCGCCCCGTCGCGCCTGGCATGGAGGCCGACGATCCGCAGATTAAGCAGGCACGCGGCTACGACCACTGCCTGTGCATCGATGACTATCAATACGGTCGCAACCTACGCCGCGCCCTGCATGTCGAGGAGATGTGGACCGGCCGCGAGCTGGACTACTACACCACCGCCCCGGGCGTGCAGCTCTACACTGGCAATTGGCTGGGCGACGAGCACGCCAAGGACGATGCCAACTATAGCTGGGGCGCCGGCTTTGCCCTCGAGGCAGAGATGTACCCCGACACGCCGCACCAGCCGCTGTTCCCGCAGGGCATTGTGGGCCCGGGTCACCCATACAGCAATGTGATCGAATACCACTTTATGAGGCACTAGGCCCACAACGCGACATATTGCACAGCAACGCCCGCCGGCACCACCGCCGACGGGCGTTTTTTCATCTTTTGGGCTCAATTTCGCTGTGACTGTATGAGTGACATATCAAAACTATGCCCATTTACTACGTTTAGCCCGGGATGCTCGACCATGCACCGGTTTTTGCTAAATTCGCGAGCCGCCTACCTGCGGTTATGTTTTTCTCAAATTCGACATGCTCGGCGATAGCCGATCAAACGTAGTAAATGGGCATTGTTTTTGACAGGCAGCATCGCACGCGTCCCTCGCAAGGGCAAAATGATCCGTTTTCCTCCGTCCCCAAGGGATCAGTTGAACAGATTGCCGATGGGGTCGGGGGCGGAACTGGGGAGATAGCGGATTTCTAGCTCTATGCCGAGCGCCTGCAGTTCTTTGAGGGCAGCAACGTCTGCGTCGCTCACGGCAACCGCGGGCGTTATGGGGCGCTTGCCCTCCCCTGCCTGCATATGGCCAATGCTGATCTTGGTGATCGGCACACCACCCTTAACCAGTGCGAGCGCATCCGTGGGCGACGCCACCATGATAAGAATCCATTGGCGCGGCGTTGCGGTATAAATGATGTCGACAGTCCTTTGCACCGAGAAAAACCGCGTCCAAACGCCTTCTGGCGCCGCCACCCTCATGGGTGCCCATTGGCGCGAATCCGCCGCGATCTCATCGTTGACGATCAGGACAAGGTTGGAACCAGTCGCCTCATTCCACAGCTCAACGTCTTGCCCGTAAATAAATCGGTCATCGATGCGTGTGAGAAGAATCTTGGGTTGAGCCATCGCTGCCCCATTCTCTTTGAGACCCGTAAGAGCAAGACATCACGTCTCCAATATTAGTGCATTTAAAGTGAGAAAAGCCGTCAGAACCCTTGCGCGGATGTGCGATGTCCCGTATCATAGACAGCCGTTGACGCCTCAGTTGCGTCATCATATGGCCGCCAGCGTAGCTCAGTTGGTAGAGCACCGCTCTCGTAAAGCGGGGGTCACCGGTTCGAGCCCGGTCGCTGGCTCCATTGCACAAGATAGCCGCCTTCGGGCGGCTTTTTTGTTGCCGATTTTGAGTACGTGTGTGCCAATCCAAACATCGCCACGTCGGCAGCTCCCCTATTCAATAACAGAAAACCCCGCCAAACGTGATTCCCCTAGGGAAAGCACGTTTGGCGGGGTCCTAGCGTGGTTTCCCTAGGGGAATCACGCCAACACGCGAACAGCTGCTCAACCGAGCAGCGCGTTACTCCTCCCAGTAAGCATCTGCAAGTAGCTTAAAGCAGATCTTCTTGACCGGCTGCGCGCCATCGCCCGGGAACTCGAGCGTGGGCATATGAGGCTCGCCGGCAACGAACAGCGCAAACTTATCGTCAGCAAGATCGCCGGCGATCGAGGCGTCGGAATCGACCAGATCGTAGTCGTCCTTCTCGTCAAACTCCTGGACCAGCGTCAAGCTGCCCGTAGCGACCTTAAAGGCCTCGCGACCCTCGACATCGATCTGCAGGTCGTGATAGCGCTGATGCGTCTCATAGTGAGCCTCGGCCTCGGGACGCGTCGTGGGAGCCATGACGTTCGCATAGACCTTGTCGCCCAGAATCGGATGACTGCCGACCTCGAGCTGCGCCGGATCGTTCTCCTCGAGCCAGTCGATCAGCACGTCGAGGCCCTTGAGCATTCCGCGGTACTCCTCGATATCGCCCAATGCACCGTAAATCATCTAAATCCCCTCTCGGATCGTTTCTTTGGCGGCTACGCGATAAAAGCGTTACCGCCGCTGTTGCCGCCCACATACGTCTCGACCAGGGTAAGGTCGGGATTGAACACGACAACGTCGGCGTCGCGCCCCGACATAATGCTATCGCACTTGTCGTCGACATGAGCTAGCAATCGATGCCGGGGCCGACGCCCAAGCCCTTACAGCTCGGTCACGACAACGCCGTTGTAGACCTCGTCCCAACGATCCATAACCAAGTGGCCAGTCATGGGATCCATGGCGTTGAGCTTGCCGCAGGTGTTGGCGGTACGCAGCACCGTCTCGTCGTCTGCGCCAGCAGCAATGGCATGCGCGAAGCCTGCGATAGTGGAGTCACCAGAGCCCGTGGCGTTAACGGCAGGGATATCGGGCGTCTTTGCGCGGAACGCACGGCCGTTGTGGAAGCCAACGGAGCCGGCAGCACCCATGGACACGACGACCCAGGGGATATCGGAGAAGCGGGCATCAGAGGCGAGCGCGGCGCGGAGCTCGTCCACATCGTCGGTGGTAAAGCTCGTGCCCAGAAGGCCGTTGATCTCGGTCAGGTTGGGCTTGACCAGCTCGGGCTTAATTTCGGACTTAAGGGCGGCCTCGAGCGAAGCACCCGAGGTATCGAGCAGCACCTTGGCTCCGGCGTTCTCGGCAATGCCCGTGATCTTGGCATAGTAGTCTGCCTCGACACCGCGGGGCAGCGAACCCGAAATGGTGACGACGTCGGCCTTGCCCGCAAGCTCAGTAAACTTGGCGGTAAAGGCATCGAGCTCCTCGGGGGCAATTGTCGGGCCACTCTCGAGCAGCTCAGTCTGGTTGCCGGCGTGGAGGATGTTGAGGCAAATGCGAGTCTCGCCCTTGATGGGCACAAAGTCGTTGTTAATACCGTTGGCGTCCATGAGCTCAGCCATGTAGGCGCCCATGTGGCCGCCGAGCAGACCGGTTGCCACAACGTCGTCGCCCAGCTGACCCAGCACACGGGCCACGTTGAGGCCCTTGCCGCCGGCGGTCTTTTCGGGCGTCACGCGGTTGACGTCGTCGATAACGAGCTCATCGAGCTGATAGCGCGTATCAACAGACGGGTTCATCGTAACGGTGAGGATCATTTTTAGCTCCTTATCTCGCAGGCTCCTTGTGCCTCGCGATACGAGTCGACAAAACGGAATTACAGAATCTCAATCGTGAACGAGCGAACGACGGTCTCCTTGGGCTTGGCGACAAGGCAGCCGCGCTTATGCTCAAGCACGTCGTCCTCATCGGAGCAGGTCGAGAGACCGCCCCAAGGCTCAACCGCCACAAAATCGCCCTCGGGCTTGCTCCACACAATGAGATATGGGAAGCCCTCAAAGCTCAGGCGGACGCCCTTGTCCTCGCCCTTTTTGGAAAGCGTGACCTGACGGCTCTCGAGCACGTCAAAGATGGTCTCCGCAAAATCGAAGAGCTCGTGCGACAGGGGCAGCGTCTTTCCCACCATGGGGTTCTTGGAGCGATTGGTCACGTCAATCAAGCCAGTCGAGGGGACGGCAGTGCAAAGCTCAGCAGCCTCGTCCTTCTCAAAGCGCAGCTCGTAGTCCGTATAGGCCTCGCCCTCATCGAGCGGACACCTAAATCCGGGATGACCGCCAATAAAGAACGGCATGTCCTCGGTGCCCTCGTTGGTGACCTCGTAGGAAACGCGCACGGCAGCGTCCTCGAGCGTATAGCGGGCGACAAGCTTAAACGGATACGGATAATCGCTCAGCAGCGCGGCGTTATCCTCCGAAGCCAGGCACATCGCCAGCTCGTTCTCGCTCTGGCTCAGCAGCTTCCACTCCTGTTTGCGCGCAAACCCATGGCGAGCGAGCTTTACATGATGCCCGGCAAACGTCATGGCGTTGTTATCGCGCAAGCCTCCGCAAATCGGGAAGCAAATCGGTGCCTGGCCGGACCACACGGCGGGATCGCCCTGCCACAGATACTCGCGACCTCCGGCCTCGATCGAGGTAAACGAACCACCAGCCGTGGACACCTTAATAGAAATCGAATCGTTGGAGAGAGCGTATTCCATTGCCCATCCTTTCGAACAACTGCTTTTTGCTCGCAAGTACCCGTCTCGGCCCTAACCAAAGGACAAACCCGCACGTTCATCGATGCGTCCGGTATCCCAGCCATGTAACGGGGTACCATACAGACATTGATGCAATTACAGCTGAAAGGCCTTCTTATGCGAACCATCATCCTCTACGCCTCGCGCCATCACGGCAATACGAAAAAGCTCGTGGACGCCATCGTCGAGGCACACCCCGAGATCGATACCCTCGACGTCAAGGCGCTTGGCAAAAACGAGTACCCCGACCTGCACGAATACCATCTGATTGGCGTCGCCACGGGCATCTATTACTCCGAGATCGACAAGGACATGGCACGAGTGCTCACGAACGTGCTGCAGCCGCAGGACAAGGTGTTTGGCCTTATGACCTACGGTGGCAAAAACAAGTGGTACGGCAAGGATATCGATGGCATCTGCCGCATGAGGCAGGCCATCTTTATGGGTGTCTACGGCTGCCCCGGCTTTGATACGTGGGGGCCGTTCAAACTCGCCGGCGGTGTCCAAAAGGGACACCCAACCGCTGAGGAAATTAAGGGCGCCGTCGACTTCTTCGATAAGATCGAAGACGAATATGGCGATATCATCGTCGAAGAGTACGCCAAGCGCGAGAAGCGTCTAGCATACGAGAAGGAGCATCCTGCAGGAGGCCTGGTGGCCGGCGTCAAGCGCACGGCAAAGAAGATCGCTAACAAGCTGTAACTGTGAAGGTGCTTTTGAGCGTTTAACCCATACGGCGGGTCCGAGCAGATTCGGGCCCGCCGTCTTTTTCTATCGTTACTCGGCAAAGGCGTTGCCGACGCTCTGGCCGCCAACATACGTCTCGACGAGGGTAAGCTCATGGTCGAACACGACAAAGTCGGCGTCGCGACCCGGCATGATGCTGCCGCACTTATCCTCGATGTGCGCGGAGCGTGCCGGCACCTCGGTTGCCATACGAATGGCGATATCGGCGCTGGCGATGCCCCAGTCGACGATGTTCTTGACGCCCTGGGCAAGCGTGAGCACCGAGCCGGCAATGCTCTTGCCGTCGGCGAGCCAGCACAGGTTGTCCTTCATGATGACGTCCATGCCACCACTGGTGTAGCTGCCCTCGGGCATGCCGCCGCAGCCCAGGCAGTCAGTGATGAGCACCGTGTGTTGCCAGCCCTTTGCCTGCAGCAGCGCCTTGATGGCGGCAGGGTTAACGTGCTTGCCGTCACAGATGATCTCGGCGTAGGTCTCGGGCGTGGACATGGCAGCGCCCACGACACCGGGCTCACGGTGATGCAGCCCGCGCTGACCGTTATAGGTATGCGTAAAGCAGCTGGCACCGGCGTTGATGGCGGCGATGCACTCATCGTAGGTGGCGTCGGAGTGACCGATGCTGGTCACCACACCCTTGGCGTTCAGAGCAGCCGCATAAGCAGCGGCACCGTCGCGCTCGGCCGCCATGGCGCTCTTAACGATGCGACCACCCGCAGCCTCCTGCCACTGATCGAAGACCTCCTCGGAGGGATCGATGAGGTAAGCGGGGTTCTGCGCGCCCACGTGCTTCATGGTAAAGAAGGGGCCCTCCAGGTAGATGCCCTGAATGCGGGCACCGCAGAAGTCGGGGCCGCGACCCTCGTCCGCCTGAGCGATGGCGGCGCAGGCGTCCTTGATCTGCTCGACGCCATCGGTGAACGTCGTGGGCAGCCAGCTGGTGGTACCGCGACGGGCGAGCTCGGTCGAGCTGATATCGATGCCCTCGGGATCGTTATCGGTAGTTGAGTGGTTGTAGAAGCCATGGATGTGAGTATCGACCATACCCGGTGCGATCCACGATCCCGTGTAGTCCTTAATCTCGCAAGAGGGCTCGTCGGCCTGCCAGGCGCCAAAGACGCCATCCTCGACCATAAGATAGCCGCCCAGTTGCGGGCCTGCCGGCAAGAAGAACTTGTCAGCCTTAATTGCGTACGTGCTCATATGCACTCCTCGCTTCTAAAGCAGTTGACTGTGGTGATGCTTATACCCAGCTCACGTAAACAAAAAGCGCCCGCCCGCCGTTATGAGCGGACGGGCGCCCTTACAGGGGGACGCGATTAAGCGGTGAAGGGGTGAATCGTCACGCCCTTAACCACGCGGTTGACCGTGCCAGTGGGGCTCGGCGTGTCGGGCGTGTTGCCCACGCGCACGGAGTTGAGCAGGCTGATAGCCTGGGCAAACATCACGAACGGCAGAGCAAGGTAGCCCTCGGGAAGTGCCTCGTAGCCCTTAAAGGTGAAGGACTCGCCCTCGTAGACGGTGGCACCTTCCTGCTGAACGGCGATGGTGTGCTGAGCGATCTCGTCGCCACCGATCTCGTTGAGGATGTCGATGTCGTACTGACGGGTGTAGGCGTCGTTATTGACGAACACGAAGACGAGCGTCTTATCGTCGACGAAGGACTTAGGTCCATGACGATAGCCCATGGAGGTGTCGTAGGAAGTAGCGACCAGACCGTGAGCGAGCTCGAGGATCTTGAGCTGGCTCTCCTGGGCAAGGCCACCGAAGGAGCCAGAACCCAAGTAGGTCACGCGGTTGAAGTCGCCAGCCAGGTAATCGGCGATCTCGGGCTCACGGGAGATGACCTCCTCGCCCATCTTGGCAATCGTCTCGACCCACTCGGCCTTCTGCTCGTCAGAGGCAGTGTCAAAAATAAGGGTGGAGAGCAGGGTCATGCAGGAATAAGAACCGGTCATGGCGAAGCCCTTGTCGTTGGCGCGCGGGATGAGCAGCGTCAGCGCGTTGGGATCATCGGCAGACTCGACGGCGAGCTTGCCCTCGGGAGCGCAGGTGATGTTGAGGAACTTGACGTTGTGGACGAGCTCCTTGGCAACGGCAACGGCGGCAAGGCTCTCGGGGCTGTTGCCAGAGCGGGCAAAGGAAACCACGAGCGTGGGATCCTCGGCGCGCAGGAAGTCGCGCGGGGCGCTCACGATGTCGGTCGTGGCGATGGGCTTAAAGTCGTAGAGATCAGTGTTGCCAGCGTGACGCAGGTACGGGGCGCAGGTATCGCCAACGTAGTCGGACGTACCGGCACCGGTGAAGACAACGGACAGACGACCCTCGCCCATAGCGCGAGCCTCGGCCAGGAAGGCCTCGATGGCCTCCTTGTTCTCGCGATAGATGTTGAGCGTATCACGCCAAAGCTCGGGCTGCTGAGCAATCTCGGCCGTGGTGATCTGGGCGCCGAGCTCGGTGAGCTCCTCGACACTCTTCTCGAACATTTCTAATACCTCTCTCTAGAAGTAATCCTCTGACGTGCAATTATACACTTCGGTTGGTTATCTGGTAGTAACCAGTTAAATGCAAAGAATCATCATATGGAAACGATGCGAACACTAGTCGCTACGCTGGTGGTAAACCTTGTATTTAAACTGATCGGCACGAGCAACCGAGAGTGTGTACTCCACAACCTCGTTTGACTCGTTATACGTAGTCCTGACCAAATCGAGCACAGGCGAGCCCTCGACAATTCCCAAAAGGTGAGCGTCGGTGGGACGGGCTATGCTCGCATAGAACTCCTCTTCGGCCACGCGTATCTTTTGCTGAAAGTCTTGCTCAATCACATCGTATAGCGGCTTACGCTCCAGCAGCGGTCGCTTTAAGGACAGAAATTGACGAACTGGTAGATAGCTGCGTTCGACCATCATGGGCATGTTGTCGGCAGAACGAAGGCGCTTAAGCTTAAAAATGCGATCACCGATACGCAATCCCATATGCTCGGCCAGATTTTTATCGGCCTCCATCTCGCAAAACTCGAGAATCGTGGTCTCGGGGTCGCGACCCATCGCGCGCATCTGCTCGGTAAAGCTGTAGGACTGCATAAGATTGGTTGCCTTTGCCGAACGGTCGGTCACAAAGGTACCGCGACCGTGCTGCCGAACCACCAGTCCTAAACGCTCCAGTTCCTGCAGAGCCAGGCGTACCGTAGTACGCGAGAGACCATAGCGCTCCGAAAGTTCGCGCTCGGAAGGAATCATGTCACCGGCGCGATATTCATGGTCGATCTTTTCGGTCAGAATATCGACCAGCTGATCGTACAGCGGTTGCTTACGCGCTCCGATCGCCATCCTATCCTCCCTTTTGCTCGAATTCGGCTAACTACCTAGGGTGTTTAGCATTATCTGTCTGCCACACCCGAATCATCAAGAAAACAAAAGCCGCGCGCTCTTTCGAGCACGCGGCTTTTAACATACACATGGCTTAAGGGGTCGGGGTGTGAGCCGCGTAGGGACACACCCCTCAAGCTAGAGCCTTACCAGATGCTCGGCCAGAGACCAAGCGGGCCAGCGCCCAGGATGCCAAGGACGAAGAGCAGGAGAATGCCCTTAGTCGGGGTCCAGCTGTGCTTAGCGAACATGTAGTAAAGCAGCAGCGTAAGCATAAGCGGGACGAGCTTCGGGACGATGGTGTTGAGGGTGTCGGCAACAGAGAAGTTGACCGGATCCTCGGTGACGGTAGCGTAGGTCACGGACTCCATGCCGTTGCCCAGATCGGCGACGCCGCACTTGACCTCGTTGCCGTCGGCATCGGTGGCGGTGAGGGCGTTGCCGTCCTCATCGGTCATGGCGATGGTACCGGCCTCAGCGGTCTCGGTATCGATGCCCTCCATACCGGTGAAGTTCTCGGCCTCCTTCTCGGAGACGATCACGGTAGTGGGAGAGAGGCCACGGGTGGTGCCGTTGGGGATCTGGAGGTTGATCTGGGTGCCACCCATGGTGACGACCAGGCAACCGACGACGAAGACGCCCATGATGGAAGCGGCACGCGTGAAGGCCTGCATGTTGGCGGTCAGAGCGTCAATAGCGCTGGTGCCAAGCTTGTAGGACCAGTTCATGAGCCAGAAGCGCAGAGCGAACTGGACGGCGTTGAAGATCACCAGGAAGATGATCGGCGCAGCGGCGTTGCCGTTGATGGCCATGTTGGAGGTGATGCCGGCCGTGATAGGCACGAGCGTCAGCCAGAACAGGGCGTCACCGATACCACCGAGCGGGCCCATTGCGGCGACGCGGACGGCGCGGATCGTGGGGATGTCAACCTTGTTCTGCTCGAGCGAAAGCACGATGCCCATAACAAAGGTGACGAGGAACGGGTGGGTGTTGAAGAACTCCAGGTTGTGGCTCATGGAAGCCGCGAGGTCGTTCTTGTTGGTGTGGATCTTCTCCAGACCGGGGATGATGGAGTAGAGCCAGCCAGCGGCCTGCATACGCTCGTAGTTGAACGAGGCCTGCAGGAAGCAGGAGCGCCAAGCCATCTTGTTGAGGGTCTTCTGGTCGAGCTGCGGAGCAGGAGTGAGATCCTCGTAGTGCTCCGGGATCACATACTCATTAGATGCCATCTTCGAAGTCACCTCCGTCAGAAACAGCTGCACCCTTCAGCTCGGTCTGCTGCTGGAAGTCCCAGAAAGCGATGCCGAAGCCGATGAGAGCGAGGATGAGCAGAGCAGGGGTTGCCAGCGAATCGTTGGCAACGGTGATGAGCGCGAGGCCGAAGCCCATGAGGAAGAAGCCCCACATATCGCGGTTCATCATAACCTTGAGCAGGACGGCGAAGCCGACGAAGCGCATCATGCCGCCTGCAGCGGACAGACCGGTCTGCAGCCAAGTCGGGATGGCAGAAGCGATGGTCTGACCGATGGTAGCGCCAGCGATGAAGAACAGGGTGACGACGACAGCGAAGATCAGGCCGAGCAGAGCCATGGCGAAGTAGTTCAGGCGCTCGATGCCCTTGGTGTCCGCGTTGTGAGCCATGTTATCGGCCGTGGACATAAGCGGGGACATAAGCGTGAAGACCAGGGTGACGCCAAGCTGGCCAAGCAGAGCGAACGGAATGGCGAGGCCGACTGCCGCGTTGGGCTCGAGGCCCGTGGCGATAGCGAGAATGGCTGCCATGATGCCGCCGATGACGGCGTTAGGCGGCTGAGCGCCTCCGATCGGCATGTTGCCGATCGTCATGAGCTGATAGGTACCACCCACGAGAAGACCGGTGTTGAGGTCGCCAAGGATAAGACCGATGACGGCGCCGGTGACGATGGGCTGATAGAGAGACTCGAGGAAGTCAAACTGGTCGATTGCCGCGATGAACGTGACGACGAAGACCAGAGCGATCTGGATGATCGAGTATTCCATCTTGCTCCTCCTTTCAAAATGTATGTACGCACTTTGGATATCACGTACAGAACGTCAGGGTTTCACTCCTGACAACGTGGATCACGAGGATTACGAGAAGAGCTTGCTCGTGTCCTCAACAGGCGTGCTCGGAACGCGCCTGATCTCCAACTCCACCCCCAATTCCTGCAGCTCTTTAAACGCAGCGACATCCTCGTCGTTAACTGCGACGGAGGTGGCGACTTGGCGCTTTCCTTCCGACATGTGCATGTTGCCGATGTTTACCTTCTTTATAGGCACACCGCCCTTGACGAGCGTAAGCACGTCTTCCGGTGTTTCGGCCACGATGAAGATCTTCTGGCGCGGGCTCGCCTTGCCAATGACGTCGATGGTCTTCTGCAGAGAGAAGAAACGCGTAGCGACGCCGGCGGGAGCGGCCATCTTCATGAGGTTCTGGCGCATGGTGTTGGACGCCACGTCGTCGTTGGCGACGAGGATGAGGTTGGAGCCCAGGGTGGAGTTCCACTGGGTGGCAACCTGACCATGAACCAGTCGGTTATCGATGCGGGTAAGAAGAATGTTGGGTTCTGCCATGTTGATCAGCTTCCTTTCGTTATTTGCTGACGACAGTTACTTGATCTCCTGAATCGCGTAACGCGAAACATCTACGACGGCTCCGGATCGGACTTTGATCTGGACCTTCTCGCCTTCGATGCCTTTGACGGTTCCGTAGATACCGCCGGCGAAAAGAACCTCTTGACCCGGCTTGAGCTCGGTGTGCAGCTCCTTGAAGTACTTCTGCTTCTTCTTCATGTTGATTTGCGACCAGATGGTGTAAATCAAGCCCATGATGACAAGCAGGCCTAAAAGGGCGACCGAGGAGCTCAGGACGTTGGCTCCGAAATCGGCCATTAGATGCCGTCCTCGTCGCCGAAGATATCCTCTTCCTCGGAGCCGGCAACGGATGCGACCGTCTGGGCGGTGACGCCCGTCTGGCCAACGGTCACGGCCTGCTCGCCAAGCTCGGCGAGCGTGGCATTGCCGCGGAGGAACAGAAGCTCAATAACCATGGGAAGGTTGGTGCCAGTCAGAACCTCGACGTTGTCGACATCCTGGGCAATCATCATCGACTGGTTGAACGGGGTGCCGCCAAGCAGGTCGGTAAAGACGAGCACGCCATCGCACTCCTCGCGCATGGCGGTAATAGCGGCGCGGAGATCCTCACCGTAGGATGCGGCCTGGTCGCCCTCAAAAGGAACGACGGTAAAAGCAGGCTGGTCGCCGGCAACCATCGCGATAGCGCTTGCAAGGCCGGGTGCGAACTGTCCATGACCGGTAAGAATAAAGCCAACCATTCAAATTTCCCTTCCGAAGGTGTGTACAATCTGAGTCCGATGATTTTCGGAAGCCAGCGGGCGCTCGCCCTTAAAGCTTCTTGGAAAGCGTTCTTTGAAGACCAGTGGTTTCTAAACTGGAAGTAACCACGTGACGTGTTGTTGTCACTATATCACCCCAGAAGAGGTCGCTTTCCTTGATTCATACGGTAAAACGTTTTTGCACCGCTCACGGTGATAAATCGACCGGTTACCGGTCGTTAACACTTCTACCTGCGGTTTTGAAACCGTTTCGAAATGCTTTGGCAAAAGATCGGATCTTTTCCTGTGTCTAAACAACGCAGGGCGGCTAAAAATAGCGTGAAGAAAAATTGCAGGTCATTGTGAAGATATGTGAATTGGTCTTTTTGACTTAATACCAGTTAGAACCAGTTTTGAGATTATCGGTGAACGGTAGTTTTCGACCGTTCACCGGTTACTTGCAATCGTTTGCAGTTGTTTTCCCAGATGAATTAGGGAAGCGCGATGGAGCGCTTGCGCGGGCGCAAGGCCTGCCCCAGTGGTTTCGGCAGCAATAAGCCCGCTAGAACGTTGTCCGTTCTAGCGGGCTTATTCAGATATTTCGGTTACGCGCTCGGCGGCTCAGACAGATCTTTATGCAAACAGACCATAGATGCTGATGTTGGCCTTGGCATACAGGCCGTTAGCATACTCGGTCCACTTGGAGCTGGCGCTCGAAGCCTGCGAAGAGTACTGCTGGTAGGCGGTGTAATAGGCGGTCATGGCCTGCTTGTAGGTAGCGCTATCAGCCGTAAAGGCATCGTCAGCGAAGGCCTTAGCGTAGGTGCTATCGGCGTCCTTCCAGGTGCCCTTTTCGCTATCCCACTCGTCGCCGGCAAGTTTGATGATGTAATCGGCGTAGTCCTTGCTCGCGGTCTCCTCGTTGCCATCAGCAGGCTCGGTCGGGGCGGTCGGCATGCTTGCGGAGCTATCGCCCACCTTCTTCTTGTAGAGCTTCTGCAGCGTCGCGGACTGACGGACGATCTGCTTGGCCTGGTCCTTGGACACGCCATACTGCGTGGCCATGGTCTTGTAGTCCGAAGTGCCGATGGAATCCTCGGCGTACTTCTTCATCTCCTTAGAAGAGACGGTGATGCCCTCGTCCTCGGCAGCGTCGAGCAGGATCTTGTTGCGCACGTAGGACAGGATGACGTCGGCAGAGGGAGCGGTGTAGTTGCCATCGCCATCCTTGACGGTGTCGAGGCTGTACTGGCTCTCAATGGCCTCGCGCGCGGTGATGTCGCTCTTCTTGCCGTTGTAGCTGTAGCTTGCCACGGTCGAATCGAGCTGGTCCTCGGTGAGGGTCGCCGAGCCGACGCCCTTGCCGCCAAAACCACCGTTGCCGATAAAGAAGCCGACCACAGCAGCGATCACGACTGCAACCACGAAGGCGGCAATCATCGTCTTCTTGTGCTTGGATGCGCGGTCGTCTTCGTCGGAACCCAGGATATCGTCGTCCTCGTCCTGCTCCTGGGGCATGAGGTTCTCGTCGGCGGCGTCCGCGGCGATCTTTGCCTCCAGGCGAGCGTCCTCCTCCTCGACAGTCGTGCCGGCGGCAATATGTTCGGCAGACGTGCCGGCGACCAGGTCGATCTTCTCGTCCTCATCACCGTCGGGGCCTTCGCCGCGCTCGATGATCTGGATGCCGTCGATCTCGTCCTTCTCGTCTTTCTTTTGAATCAGACCCATATCAGTTACTCCTTGTTAGGAAACATAGTCCCCAATAGAATACGCCCGGCAGAGCGCCGGGCGTATTGATTCTTAGGTTATACGCAAACACTTAAGTACTATTTAGGCGTTTGCAGCGTGCATACCTTAGACCAGGTGCGCGATAACGGCATCGGCAAAGGCCTGCGTGCCCACGGCGCCCTCAACGGAGCCGGTCTGGGCACGACGCACGTCACCGGTAACCTGCTCGCCCTCGTCGAGCGTGGCAGATACGGCGGCACGAATGCGATTGGCAGCATCGTTCTCGCCCAGGTGATCGAGCATCATCGCAGCAGAGAGGATCTCGGCCGTGGGGTTGGCGATATCCTGGCCGGCGATATCGGGCGCGGAGCCATGCGTAGCCTCAAAGATGGCGCAGTCGGCACCGATGTTGGAGCCGGGGGCCATGCCCAGGCCGCCCACCAGGCCGGCGCACAGGTCACTCACGATGTCGCCGTACAGGTTGGGCAGCACCAGGACATCGAAGTCGTTGGGGTTCTGGACCAGGCCCATGCAGGTGGCGTCGACGATCTTGTCGTTGAACTCGATATCAGGATAGTTGGCGGCCACCTCGCGCGCCACGCGCAGGAACAGGCCGTCGGTCGCCTTCATGATGTTGGCCTTGTGCACGGCCGTCACCTTTTTGCGGCCGCAGCGGCGGGCATACTCAAAGGCATACTCCACAATGCGGCGGCTCTTGGCGATAGAGATCGGCTTGATCGAGATCGCGGAATCGACGGCGAAGGTCTTTTGGCCCGAACGCTCGACAAGCTGCGAGAGTTCCTCGACCTCGGCAGCGCCCTCATCGAACTCGATGCCGGCATAGAGGTCCTCGGTGTTCTCGCGCACGATAACCAGGTCGACGTCGCGGAAGCGCGAGCCGTCGCCCGGCTGCGACAGGCAGGGGCGCACGCAGGCGTACAGGTCAAAATGCTTGCGCAGGGCGACGTTAACGCTGCGGAAACCCGTGCCGACCGGCGTGGTGATGGGGCCCTTGATAGCAACCTTGGTCTCGGCGACCGCATCGAGCACATGTTGGGGCAGCGGCGTGCCAAACTCGTCCATGACGCCGGCACCGGCCTCCTGGACGTTCCAGTTGATCTGGACACCAGTGGCCTCGACCACGCGGCGCATAGCCTGCGTAATCTCGGGACCGATACCGTCACCAGGAATCAGGACTACATCGTGCGCCATAATCTGTTACTCCTCGTCTTCGGCGTCGTCAGATTTTTTTACGCTAGCACGCTTCTTCTTTTTGGAGAGATCCAGGCCAAAACGTTTAACAAGCATTTCGCAAATCTCGCTCGAACGGGCCTTGAGATAGCTGCCCTTGCCGTTCTCGGCGTCGAACTTAAGGCGCAGCGCGAGCTTCTCGGCGACCTCGGCGTCAATCTCGCCCTGACCAAACTCGTACAGGCAACCGAGCATGTCGCGATACTCGAGGTCGCCGTGGTAGCACTGGATGGCCTCGTCCAGGATGGGCCAGGCCTCGCGCGAACGCTCGACGCTCGTGGCGCCCCACACGCACAGCAGGCGGAAGGCGGCATAGCGCAGCGTGGAGGAAATCTCGTCGAACAGCGCGGTCTCGGCGCCCTCAAAGGCATCGCCCAGCTGCTCGGGGCAGGTGGTGGCGAGCGCCGCAAGGGCATCGAGAGCCTCCCAGCGGGTCTGAGCCTCGGGGCGGTCAAGTGCCTCGATCAGCGCGGGCACGCAGGGCACGACGCGCCGCGGATCGCGCTCGGCAAGCAGATGCAGCACGCGGGCGGCAAACTGGCGGATGCGGCGCGTGGGACAGCCGAGCTCTTGGACCAGGCGGTCGACGGCATTCTCGTTCTCCTCTGCCAGCTGAAGCTGTGCCAGCTCCTCGTCGGTGAGCTGTTCGTCTTTGTTTTCTGCCATAGTTACCTCTTCTTACTATTTCTTAGCGTGCTTGCCAGCACCCTTGCTGTCATCGGTGACCGAGATGAGCTGTCGATCGGCTGCACCATTGTGACGCGCACGGCGACGCTCCTCGGCGTCGCCCGCGTCGGCGGCGGCGCGGTGAGCCTTGTTGACGTTAAAGACCTCGTCGTGCTTGCGCCACGGGCCGACGGACTCGCCAAAGCTCATCTTAAGGCCGGCGATAAAGCCGCCGAGCCAGCCGATCGGCGCAAACCGCACCAGCGGGAACAGCGAAAACACCCAGGTCAGTAGGACAACCGCTGCCGCGCCTGCAAAATTAGCGATCCAGTAGTCGCGCTTGGTGATCACGCGCTTTTCGCAGGCCCACTGGCCGCACAAAAAGCCAATGTAAATCGCAAAGATAAAGAGCACCAGCGCGAGCACCACGAACGTCCAGCTCATGGGTGCTACTCCCCGTGATGGTGGCCGCAGCAGCACTCGTGGCCGTCATCATGGCCGTGGCCGCCGCAGCACTCGTGATCCTCGCCATGGTGGTGGCCACAACCGCACTCGTGATCGTCGCCGTGCTCGCCGCGACCGCAGCCGTCCTCGTGAGCACCGTGCTCTTCGGGACGATACTGCGACCAGTCCAGACCGGCGGCGATGGCGTCGGCCTCCTCCTTGTAGAGGACCGTGATGGCCTGGGTGCCCAGCTTGGCGCCACCGATGGCGTCGAGCATGTCGTAGAGCGTAAAGGCGACGTCGGCGCCGGGCAGCGCGAGCTCGCGGTCATCGGCGTAGGCGAGCGCCAGACGCAGGTCCTTAATGAAGTGCTCGACCATAAAGCCGGGCTTATAGTCGCCGTCGAGCGCCTTGGGCGCCAGGCTCTCCATAGCACCGGACTTGCCGGTGCCGCCCAGGATCATCTGACGGGTCTTTTCCAGATCGAGGCCGCTCAGCTCGGCAAATGCCATGGCGTCTGCCATGCCGACCATGCAAGCACCCAACGACACCTGGTTAGCGAGCTTGGCAGCCTGGCCCTTGCCGGCGCCGTCGAAGCAGCAGATGGTTGCCGCAAAGGTGGAAAGGATGTCGCGGACCGGCGCGATGTCGTTCTCGGTAGCGCCCACGATAGCCGTGAGCGTGCCGGCGATAGCACCCGACTCGCCGCCGGTGACGGGGCAGTCAAACGCCATGCGACCAGAAACCTGGGCGGCCTCGGCAATGTCACGGGCGAGCTCGGGCGAGCTCGTGGTGAGATCGATCAAGACCGCGCCCGGCTTGGTGCACGCAAGCAGGCCGTTGCCCGCCAGATAGAGCTCCTCGACCTCGGAGGGATAGCCCACCATGGTAAAGACGACATCGGCGTTCGCCACGGCCTCGGCCGGCGTATCGGCCCAGACGGCGCCGCGCTCGATAAGCGCGGCGGCCTTGGACTTGGTGCGGTTGTTGACCGTGACGGGGTAGCCGGCGTCCAGGATGTGGCCGGCGATGGGGGCACCCATGATTCCGGTGCCGATGAATGCGACGGAGAGCTTGTTTGCCATGAAACCTTTCCTTTTGGGTTGGGTGTTGTTACCAGGTTAAAATACTCGGTGCCAGCGTTTGGGCTGTGAGTCGAGGGCGATTACGGACGCAGCGCTTGCCTACTGACCGCGCACGCGGCGGGCGATACGGTCGGAAAGCGACGCCTTGTCGGCGCGGTTCTTACCCCAAAACGCGCAGCCCACCATGCCGGGGCCCACGTGCGAGCCGATGGTGGGACCCACGGAGCCGCGAATGATCGTGACGTCGGCGCAACCCTCCTCCTTGCGGATGGCGGCTTCGAGCCAGTCACCATCCTTTTCGGCATCGGCCGTCATGATGGCGATGGGCATGGTGCGATCGGGCACGTAGTTCTCGCGGAACGACTTGAGGATGGACTTGAGCGCCTTCTTGCGGCCGCGGTTGATGCCGATCAGCGACAGCGAGCCGGCCAGGTCGTAGGAGAGCTCAGGCTTGACATCGAGCTTTGCCGTGAGCTGCGCTGCCGCGGGCGGAATGCGACCGCCGGCAGCCAGTGCGTCGAAGCTCTCAAGCGTAAAGTAGCCGTGGACGTAGGTCTTTGCCTCGTTTGCCCAATCGACCAGCTGCTTGGCGGTCAGTCCCGCCGAACGCTGGCGCACGGCCTCGAGCGCCAAGAGCGCGCCTGTCGCACAGGGCAGAGCGTTGTCGACCACGTAGAGCTCAAAGTTGGGATACTCGGCGCGCACGGCGTCCGCCGCCTGGCACGCGGAGTTGTAGCTCGACGACAGCGCCGAGGTAAAGCACAGGTAGACCGTGGGCGTGCCCTCTTTGGCGCACTCGGTAAAGAACTCGATATAGCGACCGAGCGACACAGCCGAGGTGGACACGCGGGCACCGGCGCGCATCCGGTCGTAGAACTCCTTGGGTGTGATGCTCGACCAGATGTCGTCCGTGCGCTCTTCGCCATCGATAATGAAGGGGAAACCCAGGATATCGACATCGAGGTTCGCGGCGACCTCGGGGCTAAAGTCGCAGCAGGTATCGACGACGATGCGGCAACGGTCCGAATGGCCGGTAGATGCAGCCTTGTCCATCAAAGCGACTCCTTACGTAAAAAAGGCGGCCATCCGCATGGGATGGCCGCCAGCCGTTAACTCATGCAAGTTAACGTATTTTACTCGTCAAGTGTTTCGATGCGGGGCTTGATGATGCCATATCCACCATTCTTACGGTGATACACCACATTGATGAGGCCAGTCGTCGCGTTCTCGAACACGTAGAAGTCGTGGCCGAGCAGATCGGTCTGCACCAGCGCCTGCTCCTCGGTCATCGGGGTGACATCGATGACCTTCTCGCGGACGAGCAGGTCGTCCTCCTCCTCGGGCAGCAGCAGGTCGGCCAGATCCTCGACGCGCTCGACCGGTGCGACATCCGCTGCACTGGCACCGCCCTGGCGGTTGTCCACGACCTTGGTCTTGAACTTGCGCAGCTGGCGGGTGACCTTATCGGCGGAGAGGTCGATGGCGGCGTACATATCTGCACCGTGCTCGGCAACGCGAATCACCGAACCGCGGGCACGAACCGTAACCTCGACGATTGCCGGGTTGGGGTTCGAGGGGTTCTTCTCATAGCGAAGTACAACGTCGACCGTCATGGGCTCGATATCGAAAACCTTGAGCGCCTCGCCGATCTTCTCATCCACATGCGCACGCAGAGCATCGGTTACCGTCGTCTTGCGTCCAGAAACCTTGATATCCATACGTGGCTCCAATCTGCCTCGGGGACTTACTGTACTGGCTATGTACCCATTGCCGTGCATTTAATCACGCGGATTCCTAAAGACCCGAATAACGATTGCTTGATACCGCATACCGAAGTCTCGCACTTTTCTGTGGCAAAGTGCGCTATAGGAAGGCGTCGGCGGAGTTGGTTTTTCTCCTGGAAATTAGCTTTGACCTGCTGGTTTTATCAAAATAGAAAAGCCGGGCTCCCCTATTGGGGAGACCCGGTTATGCGTGTTGAAACCGTAAAGAAGCGCCTTGTTCAATGTATGGCAGACGCCACCCCTAGCAATAACTAGCTATTGAGCTTGTTAATGTCGTCGTCGGTGATGGCGCCCTCCTGGCTGGACGATTTATCCTCGGAGGTTGCACCCTCGCTGTTCGAATCGGAGGATGCGGACTCGCTGGATCCGGTGTCGGTCGGCTGCACGTCGGCGCCCGAGACCGTCTTGGTGGTGAGGTCATAGGGTATCGTACCGTACCAGACGGAGTGGACCGCCTCGAGCGTGCCGTCGACCGTGATGCCGTCGAGAGCATCGCTCACGGCACGACATAGCTCGTCGTTGGCCGCGAGGCCCGCGACGCCGAGCGTCGAGGGCGTCTCGAGCGCGCCGATGTAAGAGATCTGGCTCATCAGGCGCGCGAGGTAACCACCGGCCGTGGAATCACAGATCACGTAATCGACCTCGCCCGACTCGAGTGCCTCGAAGCACTCGTTGATGTTGGAGAAGGTCTTTTGGTTGGCCGTGATGCTCTGCTTGGCGAGCGCTTCCTGCGAGGCCGAGGAGGTCTGAACGCCCAGGGTAGCGGTGTTAAGCGTTTCGGTGGAAACGCTCAGCGACTCGCCGTCACTGCTCTTGCCGAATACGGCGGGGGCGTCGTACAGACAGGTGCCAAGCGAGCTGATATCGCCGTCCGTAGACCTGACGTCGCCAATGAAGATATCGGCCTTTTTATCGCTGAGCGCGGAATCGGCCGAGGACGCATCGACAAAGGCGACCTTGAGACCCATGCGGCATGCGAGGGCGCGAGCGGCATCGACCGCATAACCCGTGAGGTTTCCGTCGGCATCCTGCATGGCTTGCGGGGCATCGGACGTATCGAGAGCGACCGTCAGGGTTCCCGGCGTGACCAGGGCGTCGTCCGACACCGTGGGGGTAACGGTCTCGCGCTCGATCTGGTCGATCGTGGGCGTCGTGAACGTGGACAGTGGATTGAACGCGCATCCACTCAGGCCCAAAACGGCAATGACCGCCGCGGTCCCAGCACCTAACCGAGCCGCGTGCATCAAGCTGCCCCTCACCATGTCCAATGCCCTGCCTTCTGTGTCGTATACAATCCGTGCCCTGCACGGGATATCGGGTTGTTCCCACCAGCTGACCTGGTATTTGACCCCACACTTGCGCACCGGGGCGTTTGCTCGGGAGGCCGCAGCCACCCTCACGACTGGCCCGCTCGCCCGCGAGGCGGTATTGCCCCAAAGAAAGTAGAACGGACGGTGCGGCTTACATCTAGGACGCGCCATGATCGCGCCGCGCGCACGCGGTCGCTTACGTGGATCCCTTTGACCGCGTCTGTCTTGGACTAGGATGGACATTTCGTCCGTCCGCAACCACAGCCTGGCAGGAACGTAGCGCATTATAGCTAAGTTCAAGCTATAGTTTAAGGTTAGGGACGTTATTCGCATCGCGAGCACAGATTTCGCAGGTCGGAGCGGACCATTCGTGCCCCCATGAAGCCCGGAGCTCCCCCACGGGGAGCTCCGGGGCACCCGTCTCAGGGTGCCATGTGCAAAAAACGGCAAATATGAGTACTGCTACCAATTTAGTAGCAGCGTATTTCCGCCCCACGAGCCCTTTTTGAGTTCCGCACAGCCTGCTTGGCGCCAAGATATTCCACATTCGTTTATTATCTCTTCGCTGAATCCAGATTTTTGCCCAAGTTTCTTTGTTTTTGCTGTCACTATTCTAGTAACAGTACTCATATTTGCCGTTTTTTGCACAGGTCATATAAACAGACCCCCTATAAAGCCATAGTTTTACGCCGACTCGAGCCCAAAGCACGCTCGGAGCGTATTCAGCAGAGCATCTTGCCTCTTTCGACGAGCCTCTACGCGATTCTGATATCGCTTACCCATACGCTGGTGGATGCGCCATGCGAGCGCTTCCATCGCTTCCACGTCGCGGAGCATTTCGTTGTTGACCGTCGCGATCTCGATTCCCATAGTAATCAAGCCCGTGTTGCGTTTTTCGTCATGGATACGTCCCCTCCGGGAGGAATGGCCCAGCTCACCGTTGTATTCCAGGTCAAACCGGGCCGTCTCCTGATACGCATCGCAAACTGCATGCGGCATCCCCGAGATTGCCTGTGCGCGGTCATCGAACTCGATCTTGCAGTCGGTCTTAAAGGGACCGCAGGCAAATCCGCCATAGGAAAACGGAAGCGAAAACAGAGCGAGCATGATGCATTCCATGGGCGAGCGCAGGTTTTCCGACAGATAGGGGCACAGACGCCGCAGCCGTTTGGCCGTGCTTCCTTTGCACGCCGCGAGGTAATCTGTCAGGCGATCGGGTGTCAGCACGGGCTCGACCTCAAAGTAACCGACATCTGGCGGCTGGTCTTTGTCCTTTGCCAATTTGTTTACGACAGGCGATGTGTAGGGAGGTAGATACTGCCCGCGATCGCTCAGCGAAATCTTGGAGCACAGTTCCTGGGCCAGGGCAAATGCCTGGATACAGCCGACTTCGCGCGCAACGGCTACGCAGAGGACCTCGGGAGACAAGCTGTACACCCCCGGCTCCACCTCCAGAATCGAACCAACCGGCAGTCCTGCAGAACAAACGGACCAGCTTGCACCAGGCATGCGGCGACGCTGCTTTGCAGACCCCACCAGTAGACACAGGTCTTCTTGGACCTCGCCGCTCACGGCCCCGATCCGCACCAAATCGGGAAGATAGATGTCCTCGGCCGAGGGCGACGATGCGTGCAGCACACTGTGCTCTTCATCGGGATCGAGGTCCCTCCAGCTGATGTAACCCATTTGCCGGCGCTCGGCGCGCATCATGCGCAGCGCCGAGGCGCCGGTCAGGACTACGGAGGCCGCCAGTTGCTCGCTTGTCGGCTCGATGCGCCGCGCTATCTTCACTGCCACAAAACCACCCCTACCAAACGCGTGCGATAGCGAGACCATCGACTGCCGCGGCGCCGGCGCGCTTGAGCTCCGCCGAGGCCGCTGCCATAGTCGCGCCCGTGGTAATGACATCGTCGATGAGCAGCAAACGGCAGCCGCGCACATCCTCGACCGTCTCGTACATGCCCCGGGCATGTTCCCGGCGCTCATCGCGACCGAACTCGCGCTGGTCACCATGACCGTATTTGACCAGGGCGTCCAGCAACGGCACACCCGAAAGATCGCAAAACGAGCGCGCGATTGCTTCCATATGATCGAATCCACGCCGCCGAAACGCCGCCGCAGTCGCGGGCACAAATACCACCGCGTCGACACCGGACAGCACGCCGCCGTAGCGATCGGGGGCTGCCACCTGGGCATGTAAGACGGTGTCGTAGAGTAGCTCCGCCAGATACGGTGCCAGGCGGCGCTCGCCCGCATCCTTGTACGCCTTGATGATGCGCGGCAGCGGATGTGCGTAGACGGCACACGCCAGGCAGCGATCGAGCGCCTCGGCCATTGCCGAAGACGTGCCCTCGACCGAACACTCGGTGCACAGTAAATCCCCAAACGGGGCGCCACATCGGATGCAGCTATGGCACGGATCGATGAGCACGAGCGATGCCAGACAATCCTGGCAGATCAACGCACCGGAACGCTCACAGCCGGCGCATCGCGTGGGCGACAACGCCTCGAGCGCCTCGTACGTCGCGCACTCGGC
Organism: Collinsella sp. CLA-AP-H1; assembly: GCF_040092945.1. Taxonomy (NCBI): domain Bacteria; kingdom Bacillati; phylum Actinomycetota; class Coriobacteriia; order Coriobacteriales; family Coriobacteriaceae; genus Collinsella; species Collinsella sp. CLA-AP-H1. The sequence continues at coordinate 29,846 of NZ_JBBNKO010000011.1, read as the reverse complement.
AAGCGGTAGCAATTCGTCCGCAAACGGTAGGGTGCCTGCACCCTGCAAGCGACTCAACACATTCAAATGCCTCTTCATGACACAACCCTCCCTACGCGAAGGCGAAGGGAGGGTTGTCGGTGTAGAGCCATGATACCCAGAGGTGCTAGGGTCAGGCGAGTCACATCCGCTTACGGACGTTATTCGCCGGCAGGCGGTTGCGGTGCGGACGAGGTGTGAGTCGAGCCTTCACCACCGTCCTGGCGCGGCTTGCGGGAGCGACGGCGACGGCGACGCTTTTGACCCTGGTCGGTCGAGCCCTCGCCACCGCGATCCTCACGCGGTTCGCGCTCGTCGCGAGTACCGCCGCGCGAAGCCTTGGCGGCAGCTCCTCCGCCGTCTCCAGGGCGACGGCGCGTGACCTTGACTTCACCGTCCGAAACCTGATCGGCCACAGAAGGAACCGAGGGCTTCTGCTGCGTGCCCGAGGAATGGCGACGACGCGGGCGCGGCGCGCGCTCCTCCTCGCCGCGCGGCTTGCCAGCCTTGTCGGCAGGCGCATCGGAGGCCGAGGCGCCCTTGGAAGCGGCACCGGCTTCGCGAGCGGCTGCGGCGCGGAAGGCGTCCTCGCGCTCCTCGCTCGACAGGTGACGGCGACGACGGCGCGTGGGGTTCATGCCACCGCCGCGGTTTTGCTGCTGGGGCTGCTGAGCCTCGCGCTCGCGGGAAGCGTTCTTGCCCGCGGTCTCGCCATTGTCGACGGACGCCGTGCGCTTGCGGCGGCGACGGCCATCGGCCGCCCCCTCGGCCTCGGGCGCCTCGACCTTGCCGCGGCCCTTTCCGCGGCCACGACCCTCGCCCTGGCCCTGGCCGGCGCGAGCATCGGATTCGGCATCGCGACGACGGCGCTTGGGCATCGACGTGCCGGCCAGACGGTCGGCACTCGACAGGCCATCGCCCACGTCGACGCCGTTCTCGCGATCGAGTTCCATGAGCGCCAGGCGCATCTCGGGCGATTCGATGCGCTCGAGCACGTCGCGCGTCACGCAGTCGGGGCGGCAGTTGCAGCCCTGCTCGGCAGCCTTCTTTTTGCAGCCCTCCGAGCACGTCATATCAGCCAGGTTGACCTTAAAGACTTTGCCGTTCTCCAGGCGCAGCACCAGCTGCTCACGCGGCGTGTCATATTCCTGGATACGCGCCTTGCCGAGCGGCGTATCGATGAGCGTCTTCTTTTTGGGCGCACGGCTCTTAAAGTCCTTGTACGCCTCGAACTCATAACGCAGGCAGCACATCAGGCGGCCGCAAACGCCGCTGATCTTGGACGAGTTGAGCGGCAGGTCCTGCTCTTTTGCCATGCGGATCGAAACGGGCTCAAACTGTCCGCCAAAGCGCGTGCAGCAGAGCTCCTGTCCGCATTGGGCATAGCCGCCCACCAGACGGGTCTCGTCGCGCACGCCAATCTGGCGCATATCGACGCGAATGTGCAGCGTCGAGGACAGGTCTTTGACGAGCTGGCGAAAATCGACGCGCTCCTCGGCCGCAAAGTAGAACACGGCCTTCTCGCCGCCAAACAGGTACTCGACGCCGACCGGCTTCATCTCGAGGTCGAGCTCTTTGACGAGACGGCGGAAATCGACCATCGCCTCGTCGCCCTGGATGGCCAGGTCGTCGGCAAGCTGCAGGTCGATGTCGCTTGCAACGCGCAGCACGGGCTTGAGCGGCTGGCCGATCTCGTCCTGCGGCACCTCGAAGGGATCGGCCGTGACCAGGCCGATCTCGGTTCCGCGCTCGGTGGAGCAAATGGCATAATCGGCCTCGAGGATATCCAGATCCTGCGGGTCGAACCACAGGTCGCGCGAGGCGTAGGTAAACTTAACGGGTACGACTAACGGCATTTCAGTGCCTTCCTGATATCGAACAGCATGACCTCGATGGCCAGCTGGGGAGTAACGTTTCTGGCGATGTTGCGCTCGGCGGTCGCGACTGCCTCGAGCGCCCGGGTGGCACCCGCAACATTGGTCGCGGCGGCAAGCCGACCGATTGTGTCGCGCACGTCTTCGTTCACTACGTCGGCCGCCTCGTCCTGAAGTGTCAGCAGCACGTCGCGCATGAGCGTCCGTGCGCTCGCCAACGCTTCCATGATACCCGAACGCTCGCGCGCGTTGAGTTCGCGCTTGTTGCGGTCCTCAAGCTGCTTCAATGCTCCACGCGACAGGTAGTCGGCGTTTTGCTCGAGCACCTTTTCCTGTGTGGACTTGACCTCGGCGAGCGGCGCCTTAACGGCGACGATGAGCGACTTGGCGCGACTGAGTACGTCGGCCTCGTCGGCGGCAATGAGCGAGTCGATGGCGCGGACCATCTGGCGGCGAGCATCCTGGCGCTCGGCGCTCTTAAGGAACTCGATGCCGCGTGTGGGGCTTCCCGCCACGGCGACCGCCATGCGGCAACGCGCGAGGTCCTGACCCGTCGCGCGACTCACGGCACGCGCGGCCACGGCGGGCGACACCAGGCGAAACGGCACGCACTGGCAGCGGCTCACGATGGTGGGCAGCATCACGTCTGCCGAGGTGCCCAGCAAGATGAACATAACGCCCTCGGGCGGCTCCTCGAGTGTCTTGAGCAGTGCGTTGGCGGTGTTGGCGCGCAGCTGCTCGGCACGGTCGATGATGTAGACCTTGGCCTTGGCGCGGATGGGCGCCAGCGGCACGTCATCGAGCAGCTCGCGGGTCTGGGCAATGAGGTAGCCCGTGGCGCTCTCGGGCGTGTAATAGTGCACGTCGGGATGCGTGTGCCGAGCAACGCGCACGCAACTGTCGCATGCGCCGCAGCCGTCCTGCTCGCACAGGAAAGCTTGGGCGAGCGCCCATGCGGCATCGAGTTTGCCGGCGCCGGGAGCGCCTAAAAACAGATAGGCGTGCGATGCGCGGCCGCTGGCGACGGCATTGGTCAAAAAGTCGCGCACGCGCTCTTGGGTGTCAAGCTTGGCCAGCAGGCTTGTCTGAGCGGGGGCCATGTTACTCGGCCTCCTGGGCAAGCGCGGCGGTGACGGCGTCCTGGGAAATGTCGAGGCCGTAGACGCGAACCTGCTCGACCGTCCGCGCGAAGACGTCCTCGATGGACGCGGTCGCGTCGATGAGCTTTACGCGGTTTGGTTCCTCGGCGGCGATGGCGCAAAATCCCTGGTAGACACGCTCTTGGAAGGCCATGCCCTTAGCCTCCATGCGATCTGCCGCGCCACGGGCTGCCATGCGCAGCGCCGCCTGCTCGGGCGTGATGTGATAGACGAGCGTGAGCGCCGGGTGCGTCCCCGCGACGGCCAGGTTGTTGGCATCGCGTACTATCTGGCGATCGAGGCCATCGGCAAACGCCTGATAGCAAGTTGTGGAATCGTAGAAGCGGTCGCACAGGACCACCTTGCCGGCAGCAAGGGCAGGCGCGATGACCTCGTGCACCAACTGGGCGCGCGCGGCCTCGTAGAGCAACAACTCGCAGGTGTCGCCCATCGCCGTATTGGCGGGGTCGAGCAGCAGAGCACGGATCTTTTCGCTGATGGCGGTACCGCCCGGCTCGCGCAGGCTCACAACCTGGTAGCCAGCGAGTTCGAGCGCGCGGGCAAGCAGGCGCGCCTGCGTGGACTTGCCGGCGCCATCGACGCCCTCGAGCGTGATAAAGCTATGTTGAGCGGGCTCAAAAGCCATGGGCGCAGCCCCTTCCTACAAGGCGCGTAAATGCAGATATATCAACCAAGCCATGATACCCCAGTGCTCGGCGCGTCCCAAATCCAACCTAGCCATCGAGGCATCCCCGAAGTTGCGGTGAAATAGGGACTGATTGAAGCTCTGAGACCGCCAAACAGTCCCTATTTCACCGCAACTTATGATGGGGATTTTTGGGCGCTGGGTATAATCGTCGTATTGCATTGAAATGTGGCGAAAGGAGTGGCAATGTCTCGGTATTGCGCCTCGTGCGGCAAGCTTCTTGCAGATAATGCCAAGTTCTGCACCTCGTGCGGTGCACCCGTTGAGCAAACAGCCGCGAGCGATAGCCAGCCCGCTTTCGAGCAGACCGGTTCCCTCGATACGCCGCAAGCCAAGGCGGACGACCCCCTCGCCTATCGCCCCGACCCCGCCGCAGGCCCCGCGGCCGTCGAGACCACGCAGCGCATACCCGTCGCGAGCGGCTCGTCCCAACAGGAGCCGGCTCCCGCATACGCGCCCGCTTCGCCACAGACCCCCGCCCCCAAAAAGAGCGGCACCGGGCCGCTTATCGCCGTTATCGTTGTGCTGGTGGCAATCATCATCGCCCTGGTCGTTTTCTTTGTGATCAAGCCTTTCGACAACGCCGCCACGCAGACGACTGCCGAGGTAGCTAAGCTGCACCATGACGTCGACGAAGATGACCTAAAGCCTCTCGGCGATCCCAACAGCCTGTACGACGATGACGACGATGACGACGAGGATGGCGGCGAAGCAACGCTCTCCGAGCAGAACCTCTACCGTCGTCTGAGCGAATACTACGACTTGCTCGAAGACCTCGACAACTACGTCCGTGGCTGCGCGCAGAACTTCAACGGCAGCTATCTGGAAGAGGATCGAACCACCCGTCAAAATCTCGCCGACGTCGCCGAGCGCACGGAGGACACCATCGAGCAGTATTACGACATCGTCGAGGACCTGGACGTCCCGACGAGCTCTAAGAACTACAGCTCCTGGAAGGACATCATCGCCCTGTACGATGACCTGGATCACCGCATTGACGCAATCTGTGATGCCTGGGAGATCAGCCTGAAATACACCAAGCCTGCGGATCACAAGAATGAGATCGTGGCGCCGCTGTCGCGCGACAACGTGGCGGGCACCAATGACAATAAGTACCGCCTAGACTTTGAGGAGCGCTACCCCGGCGCCAAACCCGTCGAAGTGAACTAGCGCTTTGTCGTTCCCGAGCCGGCAGTTAGGGACGTTCCTAAACTGCCGGCAGAAAAGGAACGTCCCTAACTGCCGGATAAAAAACGAGCGAGGATTTTGAGGTCCTCGCTCGTTTTTGTTTTAGGTGATGCTTCGACCGTGCGGCTACTTGTCGGCAGCGGTCTTTTTGGTAGTCGACTTCTTCGCGGTCGTCTTCTTGGCGGCAGTTGCTTTCTTAGCCGTGGTCTTCTTTCCCGCCGTGGTCTTCTTCGCCGTGCTCGCCTTGGTCGTGGTCTTGCGGCCGCGGGCGGGCTTCTTCTCCTTGGTCGGGCAGTCCATGTTGACGCAGATACGCCACGGACCGCGCGCCGTGTTGACCACCACGATGGGGGCGCCGCACTCGGGGCAGGTCTCGCCCGTCGCCTCGAGCTTACCACGCGCCGGCAGCGGATAGCTCACGCCGCAATCGTCATAGTTAGTGCAGCGGATAAAGCGCTTGCCGCTCTTCTCGCTCTTGTGCGCGATCAGATCGCCATGGCGTCCTGCCTCGGCGCACACCTTGCACTCGCCCACCTTAAGATCGGGCTCGTAGTTGGTGGGGCACGTGGGGTTCACGCAAATCTCGAAGGCCTTCTGGCGGAACGGCTGGCACTTAATGCGCGGCGCGCCGCACTCGGGGCACACAGCCGCCTCGCCCTCGAGCGGGCTTACCTTGACGCCGCTTGGCACCGGATAGGTCACGTCGCAGTCGGGCCAGCCCATGCAGCCGATAAAGCTGCCGCGGGTCTTGGCGCTCGTCTTCATAACCAGGTCCTTGCCGCACTTGGGGCAGGCACCCACGCGCGCATCGGCCGTGACGGCGTCGCTGATGGCGTCGCCCAGCTCCTGCGTGTGCTTGAGCAGCTCGTCGAGCACGCCGGCCAGCAGCGCGCGCGAGTGCGTCACGACATGCTCTTCGGTATCCTCGCCGCGCTCCACACGGGTCATATCGCCATCGAGCTCGCTGGTCATATCGGGGCTCGTGATGCGCGGGGCAAACTGCGTCAGCGCGTCGATGATGGCGATGCCCAGCTGGCTCGGCTCCACGGGATCATTTTTGAGATAGCGCACGGCATACAGCCGCTCGATGATGCTCGCGCGCGTGGACTTGGTACCCAGGCCGCGCTTCTCCATCTCCTGCACGAGCTTGCCCTGGCTGTAGCGCGCGGGCGGCTCGGTCTGCTTGGCTTCGAGCTTAATGTCGAACACGTCGACCGTATCGCCCTGCTCCAGCGGCGGCATCTGCTCGTCGCGCTTGAGTCCGTACGGGTATGCCTCGCGGAAGCCCGGGGTCACGAGCACGTCGCCCGAAGCCACAAACGGCTCGCCGTTCACATCGAGCTCGAGCTTGGTGTTCTCGATGGTCGCGGGCCCCATAAGCGTCGCCAGGAAGCGACGGGCGATGAGGTCGTAGAGCTTGCGCTGGCCGCCGTCGAGCGTGGACGGATCGCCCTCGCCCGTGGGATAGATAGGCGGGTGGTCGGTGGTCTCGACCTTGCCGCGCGTGGGCTTCATGGGGCCGGCGAGCACCTTTTTGCACACGGGCGCCAGCGCCGGGTTAATCTTTGCCAGGTCACTCACCACGGCGCCCAGATCGAGCGTCGCGGGGTACACGGTGTTGTCGACACGCGGGTAGCTGATGAGGCCCGCCATGTAGAGGGACTCGGCGATGCGCATGGTACGCGCAGGCGAGATGCCCTCGGCTGCGGCGGCAGCCTGCAGCGAGGTGGTCGCAAACGGCGTGGGTGGCTGCTGCTTGCGTGAGCGCTTGGTCACCGCGGCGACGGTTGCCGTCGTAACGCCGTCGACATGGCCGTATGCCGTCTCGGCAGCATCCTTGTCGGTAAAGCGTGCCGTCTTGTGCGCAATCTTAAAGCGGTCGTCCTCGGCAGCACCCTGCGCGGCGCCCATGCCGCGGATCTGCCAATAGTCCTCGGGCACAAACGCCATGCGCTCGCGCTCGCGCTCGACCACCAGGGCAAGCGTCGGGGTCTGCACGCGGCCGGCGGAACGCACGTTGCCAAAGCCGCCAAACTTGGCGAGCGTCAGGTAGCGCGTGAGCACCGCACCCCAAATGAGGTCGATGTGCTGGCGGCTCTCGCCGGCGTCGGCCAGATTCTGGTCGAGCGAGACAAGGTTATCGAAGGCCTGCGTGATCTCGGCCTTGGTAAACGAAGAATACTGGGCGCGGGCAACCGGCAAGTCGGGCGCCACCTCGCGCACCTTGTTGAGGGCGTCCGAACCGATCAGCTCGCCCTCGCGGTCGAAGTCCGTGGCGATGATGACGCTGTCGGACTTTTTAGCGAGGTTCTTGAGCGAACGAATGAGCTCCTTCTCGGCCGGCAGCTTAATGACGGGCGCCCAGGTGAGATAAGGCAGGCTCTCGAGCTTCCAGCCCTTGATGGAGATACCGTCGGCAAGGAACGGCTTACGCTTGGTGTCGTAGGGCGGACGAGCCAGGCCATCGGGCATGTCGGCCGGCAGCATCTCGCCGTCCTCAGTAACCGAATACCAGCCCAGCTTTTTATCGAACAGCACGCTGTCGCAAAAATCGGGCGCAAGGATGTGACCGGCCAGGCCGATGGTCACGCACTCCTCGCCCTTCCACTCAAAACGGTAGATGGCGGTGTTGTACACCTTATCCTTTTTGGGTTTACCCGTGGACAGACGCTCGGCGATCTGACGCGCAGCGTCGTTTTTCTCGGCGATGATGAGCTTCAAAAGAGGCTCCTATCTCGTGTCTCTGCGGCTACGCCCGCCCGTATGGCGGCCGATTTACGCCCTTGCTTGCTCGATCTGCCCGATGAGCCAATCGCACCAGGCATCCATGCCCTCGCCCTTGCGTGCACTCACGGCAAACCGCGGCGCCTGCGGATTGAGGTCATCGAGTGTCTTAGTATACCTATCCATGTCAAAATCGAAAGCCGGGGCCACATCGACCTTGTTGAGCAGCTGCGCGCCGGCGTGCTGGAAAATACCCGGGTACTTGATAGGTTTGTCGTCGCCCTCAGGCACCGAAAGAATCATGATGGATAGGTTCTCGCCCAGGTCAAAGTCGACCGGGCAGACCAAGTTGCCCACGTTTTCGATAAAGATGACATCGATGTTTTCGAGCCCGACGGCCTGATCGAACGCGTCAACGGCCTCCATGATCATGTTGCCCTCGAGGTGGCACAGGCCGCCCGTATTGATCTGAATGGCGGGCATGCCAGCTTCCTTCATGGTGATGGCGTCGACGTCCGAGGCGATATCGCCCTCGATGACGGCGCAACGTAAGTCCGCCTTGTCACGCAGGCGCTCATTGGTACCCAAGATCGTGGTGGTCTTACCCGAGCCCGGGCTCGACAGCACGTTGATCACAAAGGTATTCGTCTCTTTAAATCGCTGACGCAGCTGATCTGCCAGGCGTTCGTTGCGCGACAAAATCGGCGATGCGATATCAATCGTTTTCTCGGCCATACTCGGCACTCCTTACTTTGGCCCCTTTATACCCCATCACCAGATGGCTAGCGGGCTAATCGTCGGGGGTTTCGATTTCGATACTTGCGATGTCGAGCTCGCGGCCGTGCAGCAGACGCACGTTGGCGCCGCCACATTGGGGACAGCGGCAATGGAAGCGATCGTGCTCGAAAACCTCGCCGCAGTCCAGACACTCGCTTTGCGGATGAATCTCTTCTACAGCGAGCTCGCAGCCTTGCGTGAGCGGATCCTCGTCGCGAAACGTCTCCCACGCAAAGTCGAGCGCCTCGCGCACAACTTCGGTCATATCCCCGATACGCAGCGTTACCAAAACGGCGCGCGAAGCCCCTGCCCCACGCGCCGCGCGAATCACTGTATCGAGTATGCCGTTGACAATGCCAACCTCATGCATACCGATTTACTCCTCGTCGTCCTCGTCATCCGAGAACAGGTCCAGACGGCTCACGAACAGGCCCTTCTTGCCCTCGCGCGCGGTAATGACCACGCGGGCGATGGCAAGCGAGATCTCGTAGAGCGAGAGCAGGGCGCCGTACATAAGGCCCAGCGTGACGGGCGAACCGTCGGGCGTAATCACAGCCGAACCCACGAGCAGGCCCACGTACACGTAGCGCCAGGCGCTGCGGAAGGCCGCATAGGACACAATGTGAAAGACAGACAGGTAGAAGATGATGAGCGGAAGCTCAAACGCCACACCAAAGCCGATCATAAAGAGCAGCTCCATGTTGACATAGTTCTCCAGATCGGGCCACGCCGTGGCGACGGCCGAGGTCTCGCCGATGAGCCACTCAAAGCCTGCCGGGATAATGATGAAGTAGCAGAAGATGGCGCCCAGGAAGAACAACACCGTCGAGGCGAGCACCGTGGGCACGACCCACTTGCGCTCGTTGGGGCGAAGCGCCGGCAGGAAAAATGCCAGAATCTGCCAGATGATCATGGGCGTGCACATGACCATGGCCATCTTGATGGCCAGCGAGAAGCGCAAGCCAAAGCCGCCGAGCGTGGTGGTGATGTAGAACTTACCATCCGGCACAAAGGAGCGGATGGGATCTTTCAGGATGTCGAGCACAACAGGCGTGGCGAAATACAGCACGATAGCTGCGGCAAACACCGAGACGACCACGATGGTCAGGCGGCGACGGAGCTCTCCCAGGTGATCGAAGAGCGGCATGCGCGCAGGTCCGATAGGCATTACTCATCGCCTCCCTTCGGGGCATCGGCGGCAGCGGCGTCGTCCTCGGCCTCGAGCTCGCGAGCGAGCTGGTCGACGACGGCCTTGCGCTTGCGGGGACGACGGGCGTAGAGGTCAGCCGTCGTGGGCTCTGCCGGCTCGGGCTCGGGCTCCGGCTCTGCAGCAGGCTCGGGCTCGACGACAGGCTCGGCGGCAGCGGCAGGCTCGGCGCCCTCGGCCTCGGACTCCTCAGCAGCACCCTCGCCCTCGGCGGCACCCTCGCTCGCGGCCTTCTCGGCAGCAAGGCGGGCACGACGCTCGGCAAAGGTCTCCTTCTTGGCGGGCGCTGCCGTCTCGGCAGCATCCTCGTCCGCATCGGAATCGTCATCGACAGCAGCCTTCTTGGGCTTGACCGGGGCCGACGCGGCCTCGCTTACCGGATCGATGATCTCGGACTGAACAACAGCCGTCATTTTTTCCTGCGTCTCGCGGAACTGACGGATAGCACGGCCGATCGTGCGGCCCATCTGTGGGAGCTTATCCGGGCCAAACAGCAAAAAGCCGAAGACCACGATGATCGCGAGCTCACCCTCTCCAATACCAAACACACATACCTCCAAGGCTCGATGTGAGTCGAGCCCGCACCGCGCCATTCGGCCGGAACTCGTCTATTCATTCGGTCAAGTATAGCGCCCGGACGCCAAAACGTCCGAGCGCATCACAAACATATGCCAAACGGCACGCCCTTTTGGGGGCAAAGATTATGCAGCGGTGATCGAAATCTCCTGGTCGACACCCAACAGCTGGACCACGCGCATCACCGGGGGCTGCACATTGGTGCAGCTAAAGCGCTTGCCGTGGTCGACCGCGTGGTGCGCGGCGCCCACGAGCACGCCAATGCCCGTCGAATCGATGTAGCTCACCTGGGCAAAATCGAGCTCAACGGCCTCAGTGGGCTGCTCGAGCGCCAGGTCGATGGCATTGCGCAGGCTATCGGCGTTAGAGATATCGATCTCGCCGGTTACCTTAATGGTGTAGAGCTCTGGCGTGGGGTTGGTGGAAATACCCAAATCCATGTATACGCTCCTTTACGTATCGAAAGTGCGGATAGTACGGGAAGCCGCGCGTTAGGCGCGCTCGGAACGCGCAAGCTCGGCAGCGACGAGCTTGACGGCCAGCACCAGCACATCGAGCGCGGCCTCCAGGTCCTCGACCGTGGGATAGCTCGGCGCGATGCGGATGTTGGTGTCGCGCGGATCCTTGCCATAGGGCCAGGTGGCACCGGCCGGCGTGAGCTTAACGCCCAGGTCTGCGCAAAGCGCGGCGACCTTTTGAGCCGAGCCCTCGGGACCATCGAAGCTTACAAAGTAGCCGCCGCGGGGGTGCGTCCAGGTGGCGCAGCCCGTGTCGCCCAAGCCCTCGGTGAGCTTGCGCTCGACAGCCTCAAAGCGCGGGCGCAGGAACTCGGCATGCTTTTTCATGTGCTCCTTGACCGCCTCGATGGTAGGAAGGAAGCGCACGTGACGCAGCTGGTTGAGCTTGTCGGCACTGATGAGGCCGGCCTTCAGGCGCTTGGAGAACTCCGCGATAACCGCGGGGCTCGCACCGATAAAGCCGATACCGGCACCCGGGAAGGTGATCTTGGACGTCGAGGCGAATGCCACCACGCGGTCCTCGGTGCCCGCCGCGCGGGCAAGATCAAAGATGTTGGCGAGCTCGTCGGTCTCGTCGTACAGGTCGTGCACGCAGTAGGCGTTGTCCCAGAAGATGCGGAAATCGGGCGCGGCCGCGTGCATCTCGACCAGGCGGCGCACGGTGTCCTCGCTAAAGGTGATACCCGTGGGGTTGGAATACTTGGGCACGCACCAGATGCCCTTGATGGAATCGTCGGCGGCAACGAGGCGCTCGATCTCGTCCATATCGGGGCCGTTGTCGGTCATCGCGACGGGAACGTTCTCGATACCCAAGTCGGCGGTAATGCCAAAGTGGCGATCGTAGCCGGGAACCGGGCACAGGAACTTGACCTTCTTGCCGTCGTGCGCTGCCTCGTAAGCCTCCCAAGGATCGCTACCACACGAGCCGCAACGCCAGAACATACCGGCGATATCGTGCTCGATCAGCAAGCTCGACGAACCCAGCACGAGCGTCTGCTCGGCGGGGCAACCCAGGAACTCCCCCGCCAGCTTGCGTGCCGAGGGAATGCCCTCAAAGCAGCCGTAGTTGGAGCAGTCGACATTGCCGTCGTGCAGATCGGCATCGGCATTGAGGATATCGAGCATGGGTCGAGAGATGTCCACCTGGGAGGGCGACGGCTTGCCGCGGGCCATGTCGAGCGCCAGGCCCTTGGCCTTGACCTCGGCGACCTCGGCCTTGAGCGCCTCGATGGCGGCATCGAGTTCGGTGGTTTCCATCTTCTGGTAGATCGTCTGCATGGGTGCGACCTTTCACGAAGCGGTACGTTGCAATTCTTCTAAGTATAGACCGCCACCGTCGCAACGTTATGAAGCCGTGATAGATTAAGTCCATCGCAATGAATTACGAATCGCCGCGCATGCCGGCGTGAAGCGCCCAAGGAGGCACTATGGAGTACGGATCGTTCCAGGCCGAGGAATTCGGCGACCTGCAGCGCCTGGTCGACGGACTATTTTACGACCGTCACGCCATCGACCGCCTGGATCTGATCGTACAGGCCGAAATCTTGGACCTGGCGCCCGATCTCATGGAAATCGTCAACCTGCTACCGCCCGGCTATTACGACCGCCAGTCACTTTGCGACCAGCTCAACTCCGCCTTGGCCGCCCACGGCTGGGGCGCCATCTACGGCACCGTGGAATAAACCTAGTCATTGGGGCCTGTGGTCAAAAAATAGCAAATATGAGTACTGTTACTTTTTTAGTAACAGCGATTTTGAATTAAAAAGGCCAGTCTTGGCCTTTTGTGTCCGGTTTTGGAAGGATGCATCAACATTTTTCGTCCAGCCACGCAATCGTTAATGCACAGACAGAATAGATTTGTACATTATTTTTCGCGCCTAAAATGAAACGCCGTTTGTGACAGTACTCACAAACGGCGTTTTTTGGCCACTGGGGTGTCCGGCAGGTGGCAAGTAGCACTCAAAACCGCGTTTTACACGCGCTCGAGCAGGCTCTGGCGTCTGTTTCTACGCGCCTACTCGTTCTTGGGCGCGGGGTGCTTGCAGATCACACTCATGTAGATCATGCCGAGCACGGCAGCGGTGACCGAACCGGCAAGGATGGCGGCCTTGGCAGCCAGAACCTCAAACTGGGCCGTCGGGAAGGCGAGGCCGCTGATGAGAATCGACATGGTAAAGCCGATACCGCCCAGAATGCCCACGCCGGCAATCATATGCCAGTTGACATTGTGCGGCAGCTCGCAGGCCTTGAGCTTGACCAGGGCGAACGTCATGCCAAAGATGCCGATCGGCTTGCCCAGCAGCATGCCAAAGTACACGCCGAGCGTCACCGGGTCGGTGAGTAGCGTGCTCATGTCCACGCCCACCAGGCGAACCTGTGCGTTGACGAACGCGAAGATCGGCAGGATCACAAAGTTGACCGGCGTGGAGATCAGGCGCTCCATGCGGATGAGCGGCGGGGTCACGCGGTGCATGACGCGCTCGACTTTGGTGGTCGAGACGGTAAAGTCATGCTGGCCCAGGATGTGCGCCTCGTCGTCGTAGCGGTCATCGAGCAGCGGCAAGCACTCGCCCAGCCAATCGGTGAGGCTATCAAGCTTAACACCGCACTTGGCCGGGATGGTGAAGGCCAGGATGACGCCAGCAAGCGTAGCGTGCACGCCGCTCTTGAACATGCAGAACCACAACAGCAGGCCCAGTACCGAATACGGGGCAAGGCGGTAATGCTGCGTCTTGTTGAGCCACACGAGCGCACAGGTCACAAGCGCGGCGGCGCCCAACCAAAACGGATTGGGGCTCTGACCGTAGAAGATGGCGATGGCGGCGATGGAGATGAGGTCGTCGGCGATGGCGAGCGTCGAGAAGAACACGCGCACGCCGTTGGGCACGCGGTTGCCCAAAAGCGACAGCACGCCCAGCGCAAAGGCAATATCGGTTGCCATGGGAATGGCCCAGCCGTTGTGCGCGCCGGCATGGTTAAAGATCAGATAGATGCAGGCGGGAACGACGACGCCGCCCACGGCCGCCAGCATGGGAAGCATAGCCTGGCGCGGGTTCTTGAGCTCGCCGACCGTCATCTCGTACTTAAGCTCAATGCCCACCAACAAAAAGAAGATCGCCATGAGGAAGTCGTTGACGAAAAGCTCAACGGTGAGACCGGCCGTAAGGTTGCCCAGACCCACATACAGCGGGGTCTCCAAAAAGTGATGGATGGCCTCGTAGGCATCGGTGTTGGCGCAAATGACGGCGGCGATGGCGGCGAAGACCATGACGGCGGCGGAAATCGTGCCGTTCTCGGTGATGCGCTCCCAAATGTCGTGGCGCTCAAAACGCTTGCGCTCACGAACGTTAAACAGCTGCTCGGGTGCTGCCATGGGCGGCTCCTTTCACGGGAAAGCTCCCGTCTTAAAAAAGCACGGCCCGCCCAAGTGGCGGTGCCGCGCTCTAACGTATTACGCTTGCATCTAGCCTACCCTGCACGACAGGCACGCAGGCGTGGCCGAAAAGCGGAACCACAGGTTGAACATTATTTGCTCAACGGCACGGGCGCGCCTATCCAAGAGACGACGCGGCGCCGTGCACAAAAAACGACCGGAGCGCGGGGCTTCCGCGATCCGGTCGTGGCGTTTGGTCAACTAAACCTAGCAGGCGGCCATGATGGGAGCAGCGACCTGCTTCTTACGGGAGAGGACGCCCGGCATCCAGACGCCGTCGTGCTCGTCGGCAATGCCCAGGCCCTTCTGAGCAGCCTCGGTCTCGCCCTCGAGCAGGACCTGCGAGCCCTCCTCCATGATGTCAGTGATGCACAGGACGATGCCGTCGGCACCCTTCTCGGCGGCGTAGGCGCGCATGGCCTCGCGAATCTCGTCGATCATGCCGAGTGCGCGAGTCTTGTCGACAGTCTCGTACTGGCCGATGAGCAGCTTCTTGCCGGCAGGCTCGAACATCTTGATGTCGTTGCCGACCATCTCGGCTGCGGTGAAGGAGCCGGACGGACGGGTGAGGAAAACCTCCATGCCAAACTTGACCGGGTCGACGCCCACCTGCTCGCCGAGCTTGGCGGCGACGGCGCGGTCGACATCGGTGGTGGTGGGGCTCTTGAGCATGAGCGTGTCGGTCATCATGGCCGAGAGCAGCAGCTTGGCCTGGACGTCGGAAAGCTCAACGCCGAGCACGCCGGCGAGCTTGGTGACGATGGTGCAGCTGGAGCCCCAGGGCAGGCAGATGTAGTGCAGCGGGCCGGCGGTCTCGAAGTCGCCGATGCGGTGATGATCGACAACGCCAAAGACCGTGGCGTCCTTAAGGCCGGCGACGGACTGGGCAGACTCGTTGTGGTCGGTGAGGACGACGAGCTGACCAGCCTCGACGGACTCGATCACGCGGGGCTCGGCGATGCCGGCGTCGGCGAGCAGCTTGGCGGACTCGGCCGGAAGCTGACCAAGGGCGCAGGCCTCGTAGGTGTTGCCGGCATACTCAACCTGGTTGAGCAGCTGGGACAGGACGACGGCGCTCATGATGGCGTCGTTATCGGGGTTCTGGTGACCAAAGACAAGAACGTTTGCCATGGATATCCTCCACTTGATATGTGTACTTGGACGTAGCTATGGTAGCACGCTGGCGCCGAACCTTATGAGACGCAAGGGCCGCGGCGCAATTTGGGGCGAGCCTGGGGGCGAAGTCTGCCCCCTTGTACCACCGCCCTCCTGCACCGACTATTTACCGGCGGCGCGCAGGGCTACGTAGGCGGCACCGATGATGCCGGCGTCGTTTCCGAGCGAAGCGACCTTAATGGGCGTCTCGCGCGAGGCAGAGAGCGCGTACTGCTTAAAGTGCTCGCGAACCTTGTCGAGATAAACATCGGCCGAGGCAGACGCGCCGCCACCGATCAGGAACATCTCGGGGTCGACCACGTTGGCGATAAGCGCCAGGGCGCGGCCAAGGTAGTCGGCCATGGTGTCGGCTGCGGCCAGCGCAAGCTTGTCGCCCTCGCGGCAGGCCTGGAACACGTCCTTGGAATCGGAGGGGCCGGTGAGCTCAATGGGCTCGACGCCCGCCTTCTTGCACTCGGCAAGGTAGTTGCTCACCACGCCGGTGGCGCTGGAATACTGCTCCAGATGGCCATGGCCGCCACAGCCGCAGGTGCGCTCCTCGGCCGGGTTCAGGCACATGTGGCCAATCTCGCCGCCGGCGCCCACAACGCCCGATACCACGTCGCCGTTAACGATAACGCCGCCGCCCACGCCGGTACCGATGGTGACCATCACCACGTTCTGCACGCCCTTGGCAGAACCGAGCCAGGCCTCGCCCATGGCAGCGGCGTTGGCATCGTTCTCATACTTAACGACCGCATCGGGGCAGTGCTTCTGAATGGCGACCCTCAGCTCGGGCAGGTTAATGGCAATGTTGGCCTTGACCTTGGCATCGCCCGACGCCGGGATGGGACACGGAACGGCCAGGCCAATGCCCGCCACAAAGGCACGCGGAATCTGTGCCTTGGCGACCACCTGGTCGATAGCCTCGGTCACCGCGGCAAAGCCCGCAGCGTCAACGATAGGAGGCGTGGGCACGCTGGCCTTGGCAAGCAGGTTGCCGTCCTCGTCGAACAGGCCCTCCTTAACCGAAGTGCCGCCGACGTCGATGCCGATGTAGTACTGCTTAGGTTCCATGGGAGCCCACCTTTCTCGTTTAAACATTGCCTGTATGGTACCGCTCTCAAGGCAAAAACCTACCAAAAAGGGACAGGTTTGTTTTGGCAGGTTTTATCTGGGGTAACGCAATTGGCTGCCCAACAGGCCGCGCAAGACCATCCCCAAAAATAAAGGCGCCGGGAGGCGGAGGCTCCCGGCGCCCGTCAAAGGGACTATGTTGTCTGTTGGACCGCACGGTCCGTCGCGGCGATAACGCCGACTAGGCCTGAAGTGCCTGCAGCTGCTTGTGAACCTCGATGAGCTCCGTCGCCATGACGCGCATGGTCTCGGTGCCGGCCATCTGGTCCTCGGCATGCAGCAAAATCAACGGGGCCTCGCCGTTACGCTCGCCGTTGGCCTCCTTCTTCAGAAGCCCCATGTGAACATCGTGGCCACCGTTATAGGCCTCGTCGCCCTGCTTGATAAGCTCCTCGGCGGCGTCAAAATCGCCCTCCTTGGCCTTTTGCACGGCATTGATGTACATGCTCTTGGCGGTACCGACGTAGCTGATGATCTCAAAGCAGGTCATCTGCAGTTCGTTCATATCCTCCATGCAGAGCACCTAGCCCATCACGCTGACGCAGTGGTCGATGATGCCGGCAGCGTTCATGCGGCCGTAGTCGACCATGTTGATAACCTCGACCGGGAAGCGGCCGGCGGCCTCCTTCTCAAAATCGCCCTTGGTGTAGCCGATCTGCGGACCAAGCAGCAACATGTCGCACTCGTCCAGGTGATCGTGGGCCTCGTTCATGGGACGAGCCTCGACCTCAATATCCAGACCACGGTTTGCAACCTCGGCCTGCATCTTCTGGACCAGCAGGCTCGTGGACATACCGGCATTGCAGCAGAGCATGATCTTCTTCATGGTTTCCTCCTTATAACTGCGCGGCGCGCAGACGACAACTGGTTTTATTCCTTGCGGCTATTGTGCCCACCCCCCTGCATCTTTACACAAGGGAGAGAGCTGCGGGCACCGGCACCGCGTACCGGCGCCCGCAAAGGTGAAAGGGACGAACGTTAGGCGTTCTACTCGGCGAAAGCCTCCTGCTTGGCGATTGCCTTCTCGGAAATCTTCATAAAGGGCAGGTAGACGGCCATGCCAATGACAATCTCGATAGCCTGCCACACGCCGGCGCGCCAGTCAAAGCCCGTAGCGAGCAGGGCATTGATGACGGGAGGCATGGTCCAGGGCACCTGGGCGATGCAGGGGCTGATGATGCCTGCGCAGGTAAGGCCATAGGTGATGCCGATGAACAGATCGGGAAGAAGAACGAACGGGATCATGAGCGGCAGGTTGTACACGATGGGGTAACCGTAGATAACCGGCTCGTTGATGTTGAACAGACCAGGCAGGATAGCCATCTTGGAAACGGTCTCGGAAGCCTTGTTCTTGGAGAACAGGAGCGTGTCGAGCAGGAGCATGAGGGTGCAGCCCGAGCCGCCGATGAGGGCGAAGCTGTTAACGATCTGCATGTTCATGTAGTGATCGGGCTGGATGGTGCCACCGGCGGCAAAGGTAGCCATGTTGTCGACGATGAGCATGGTCAGGATCGGCTCGACGGTAGCGCCAGAGATGGTGGACTGGTGAATACCGACGCAGAACAGCAGGTTAGCAAGGGTGTAGATGAGGATAACAGCCCACGGACCGGCGTTCATGATGCTCTTGAGCGGGTTGGAGATGCACGTGGAGATGATGGTGCACAGATCGGTGCCGGCGCACACGGCGAGCAGGGCTGCGGCAAGAGCGAAGACCGCGAGGTTAAGCAGCATCGGAATCATGACGTTGAAGGAGTTGGAGACCGCGGGAGGCACGCCCTCGCCCAGCTTAACCTTGAGCTTCTCGACGCCAGAAATCTTGATGAAGAGCGAGACGGAAAGCAGGGCGATGATAATAGCCGAGAACAGACCGTTGGTGCCGGTGTTGGCAGTCGAAAGGGCGCCCGTGACCTCGGCGGAGGTGATCTTGTCGGTGAGCAGTGGGCTCGTGGCGGCAAGCGAGGCGGTGATCTGCTGCGGCATCATGATGACGAAGGCAGAGATGGCGACGACCACGCAAGCGAGCGGGTTATCGAAACGCTTGTTCTTGGCGAGGCTGTAGCCAATCAATCCGGCCAAGATAATGGCAGAGACGTTGAGGGTGCCCAGCGTAATTGCCGAGCCCCACGTCTGAAGGTTGGCAAGGCCCGCCGCATCGAGCGGGAACAGAGGGAACACGACGTTGTTAATAAGAACCGCGATACCCGCAAGGATATAGAGCGGCGTGATGGTCGCGAAGGCGTCACGCAGGGAACGCAGGTGAACCTGGTTTCCCACCTTCGCAGAGACCTCGGCAAACTTGTCGAGGAAGCTCTTTCCGTTGTCACTGGCCATGATTGCTCCTAACTTTCAAATCCGGCCTTTTCCTATGCGCACGGTGGTCTGTCGCCCTCTGCCACCAGATGTGCCATGTGTTGCGCGCGGCGGCGCGCGGTCTGGGCGTTCGCCCGGTCGCTAATCAACCACGTGGGTCGTGGCGACCTGTTTGAGCCAGGCCGCCGACTTCTTAAGGCGGCGCTTGTAGCCGTCCATGAGATCGACCTCGACAAAGCCGTAACGATTCTTAAAGGCATTGGCCCAAGACCAGTTATCGATGACGGCCCAGTAGTGATAGCCCCGGCACTTGGCGCCCTCGTCGATGGCCTTGGCCACCCACTCCAGGTGCTGACGTACAAAGTCGACGCGGTAGTCATCCTGGATGGTTCCTTCGGCGTCACGGTTCTTGTATTCGTCCATGATGCCGATGCCGTTCTCGGAAACGAACCACTCAAGATCGGGGTAGTTCTTAGCGCAGTCCATGCCAAAGTCGTAGAGGCCCTGCGGGTAGATCTCCCAGCCGCGGCTCTCGTTCATAACGGCGTCGGGCCATACGTACTCGTCGGCAAAGTGCGGCAGGCCGTACTGGTCGACCTTGCTCGCCGGCGCCTGAACACGCGTGGGGTGGTAGTAGTTGCAGCCGAGCCAGTCGACAACACCCTGCTTGAGGATCTCTTGGTCGCCGGCGCGGAACGGGAGCTTAACGCCGCCCTCGGCCAGGCTGTCGAGCACGTCGGCAGGAAGCTCGCCCTTGGTGATGAGGTCGAGCCACCAGCGGTTGTTGATGCCGCTGGTCATGCGCACGGCCTCGAGGTCCGCCTCGCTGGGGTTCTCCTTGGTGTAGACCGGGGTAAAGCAGTTGATCATGCCGATCTTGGCATCGGCGCGAATAGCGCCCTCGTCATAGGCGCGACGATAGTTGGCCACGGCCAGCGCGTGCGCCAGCGAGATGTGATACTGCACGGTGCGGGCGCGGTTGAAGTCGTGGAGCTGCGGGAACCACACGCCCTCCTGATAGCGCTGCTCGGGCTCGACGATGGGCTCGTTAAAGGTGAACCAGTACTTAATCTCCTGGCCAAACTCGTGGAAGGCGACGTCGGCGTAATGTGCGTAAGCCTCGACAACCTCACGGCTCTCCCAGCCGCCACGGTTAAAGAGGTAGGTGGGCATGTCAAAGTGGTACAAGTTGACAAACGGCTCCAAGCCGGCTTCGCGAGAGGCGCGGAACAACTCGTGATACCACGCGGCACCTTCCTCGTTGAGGTTGCCGTCGGCATCGAGCAGACGGCTCCACTGGATGGAAGTGCGATAGGTATCCAGACCCAAGTCCTTCAAAATGCGAAGGTCTTCCTGGTACTTGGCCATAAAGTCATTGCCGGCGTAAGAGCCAACGCGGTTGTAGAACGAACCCAGATCCTGGATGGACCAGGTGTCCCACAGGTTCTCGAGCTTGCCGCCCTGGTTCCACTGACCCTCAGTCTGCGGGCCGGACATAGCAGCGCCAAAGAAGAAGTCGTTGGGCAGCTGATACTGTGCCATCAAAGTCCTCGCTTTCGTGTTCTAGAGCTTCCGGTTGGAGACGGGTTTGCTTTGGCAGGTTATCCGGCGCGGGCGCGCACCGGCCATACCGATATCCAACCCGCCAAAACAAAACCGTCCCCAAACGGTCGATCCTGTTGTGCGGAAGGATTCCGTTCGTTGCTTAAACTATAGCGCTCTAATTTTAAAAGTAAAGCGTCTTTTTCTTTTTTCTTTCTCGAACTTCTTAGATAAAAGTAATATGGATGCCCTGTTGAGGGTTATACTTACTTTTTGTATTCATATATGTCGGAAAGGAGGTTCCATGATTCCCAAATACGAGGCGATAGCTGCAGATATTCGTCGGAGTATTGAGGATGGCGCTCTTAAACCGGGCGACAAGCTTCCCACCGTCGTTGAGTTCTGTGAGCTCTATAGCGTTTCCAAAATCACCGTCAAACGAGCTATCGAGCAAATCACCGAGGAAGGTCTTATTACCAGCCGGCGCGGATCGGGTACCTACGTTAAGGACACGGCGGGACTTCCCGGCCAGGCGTTTTTCCAGGGCAAAAACGACCGTGCCCAGGGTTTTTCGTATGAGCACCGCGGGGAGAAGGTGACCTCGGTGGTCTACGATTTCTCGATTGTTAATCCACCAGCGGACATCGCAGCCCAGCTGGGAATTGCCGAGGATGACTTTGCCTATCACATCGTGCGCGTGCGTCAGGCCGATGAGAAGCCCATCGTTATCGAGTACACCTACATGCCGCTCGAGCTGATTCCGGGCCTTAAAAAGAAGGACCTGTACGGATCGGTCTACCATTTCATCCGCGAGCAATGCGGGCTGAAAATTTCGAGCTTCCACCGTACCATTCGCGCCGTGGCAGCAACCAAGGAAGAAGCTGAGCGCCTGGACACCAAACCTGGCTCTCCCCTGCTCGAGCTCAAGCAGATTGGCTTTTTGGACAGCGGCGCCGCCTTTGAGTATTCGGTCTCGCGCAACGTTGGCGACCGCTTTGAGTTGCACAACGTAACATTGGCATAGGTTTTTGTAGTCATACAGGCGCTCGTTTTGAACAGTTTTACGCGGCGCCCACGCAGCACAATGGGGGTATGAACATGTCCGATTTGATTAAACTGACGCCGATCTTCCACGAGAAAATCTGGGGCGGCCGTCAACTCGAAACCGTATTTGGCTACGACATTCCCGAGGGTCCCATCGGCGAGTGCTGGGCCATCTCGGCCCATCCCAACGGCGACTGCCAGATTGCGGAGGGCCCGTATGCCGGCCACATCCTATCGTGGCTGTGGGCCGAGCACCGTGAGCTTTTTGGCAACTGCGAGGGCAAGGAGTTCCCGCTGCTCGTTAAGATTCTGGACGCCAAGGACGACCTTTCAATCCAGATTCACCCCAACGACGAGTACGCCGCCGAGCACGAAAACGGCAGCCTGGGCAAAACCGAGTGCTGGTATGTACTAGACTGCGAGCCCGACGCCACGATCATCGTCGGCCAGCGTGCTAAAGACCGCACCGAGGCCGCACAGATGATCAAGGACGGCCGCTGGGACGACATGCTCAACGTACTACCGATCCACAAGGGCGACTTTTTCCAGATTGA
Organism: Collinsella sp. CLA-AP-H1; assembly: GCF_040092945.1. Lineage (NCBI taxonomy): Bacteria > Bacillati > Actinomycetota > Coriobacteriia > Coriobacteriales > Coriobacteriaceae > Collinsella > Collinsella sp. CLA-AP-H1. The sequence goes on along the minus strand of NZ_JBBNKO010000011.1, from coordinate 7,944 downwards.
TTCCGGTACCGTGCACGCCATCAAGACCGGCACGCTCATTTTGGAGACGCAGCAGTCGAGCGACGTGACATATCGCCTGTACGACTACGACCGCCCCGGCACCGACGGCAAGCTACGCCCGCTGCACATTGAGCAGAGCCTCGACTGCATCGACTTTGATGCTCAGGCTCCGACCGACGGCACGGTGACCGCGCCCGAAGTGGACGGCGTGACCGAGCTCGAGTCTAACTCCTGCTACACCGTCGATCGCGTGCGCGTTAACGGCAGCAAGACCCTCGACCAGCGCTGGCCCTTCATGTGTCTGTCGGTCATCGACGGCGAAGGCACCATCTGCGGCGACCCCGTCCACAAGGGCAGCCACCTGCTGGCCCCGAGCACCGTGGACAAGATCGAACTTGAAGGCAAGATGGAACTGATCATCTCGCACCTCTAGGTCGCACCAACAGCCCAAACGCAACAAGGGGCTCTCCCGTCCATGTACGGGAGAGCCCCTACTCGTATCTATCTATCAGCCCACCCGGCTCTCCAGATCAAAAAGCGAACGGGCAAAGCAACGTTCGCAAGCTGCAGGCCAAAACGCCACAAGGAAGAGGGCGCGCCGGGGGCTTTGGTCGATCGCGAGTTCCGCACGAGCCGGAGAGCACTTAATGTGCTCTCCGTGCGAGCAGGACTGTCCGAGCAGGCGACCAAAGCCCCCGGCACGCCCGGTCAACCTCGCAGTTAGGCATTCAGCTTGACAATCGGCGCAAAACCCTTCATCAGCTTTTTGGTCTGGCCGGTCTTTTCGAATTGAACCTCGATCATGTCTCCGACAACCGAGATCACGGTACCCGTACCAAAGGTCTTGTGGCTCACGGTATCGCCCGCGGCAAAGTCCTGCGATGCGCTGGCGCGATCGACCTTGCGTTCCACCGTTGGCGACACCTTAGATGACGGCTTTTTGGCTCGCGGCGCGCCCGAGCCAAAAGTCGAGGCAACACGGCCGGCGTCGGGCGAGACCCCACGATGGCGCTCGGTCCCGTAGCTGCTGCCGCCAAAGAAATCGTCGAAGCTCGATCCGCCGCGCGAACCGGAACCGCCGGTCGAGCGCGTATGCGAGCCAAACACCTTGCCGCCGTACATATCCGAGCCCATGCCCGAGCCAAAGGTACCGTGGCGGTCGCCGCGCTTCTCCCAGCCCGTGCCCTCAAAACCGGCAGAGCCGATACCGCTAAACTCGATATCCTCAAACGGAATCTCGTTGAGGAAGCGCGAGCGCGGGTTGGCAGAAGTCGAGCCGTAGGTGCGACGCGTGGCCGCATAGGTCAAGAACAGGCGCTTACGGGCACGCGTGATGGCGACGTAGGCCAGGCGACGCTCCTCCTCGAGCTTACCCGGGTCATCGCTGCCGCCAAAGTCGTGCACGTGCGGGAAGATACCCTCTTCCATGCCGGCCACGAACACCGCCGGGAACTCCAGGCCCTTGGCGGAGTGGATGGTCATCATGGTAATGGCATGCGTCTCGCCGGCCAGGGAATCCAAGTCGGAGCGCAGGGCCAGCCACTCCATGAGAGCGGGCAGCGCCTTGCAGGTGAGCGGGCCGTAGGTGCGCTCAATCTCGTCAGCATGCACGGCACCGGCGGGCAGCTCTGTCGGCGCGGCATACGCGTTGCCCGCGATGGCGGCGGCCAGGGCATCCTGCGGCGAGAGCGCCGGGGCGGCTAGACTATCGAGCGGATTGGAACCCGCAGCGTCACGCGCGCCAACGAGCGCCTCAAACGAGGATACCGGGGCAGACGGCCCCGGTTCGGGCGCAGGCGCGCTCACCACGACGGGCTCGGGCTCGGCGCTGACAGGCACATCGGCAACACCGGCAGCGCGCAGCTCTTCCAAGCTCTCGAGCGTACCTTCGATGTCCTCGTGCGTCTCCTCAAATTCGGCGGCGACGCCCAGGAATTCCTGGATGTTCTCGGCGCGGCTCTCGGACTCCATGGTGCCCTCGGCGCGGAAAGCCTGCAGCAGGCCCGTCTTATCGACGATCATCTCGACGACGTCCTTGAGTTCGCCGTCCATGCGGCGACCTTCGCGCACCAGCGAGACAAAGCTCGACAGGCCATTGCGCACCTTGGCGCTAAACATGCCTGTCTCGGCTGTTGCGATCTCGCAGGCCTGGAAGAACGAGCAACGGTTGTCGCGCGCCAGCTGCTCGATCTTTTGGATCGAGGTGGAGCCGATGCCGCGGCGCGGCGTGTTGATGACGCGCTTGACGCTCATCTCGTCGGCCGGGTTCACGATCATCTTGAGGTAGGCCATGACGTCGCGGATCTCGGCGCGATCGAAGAATCGCGTGCCGCCCACGATCTTGTAGGGAACGCCCGCGCGCAGGAACATATCTTCGAGAATACGCGACTGAGCGTTGGTGCGGTAGAACACGGCGATATCGTCGTAGCTCGTACCCTTGGCATGCAGCTTCTCGATCTCGCCGGCAATCCAGCGGCCCTCGTCGCGCTCATCGCTTGCCTGGAAGGCCTGGATCTTCTCGCCGTCGCCCTCGGCCGTAAACAGGCGCTTGTCCTTGCGCTGCGAGTTGTGGCGCACCACGGCGTTGGCGGCGCTCAGGATATGGCCCGTGGAGCGGTAGTTCTGCTCCAGCTTAACGGTCTTGCAGTTTTTAAAGTCCTGTTCAAAGTCCAGGATGTTGGTGATGTCGGCGCCACGCCAGCTATAAATGGACTGGTCATCGTCGCCCACGACCATGAGGTTTTGGTACTTGGCGGCCAGCAGGTTGGCGATCTCGTACTGGACGTGGTTGGTGTCCTGATACTCGTCGACGCTAATGTAGCGGAAGCGCTCCTGGTACTTATCGAGCACCTCGGGGCGGGTGCGCAGCAGCTCAAGCGTGCGCACGAGCAAGTCGTCGAAGTCCATCGCATTGGCGGCGCGCAGGCGGCGCTCCAGTTCCAGGTAGACCTGCGCGGCCTTTTTGTCATTGGGGCTGTCGGCGGATTTGAGCATGTCCTCGGGGCCGATCATGGCGTTTTTGGCCGAGCTGATCTTGCTGCGGATCATGTTGATGGGGAACTGCTTTTGCTCGATACCGAGCGCCTGCATAATGTCGCGCACCATGCGCTTTGAGTCATCGTCATCGTAGATGGTGAACTGACCGGTGTAGCCCAGCAGGTCGGCGTCCTCGCGCAGCATACGCACGCACATGGCATGGAAGGTGCACACCCACATGCCACGGGTGCCGCTGGGAATGAGCGCCGCCAGACGCTCACGCATCTCGGCCGCGGCCTTGTTGGTAAACGTGATGGCAAGGATCTGCCAGGGCTTAACACCCAGGTCGCCGAGCATATGTGCGATGCGGAAGGTCAAGACGCGGGTCTTGCCCGAGCCGGCGCCGGCAAGGACCAGCAACGGACCCTCGGTGGTCAGGACCGCCTCGCGCTGGGCGGGATTAAGGCTGTCGAGGTCGACGAGCGGCTTGGCGGGTTTGGGTGCCGGCGCGGGAGCGTCGTAGATGTCGAGCGGGACGAGCTCGGGCTCCGGCGCAGCGGGGGCGGTGTATGCATCGAGCGGCACGGGTTCCGGCGTGGGCGGCACGGGTACCGCGGCGTTCTTTTCCCAGGGCAAGGGCTGGGTCATGGGCGACTCCTCATCTGACGGACGGCGCGCCTGCGGGCAGCGCCATAGTTTGAGCCGTACCAGTATACCGAGCCGCGCGGACACCGACGCAAATCACACCACGACTCCGTGCGTCACCGTCAGGCTCGCCCCAACGGATTTGGTGCAATGGGGTCAGGTTAGTCTGCACCAATCTATTGACAATCACGAAACCGCCGATGTCATGGCAGCAGCAGCGAGCGACGGTCAGGGCGAACAAATTGGCATGAAAAGGGGGCGGCATAGACCTTTTGGTCATGCCACCCTCTTTGAATGACGAGTTGTCGCTCTGGCCGCCGCGCAGCGTCGACTAAGTTACAGGCCGAGCATAGGCTCCAGAACGAAGAAGTATGCAAGCACTACGATGCCCAGGATGATGCGGTAAACACCGAAGCACTTAAAGTCGTGACGGCGGACGAAGCCCATGAGCCACTTGATGGCGATGAGCGAAACCACAAAGGCCACAACGCAGCCCACGCCCAAGATAGCGACCTCGTTCGCACCGAACGTGCCGCCCTTGATGAAATACTTGACCAGCTTGAGCGCGCTCGCGCCAAACATGACAGGGATGGCCAGGAAGAACGTAAACTTGGACGCCACCGAACGCGTGCAGCCCAAAAGCAAGCCACCGATGATGGTGGAGCCGGAGCGCGACGTGCCCGGAATCAGCGAAAGCACCTGGAAGCAGCCGATACCCAGCGCAGTCTTCCAGCTTAGATCCTCGAGCGTGGTGATGGAACCAAAGTCCAGATTCTCGTCATCGTCCTCATCCTCAGCGGTAGCCGCGGCGGGCGCCGCAAAGTGCGCACCGGCGGGACGTCCGCCCGACACCACAGCACGCGAACCAAACGAACCGGCAACGGCCATTTCCTCTCGCTTGCTCGCGCGCCAGTTCTCGATCACGATAAACAGCACGCCGTACACAATGAGCGCCAGCGCCACGACGGGAGCATTGTAGAAATGCTCCTCCATCCAGTCGTTGAGCGGCAGGCCGATCGCCGCCGCAGGAATGCAACCGAGCACAATCTTGCCCCACAGCACCCAGGTGTCGCGACGGCCCTCCTTGCCCTTGCTGGGCGAGAACGGGTTGAGCTCATGGAAGAACAGCACACAGACGGCCAGAATGGCGCCGAGCTGAATCACGACCAGGAACATATTCCAGAACGTCTCGCTCACGTTCATCTTGACGAACTCATCCACCAAGATCATGTGACCGGTCGACGAAACAGGCAGCCATTCGGTGATGCCCTCGACCAGGCCCATGAAGGCAGATTTTAGAAGCTCGATAATATCCAAAGGGACCCCCTCGTTAGACACCCGCCGATATTGTTCTGCGGACGGTGCGGGCGATGTCCCATTATCAACCGTTGGCGGCGCGCCTGCGCCTACCCTTACCAAAAAACTCGCCCGTTCACAGAATTGCGAGCGGTCAAACCCAAATCCTTGGGTATAACTGCAACAAGATAAAGTGTCCGGCGGCCAACGCGCCCGCGCCCGCCCGATGCACGAGCCCCGCGCCCGTGCGATAGACCAAGGAGGAAACCATGAACGAGGGCTACACCAAGGTATTTGTTTCACTCGACGGTACTGAGCAGCAGGATTTTGTGCTCGCACGCGCCATCAAGGTCGCCGCGAACAACGGCGCCAAGCTAATCATCGGCCACGTTATCGATTCCACGGCGCTCGAGAGCGCCGGTTCCTGTCCGGTCGACCTGGTCAACGGCCTAGAGGAGGCATTTAAGAACTCCATTGCCAAGCAGCTCGAAGAGGCCAAGGCCAATCCCGATATTCCCGAGGTCGAGGTCATGATTCGCGCCGGCCGTATTCGCGAGACGCTCAAGGACGAGATGCTCGACGTGGTTAAGCCCGACCTGGTGCTCTGCGGCGCCCGCGGCCTGTCCTCGATCAAGTATGCGCTCCTGGGTTCGATTTCGACGTTCCTGCTGCGCAATACGGACTGCGACATCTTGGTCGTGAAGTAGCGTTGCTCCCACCGGCCGCGGGGCCTGCGGGGTTTCCACGGGCACGTCCTCGCCGCGTTGCGGCTGCGGGATGTGCCCTTAGGAAACCCCTCCCGGCCCCGCGGCCTTCGCAGCCTTACTTCAACGAGTTGTCTGATAGAAAAATGGCGTGCCGCCCCGTTTGGGGCGGCACGTTTTGTTTGGGGCGGCACGTTTTTGTTATGGGAGATTCATTTGAGCCCCATAGTTGTGTTCACGTTCAGGAACATAGCGCTAATTGCCTTAGCTAAGTTCACGTTCGGGAACATGGCCGTCCGCACCGCAAGACGGCCCGTCTACTCAAAGTATTGGAACTTGTTGGTTGAGAAGGCGAATGTTACGACGAAGCCTTTGCCGGAGTCGGATGCTGCGGTGACGTCGATGCCCATCTTGGAGCACAGGCGCGCCACCAGGTAGAGGCCGATGCCCGTTGCACGCTTGGTGGTGCGGCCGTTGTCGCCGGTAAAGCCCTTCTCGAACACGCGCGGTAGGTCTGCCGCACACACGCCGCAGCCGTTGTCCGCGACGGTAAGCTCGATGCGCTCGCTTGCCAGACCCTCGTCCAGCAACGCACCCGAAAACACAATCTTTGCGCCGTCCTCACGCGCATATTTAATGCTGTTCTGAATGAGCTGACCCAGAATAAACTCGAGCCACTTCTCGTCGGTAAAGACCTCAAAGTCGAGGTTCTCGCACACCGGAGCCACGTGCGCCGCAATGAGCTCGCGCGCGTTGGCTTTAATCGCGCCCGTCACCAAAGTCTTGAGATCCCAGCGGCGAATCAGGTAGTCGCGCTCCACGACTTCCGAGCGCGCGTAGTACAGCGCCTGGTCGATATAGCGTTCCACGCGAGCCAGCTCGCGACCCAGGTCATCCACACGCGACAGGTCGTCTTCGCTGCCATCCAGGTTTTCCAAAATCAGATGGGCCGCCGCCAGGGGCAGCTTGGCCTCGTGGACCCAGCTCTCGATGTAGTCGCGATAGTCATCGGTCTGACGCCAGCCTTCGGCAACCTCGTCGCATGCCGCCTTGCCCACCCGGCGCAAGACCTCGTACTCGAGCTCGCCCTCGGCATAGGTCGGGCATTGCACCATCTCCTGCACCCATGCGGGACTCTCGAGCTCCTCTGCCGCACGCTCCAGCTGGCGCAGAAAACGACGACGGCGCGCGTACTCGATCACGATGCCGAGCATACCGAAGATAAAGGACACGCCAACAGCCACGACCACGATAGAAACGGGTGCGCCGGCGACCGTCAGCACAAAGCAGCTCAGCAGCACGCCGCACGTCCACACGGCGACGGGAAGCAGCGCATCTTTGAAGAATTTGGCGAACGACATAGCCGGCCCCTAGACCGAATAGCCCTGGCCGCGGTGCGTCGTCAAATACCCCTTGATACCGATTTTTTCGAGCGTGGTGCGCAGGCGGTTGATGTTGACGGTGAGCGTATTGTCGTCCACGAAGGCGTCGGAGTCCCACAGGTCCTGCATGATGGCCGAGCGCGAGACGATCTTGCCCGCACGGCTCAGAAGCAGCGAGAGAATACGCAGCTCGTTTTTGGTGAGCTCGGTACTGTCGCCGGTTGCCGTATTGGTGACCATGGAGCGGGCGAGATCGAGCTCCAGGCCCTTGTGGACAAGCGTGCTGCGCTCGCCCGCCGCCGCGGTGCGACGCAGCAAGGCATTGATGCGCGCCACGAGCACACGGGCGCTATAGGGCTTGGGAACAAAGACGTCCGCGCCGAGCGTCATGGCCATGACCTCGTCAATCTCGGTCGTGCGCGACGTGAGGACGATGATGGGAACCTCGGATTCGCGGCGAACCTCGTGGCAGATATGCTGGCCGTCCTTGACGGGAAGCGTGAGGTCGAGCAGCACCAGGTCGGGCACGGCGGCGAGAATATCGCGCGAGACATGCTCAAACGATTCGCATGCCTCAACCTCAAAACCGGCGCGGGCAAGGATGTCGATAAGCTCACGACGAATGGGCTCGTCGTCCTCAACGACATAGATCAGCGCCATGGATTCCGCCCCCCCTCTTGGTTGTCTTGCCCCATTATAACCGCGGATCCGCAGATACGCGCCTCACGCGGCACCAAAGTGACAGAACTGTTCGCGAGTGGCAGAGGCTTGCCCCTCGCTCGCGACGAGCACGGGAATTAAATGAGTTTTTAATCCCCATTACAGTTTGAGCCGTCCGAAAGGGCGGCTCTTTTCCGTTGCACGGTTATACGATTGAGCCGTACCGGTGGTCGCTGGCCGACCGCCCCGGACGGCCGTCAGCCCCTGCCCCGTAGAGGGCC
>NZ_JBBNKO010000010.1:0-81348 GCF_040092945.1 Collinsella sp. CLA-AP-H1 | reverse complement strand
GTAGAGGTCGACTATCTGCCTCTTGAACTCGTCGGTGAAATGCCTCGGGTGCCTGGGGTCCCTCATATACGGCCCTCCCGTCTCTCGCGCCCCTCCCGGAACTGTCCACATCAGTGTAGCCAATCCAAGTACTACGCCCACTCGAGGCTGCTGATCATCGACGAGCTCGGCTACCTCGACGTCGGCAGCGCGGGCGCGGACCTGCTGTTCCAGCTGATATCGACGCGCTACGAGCAGCGCTCGACGATCATCACCACCAACGTGGGGATCAGCGGCTGGGGCAGGGTGTTCGGGGACGACGTGGCGGCGAGCGCGATCGCGGACAGGGTGTGCCACCACTGCCACCTGGTCAAGATAACCGGCAGGTCCTACAGGCTGAAGGACCTGCCGAGGGACGGGCCCGTCAAGCCGTGACCGGAATCGGTGAAAATACGTTAGCGCAACCGGTGAAACCGCCTTTGCGCGAACGGCGCGCCTGTTTGGCGAAACTGGTGAAAAATAGATTGACGCTAACATCCCCGGCCGCGACCGCGAGCTTGGCCGCGCTCACGGGCCCGCACCCGTACATCGCCAGCAGCGCGGGGCAGTTCTCCTCCAGGGACGCCTCGATCGCGCGCTCCATGTCGAGCGCCGCGTCGCGCGCCGCCGCCCACAGGTCCGCCAGCGCGCCGAGCGCGGCGCCCAGCGCGCCCTCGGCGCGCACGGAGGGGAGCTCCTCCATCAGCCTCGGCCCTCCCATGCCGCGGAACCTCGACCTGAGCCCCTCCGGCGCGGTGGTGAGCAGCGACCTCGCGGTGTTGATCGCCGAGGTCCGCGCCTTCACCGCCCCGGAGCGCGCCGCGAGCATGCAGCGCACCCCGTCGACCCACCCGTCCTGGCTCTTGGGGGTCCCGAGCTTCGAGCCGGACATCGCCGCGCGGGCGGCCCTCTCCGCGTCCGCCTCGTCGCACTTTCCCTGCCCCGGGCGCCTCCTCTGCGTCCCCGCCGGGGAGAGCGCCTCGCGCACGGGCATCCCCAGCGACGCGAGGTGCCTGGTGAGGCCCGCCCCGTAGGACGACGTCCCCTCCATCGCGATGCAGGCCGGCTCCCCGGCCGCCGCGATCGCCCCGGCGAGCGCCTCGTAGCCCGCCGCGTCGGCGGGGAACTGGCGGGACAGGACCTTGCGGCCCCTCCAGTCGAGGACGCACAGCCAGTGCGAGTCGGCGTGGGTGTCGACCCCGCAGAAGACCGGCCCGCGGGCGCCGGGTGTCGATTCGGCTCTCATGTCTCGCTCCGTTCTTTCCGTGCTCGCCTGGACCGGGCAGACGGCACACTGACGGGGCGCGATAGAATGCGGTTGTTCGGGTCCGCGGTATCGCTCCATGCTCCTATTAGGTCATGCGGCGGTCTCGGCTCGCCGCGGCCCGCGCGGGACATGTCAGGAAACGAGGGCAGCCCTGTGGGCGCCAGCGGAATGTGGGGTCACCGCGCGGTCCGCATCTTATGGTGTCGACGCCAATGGTATATGGGTGCGCGATTGGCGTCATCAATTCAGAAGATATCAGTGCGGAATGTTCTGAAAAGTAACACCAGGGCGGGCCCTACGTTAACTCGGCAGGGGGAGTGCGATTCCTCGATCGCTCACTAAACCTAATAAGAAATTGAGTGAGGCCGGAGCATTAGCTCCGGCCTCCTTATATAAGGGCTCGGCAAAGCCGAGCCACTAAATATATATCAGCCCCAGAACATGTTTGAGAACGGTGTCTGGAGTACGTGGACGCAGGTCCCGAATCGGTGTTGCCTCCCGGCGCATTCCGCAGGGGGAGCGATATTTTGCAGCACGAAGTGCGTAGCAAAATATCGCTCATGCCCGAGGACGCGCCGGAGGCAACACCGATTCGGGACCGGACATAAGCGTCTACCTGCGCATTTACAATTTCGTAAACTTTTTTCAAAAAAGTGCTTGCACAGTTCTCGAATCATAGGTTATTATCTTCCTCGTTGAAAGAGCGGGTCCAACCAAACGGACCGCGAATCAACAACATAGCATGTCGGAGTGGCGGAATTGGCAGACGCGCTAGCTTGAGGTGCTAGTGACCGCTTTTTGGTCATGCGGGTTCAAGTCCCGCCTCCGACACCATCGCATTTGAGAAGCCTCTTCGGAGGCTTTTTTGTTACCGATAGACGGTGGGGTTCACGATGGAAACGCTTGAACGCAACGAGTGGGCAGACGTTGCCCAACTAGTCGAGATCACGAGCGATGCTGTCATCATCTGCGAGCTCGACGGAACCATTTTGCATGTGAATAATCGCTTGCTTAGTTTGATGTGCGAGGAACGTGCTGACGTCATCGGTGGAGATGTCAAAGACGTCCTGTACTCTTCCGCTTTTGAACGTGCGACGGAACATCGCCTGCCATTTGAAACTGATGGCTCCGAGAACGAACTGATGCTCAAGCTGAGTGACGGTTCCTTTATCCCCGTCCTGGTTTGTGCCGGCTCGGTTACACCGCCTCGCATCTTTGGGCGCCGCGCGCCGCGTGTTCTGGTGGCGCTCCATAGCATCGAAGAGCAATACTCGCACGATCGCCAGCTCAAGCGTGCGCTTTCGGAGCTCAGGGTGGCGAATAAGCGCCTTTCGGGCACATTGTCGGTCATTATGAGTACGGTGGGTTCCGATGAGCTGCCTAGTTTGTTAGATACCGTTTTGAACCAGCTTGTAGGAACGCTCGATGCTTCGGGTGCCGCTATCTATTTTTCTGAGAGCGGCGGTTTTAAGCTTCGCGGTGTTTCCAAGGAGCTGCACGACAGCTACCTGCCCGAGTTTTTGCCGTATGGCGCTGGCATTCCGACGTATGTTCTTCGCGAGTCGCGCGCCTGTCGCTTGTCGATTCAACAGGACCTTGAGGGTGATAGGGCCGCCTCCGGTATGTTCATGGACCTGGACAATCGTTCTAAGCACCTGCTGCGCGTGCAAGATATGCCTCCATACCGCAGTGAGATATGTCTTCCCGTGTTTTACGGTACTCAGGTGCTCGGTGTGTTGGAGGTCGGTTGGAAGCGTCCGCAGGCACCGCTTGCCTATGACGTCAACGTGCTCGAGGTCATTTGCGATTACCTCTCCATCCAGCTGGTCGGCATGGCGTCAAGCTTGCGCTCGCGTCGTACGGCAGAGCTTGGTCGCTCGTTGAATGTGCTTCGGGATGAGCTGTTTACCTACCTCGATGATCCTGTTGCCGCCTCGCGTGCGGTGTCGACCGAAATCTGCGCCGTGCTTAATTGCCATTTCTGCCCCGTGGAGTATGATGCGGACCTCGAAACCTATGTCATCGATTTCGAGGGCGGCAGCCGTGTGGCGCTGCCGGGCGATCCGGAGTCGCTCTTCTTTTCCGTCACGACGCCGGCGGCACGCCTGGGGACATCTTCCGATGGGTTCGAGGCATCGGTGCTGGGCGGGACGAGCGCAGATGACCTCAAACATGTGCGCCTTACACGTGTGGACGAATCCACGTCTATGGGCGCATGGTTGAGGGCCCACGGCCTACCGTGTCAGGGACTTTATGTCGACTCCGGCATCGAAGCGGGGCGCTATCACTCGGAAGCGGATGGCAAACGAAGCAACGATGCGATTGTTCCCGCCGATATCGCCAAGGGGCCTACGAGGCGCGTTTTGCTGCTTCGTGATGGCAGCCAGGAGCCAATCGATGACCTTGAATACGACTACATGGTGCATTTAGCGCACGACTTTGAGCTGATCTACGAGGGTGAGTCTCAAAAGCGCGAAGAACGTCATATTGCTCAGACGCTTCAGATTGGCATGAGAAATTCGCTTGGTGACGTTCCGGGTATCGCAACCGATTCGGTGTACCTGTCAGCCACGAACTCGGCGTTGGTTGGCGGCGACTTTTATACGCTTGTCCGTCTTCCCGACGATTGCGCTGTAATGATTTTGGGCGATGTTTCCGGCAAAGGAATCGAGGCGGCGTCGATGTCAGCGCTCGTCAAGACGGCGCTGACGGCCTATGCCTGGGAGGGTGCGGGGCCTGCCCGCATGGCTCGCTCGCTCAATAGCATGCTCATGGGCTTTTCGAGGGTCGAGACGTTTGTGACGGCGTTTATCGCCAAGATTGACCTTAAAGCGGGTCGCGCTACCTATTGCTCAGCGGGACATCCTCCCACTATGGTCATTAGGCCAGAGTCGAAGCCGCTTGGCGGCGGAGAAGCCCGAGGGGGAGAAGTGGAGCTCCTTGGGTGCCAATCGGGTGTGATCGGTGCCTTTGGGAGCATGGTGTACGAGACGGGCGTGTTTACGTTCGCTCCTGGTGACATGCTATTTATGTATACCGATGGAACAATCGAAGCACGTGATCGCTCGGGTGCTTTCTTTGGCGAGCAACGTCTTCGTGACCTTCTGCTCTCTGTTTCGGGCGAGGGCGTATCGGGAATCTGCGGTAAGGTCTTGGGCGAGCTTGACCGCTTTACCGAGTCAGCGCTGGACGATGACATCGCGCTGGTTTCCCTTGAGTTTTTACGGGGTCGATCGTAGGCCGCGACGCTTGACGGGCAAAATCTGCGCAGTTGCAGATACGTATGCATCGAGCGAGCTCTTTTGGGGAACCATGGTCGTATGAATGAGTGGAATGACATAGCGGTTTTGACGCCACCGGGTGATGTCGACATCGCCTCGGTGTCCGTCCTGCGCCGACGGTTGGATAATCTGATCGACCGGGGCGTGCGTCGTGTTGTCATCAATTGCCAGGCCGTGGGCTTTATCGACTCGACGGGTTTGGCGTTTTTGCTTACACGTGCCAGAGAGCTCATGAGGCGAGAGGGCCTGCTTTCGCTCGTTAACGCCTCCGATGAGGTCATTCGCTTTTTGGAGATTGCCCGACTTGTCGACATCCTTCATGTTGCGGGTCCGGCGCGTGAGTCGATTCCCGCCATTCCGGTGGGAGAGTTGCCACGATGGAGCAAGAGCATCGAAGTGCGGCGAGGCATCGAGAACCTCCCGTATTATCGGCACCGTGTGGCCGAGCTTCTCGAATCGCTTCCCCTGAGGCGTGATGAGCGTTATGACGTCGCATTGGCGTTGGGGGAGGCATTGGGTAACGCGTATGACCATGCGGGCGGTGTTGGCTGCATCCTGACGGTTCAGGCCTATGGGGACCGTGTTGTGCTCGAGGTGCTTGATCGGGGTGCTGGCTATTCTATCGATGGGGCGAGCGAGCCGGTGGCATCCGAGGAACGCGGACGTGGTATCAAGCTTATGCGCATGCTCGTCGATAATGTGGAGGTTGCCCGTCGTACGGATGGCGCCGGCACACGCGTTCGGATGGTGAAGCTGTTTAGCTCGGCATTGGAATCGTGCGCTTAGCGCTCTGGCTTGACGTTGCCCACCTGCGCGAACTTGCACTGGACAACTTTTTTGAAAAAAGTACTTGCGTCTTTTGGACAACTCGCGTAAATTAATAACCCGCAAGCGGACATGGCTCAGTTGGTAGAGCACAACCTTGCCAAGGTTGGGGTCGCGGGTTCGAGCCCCGTTGTCCGCTCCATTGCATTTCCGGACCGTTCAGTCGGTCCTTTTTCGGCGAAGTGGCCAAGTGGTAAGGCAGAGGCCTGCAAAGCCTTTACCCCCGGTTCGAATCCGGGCTTCGCCTCCAGGCAACATCCGGGCGCTCCGGCGCCCGTTTTGTTTTACATATGCGGACATGGCTCAGTTGGTAGAGCACAACCTTGCCAAGGTTGGGGTCGCGGGTTCGAGCCCCGTTGTCCGCTCCAAACGCAACAGCCCGACTACCACGGTAGCCGGGCTTTTTCGTACCCATCGCCTGGGCTCGAACCCGAGAGGGAGCGAGCGTTAAGCAAACGCGGAGCGTTTGAAGCGAGCTGGCGAGGACGCCGACAGGCGGCCGAAGCCGGTGCGGATCCGCGAAGCGGATACGCGGACGCCCCGTTGTCCGCTCCACTAATTTTACGCGGTTCTAACGAACCGCGTTTTTTGTTGACGCTGCGCGGGCTCCGGGCACCCCATCTTGCCCCTCAGCTTCACGGGCGTGGCCATCCGGCCTACGCCCGCTTGCTTTGGGGTGATCCGGGGCACTGGGACGTCGCTCGCTGCTGGGGCTCTTTCCCCGTGATCTCCATCCTTCCAATGTAATGAACGGCAAAGCAGGCGGGGGTCATCGGTATCGGGAACTATTTTCAAATTATTCGAAAATAATTCTTGCATTTGGGTTAATCATCCCGTATATTAAATCCTCGCAGGCGGACATGGCTCAGTTGGTAGAGCACAACCTTGCCAAGGTTGGGGTCGCGGGTTCGAGCCCCGTTGTCCGCTCCATTTGGGCGTTTAGCTCAGGGGGAGAGCGCTTCCCTGACACGGAAGAGGTCAGAAGTTCAAATCTTCTAACGCCCACCAAATGTTCGCAGCTCAGAGACTAAGTCTCTGGGCTGTTTTGTTTTGGTTGCCAAATACGTCACCAAATTTCGAGTTTTTTGATCTTCCGGGATGCTTCTCAGTAGTCATCCGAGGAAACTCTCATCTTCTCCGCTTGCATACACATATCTTTCAAGGATTCGTGCCGCGGTTGCATGAGGCTCGGCAAGGCACGACCGCAACATGTTGGTCAAGGACAAACTTTTGGATTCTTTTAGCGCGAGCGGCTTGATTTTGGTGCTATTTGGCGGCGACTCGGTTGAGGGGGTTTCAAAACTGCCGCGCAGGTAGTCGAGTTGATAACGTTTTAGCAGCCTACCAAGAGGCCTTCATTTTTAATGCGTCTGCAAATTGACTAATTACTTTTACCTGCTGAAACACTATATGTTGTGTTTAACTTAAAAAATGAATACAGGATATAGATGCCTCTTTGTCGTATGATAGATGATGGACAGAGAGCGAGAACCTTATTCGCCCCATTTGGATGGATCTTTGAGCCCCTTGATCGGCTGCGAGGATTGTCCGCATGAGGGTCTATGGTTATCGAAAACACAGATTGCGCGACGGCGCCGCAAGACAGGGTAAGCCCTGCCAGGCATCGTTTGGCTCTGAAGCGCAATGAGGCTACGATGCGAAAGAGGCAAGAGGATGAAGATCATCAAGCGCAGCGGCACCGAGGTTACCTTTGACATCGATAAGATCGTCAATGCGATTCGCGCCGCAAACTTGGAGGTCGAGGAAGGCTCTCGCCTTACCGACCGCCAGGTGATCTATGCGGCACAAAACGTCGCCGAGGCATGTGAGAAGGCCGGTCACACCGTATCGGTCGAGGAGATCCAGGATTTGGTCGAGGACGAGATTATGCGTCTCGATTGCTACGAGGTCGCTCGCCACTACATCATCTATCGCTATGTTCAGAGCCTAAAGCGCCAAAAGAACACGACCGACGACAAGATCCTGTCGCTGATCGAATGCAACAACGAAGAGGTTAAGCAGGAGAACTCTAACAAGAACCCGACCGTCAACTCCGTTCAGCGCGACTACATGGCCGGCGAGATTTCCAAGGACCTGACGCAGCGCGTGCTGCTGCCCCAGGAGATCGTGGATGCTCACAACGAGGGCCTGATTCACTTCCACGATTCGGACTACTTTGCCCAGCACATGCATAACTGCGACCTGGTGAACCTGGAGGATATGCTCCAGAACGGTACTGTTATCTCGGGTACGCTGATTGAGAAGCCGCACAGCTTCTCGACGGCCTGCAACATCGCGACGCAGATCATCGCCCAGGTTGCTTCCTCCCAGTACGGCGGCCAGTCGATTTCGCTGACTCATCTCGCCCCGTTCGTCGAGGTGAGCCGTCAAAAGATTCGCGGCGAGGTTGCTCGCGAGCTTGAGGAGCTCGGCGTTTCCGCATCTCCCGAAAAGGTCCGCGAGGTCGTGGAGGATCGTCTGCGCGACGAGATCCGCCGCGGTGTCCAGACGATTCAGTATCAGGTCGTGACGCTTATGACCACGAACGGCCAGGCACCGTTCGTGACGGTCTTCATGTATCTCAACGAGGCCCGTACGCCCCAGGAGAAGCATGACCTTGCCATGATTGTGGAGGAGACGCTTCGCCAGCGCTATGAGGGCGTTAAGAACGAGGCTGGCGTGTGGATCACTCCGGCGTTCCCCAAGCTTATCTATGTGCTCGAGGACGATAACGTTTACGAGGATTCCCCGTACTTCTACCTGACTCAGCTGGCTGCGAAGTGCACCGCCAAGCGCATGGTGCCCGACTACATCTCCGAGAAGAAGATGCGCGAGCTTAAGCTGTCGAAGGGCGAGACCGCGGGCAACGGCGATTGCTACACCTGCATGGGTTGCCGCAGCTTCCTGACGCCCGATCGCTCGGGCAACGGCTTTAACAACGTGGCCAACGCGCTCAATTATGATCCGAACAAGCCCAAGTACTACGGCCGCTTTAACCAGGGTGTTGTGACCATTAACCTGCCCGATGTCGCGCTGAGCTCGCATCAGGACATGGACAAGTTCTGGAAGATCTTCGACGAGCGCCTTGAGCTGTGCCACCGTGCCCTGCTGTGCCGTCATGAGCGCCTGATGGGCACGCTTTCGGATGCCGCGCCGATTCTTTGGCAGTACGGTGCCCTGGCGCGCCTTAAGAAGGGCGAGACGATCGACAAGCTGCTCGTGGGCGGTTACTCCACCATTAGTCTGGGTTATGCCGGTCTGTATGAGTGCGTCAAGTACATGACGGGCCACAGCCACACCGAGAAGGAGGGCACGCCCTTTGCCATGGCGGTCATGCAGCACATGAACGACAAGTGTGCGGAGTGGAAAGCCGCGAGCGACATCGATTTCTCGCTGTACGGCACGCCGTTGGAGTCGACGACGTACAAGTTCGCCAAGTGCCTGCAGCGCCGTTTTGGCATTATTCCGGGCGTGACGGACAAGGGCTATATTACTAACAGCTATCACGTCCACGTGTCCGAGGAGATCGACGCATTCGACAAACTCAAGTTCGAGGGCATGTTCCAGCAGCTTTCGCCGGGCGGTGCCATCTCCTACGTCGAGGTTCCCAACATGCAGGACAACCTCAAGGCTGTCATTCGCGTGATGCAGTACATCTACGACAACATCAT
Organism: Collinsella sp. CLA-AP-H1; assembly: GCF_040092945.1. NCBI lineage: Bacteria > Bacillati > Actinomycetota > Coriobacteriia > Coriobacteriales > Coriobacteriaceae > Collinsella > Collinsella sp. CLA-AP-H1. The sequence continues at coordinate 72,286 of NZ_JBBNKO010000010.1, read as the reverse complement.
GTACGCCGAGCTCAACACCAAGAGCGATTACTGCCAGGTGTGCGGCTACGACGGTGAGATTAAGATTGTCGAAGATGACGGCAAGCTGGTGTGGGAGTGCCCCAACTGCGGCAACCGCGATCAGGAGAAGATGAACGTCGCCCGTCGTACGTGCGGCTACATCGGTACCCAATTCTGGAACCAGGGTCGAACCGAGGAGATCCGCGACCGCGTGCTGCATCTCTAATAACCATCCCAGGCCGCCCCGTAGCGAGGCCCCGGACCTTTACTCGCTATTTCGGACAGTCCTGGCTCACGACGGAGGCGCCACTGGCGCCTCCTGTTCGTGCGGAACTCATATCGAGCAAAGGTCCGGGGCCTCGCTACGGGGCGGCCAAGTTGACGTAGCTGAGATGCAGTATGCGGCCTGCTCACCCCTCGAAGTTCTTAGCGGAAATGAGTTGACTTGCAACAACGCTTTGCTTGTGATGACGGTTGAGCTGCAACAAAGTTTTTATTAGACCTCGAACCCTATACTCGATGTTCGCTTCGTTCATTGAGTTACCCTTTGCATGAGGCCGGGACATATCGTCCCGCCCGCAGTTTCGCAGGCCGCAGGCCGAGAATGTTTGAGGACGGGATGATATGTCCCGGCCTCCCGGGAGAGTTATCTATGAACTACGCGAACATTAAGTATTTCGACATTGCTGATGGGGAAGGTGTTCGTACTTCTCTGTTTGTGAGTGGGTGCCGTCGTGGGTGCAAGAACTGCTTTAACTCCGTCGCGTGGGACTTTGCCGCGGGCGAGCCATTCGATCGCGCCGTCGAGGATAAGATTATCGAGAGTCTCGACCATCCCTTTATTGATGGACTGACGATTCTGGGCGGGGAGCCGATGGAGCCCGAGAATCAGGCGGGTCTCGTTGAATTTATCGAACGCGTGCGTGCTGCCTATCCTGTGGAGTCGGGGAAGACCATTTGGTGCTTTACCGGCGACGTGCTCGAGGAGCTTATGCCGGGCGGTTGTCACCATACCGAGGTGACGGACCGTATCCTTGCCTGCCTCGACATGCTGGTGGACGGCCCGTTTGTTCAAGACCTGTACGATATCTCGTTGCGCTTTAGGGGTTCGAGTAATCAGCGGGTGATCGACATGAACGCCACGCGCGCTCGTGCCGCGCGTGAGGGCGTTGCGCTTTGCGATGCTGTGGAGCTTTGGCGGGACGATCCGGTCTATTCGACCCATACTATGTAGCTTGCGGCCGATGTCGGAGGGCGTGGTACCATAGCGCGAACGCAAAATCGGAAAAGTGAGGCCCAGATGGTCAATCAGGAAAAAGTCGAGGCCGCCATAAGGCTGTTGCTTGAGGGCATGGGCGAGGACCCAACTCGTGAGGGCCTGCTGGAGACGCCGGCGCGCGTCGCCCGCATGTATGGTGAGATTGCCGGCGGCATGGACCAGAGCGCCGAGGAGCACCTGTCCAAAACCTTTGCCGTCGCTTCGAACGATTTGGTTGTCGAGCGCGACATTACGTTTTACTCGCTGTGCGAACACCATCTGCTGCCGTTTTACGGCAAGGCTGCGATCGGCTATATCCCTAACGGTCGCGTTGCCGGACTCTCTAAGCTCGCTCGCACGGTTGAGGTCTATGCCCGTCGCCTGCAGCTGCAGGAGAAGCTGTGTGCACAGGTTGCTGATGCCCTCATGGAATATCTTGCTCCCCAAGGAGCGATTGTGATGATGGAAGCTGAGCATATGTGCATGACCATGCGCGGCGTGCAAAAGCCCGGCACCAAGACCGTAACGCTTGCTCGTCGCGGTGTCTTTGAGACTGATCCGTCGCTCGAGGAGCGATTCTTTAGGATGCTGGGCCGCTAACCATGAGGGTCGTCAACGACTTTGCATCGAAGACCGATGAGGGAACGCCGCGTCGTGGCTTTATGGCTTCGGGCCTGACCCCCTTTGGTGCCATGCCTCGCATTGACTACATCTGTGCCAACGGGCTGTTCCGGCGGCATCTGGGCAACATTGCGCAGTTGGAATCGGGGCGCATCTTTTGCCGCCACGGTATTGACCATCTGCTGGATGTCGCGCGCATTATGTGGATCAAGAATCTTGAGGAGCAACTCGAATTTGACCGCGAGGTCATCTATGCCACGGCACTTCTTCACGATATCGGCAAAGATGAACAGTATGAATCGGGTATATCCCATGATGTTGCAAGCGAACGCGTCGCTGATGCGATTCTCGGCGGCATGCCCGAAGACGTGGCGTTTGAGCCGGCAGATGCCGCAGCCATTAAGACGGCCATTCTGGGTCATCGAAAGCTGCGCGTGAACAGCCAGCCGCTTGAGCGTCTGCTTTATGCAGCCGACAAAGCGTCGCGCGCCTGCTTTGCATGCCCTGCGCGCAATGCCTGCAACTGGAGCGATGATAAAAAGAACCTGTCGATTCGCGTGTAGTCGGTATGCGCGGTCGGGGTTCTGAACGAAGGAGACGATCGCGATGACTAACAAAAAGCTACCTGAGAATGCAACCAAGACCGAGGGCGCCGAGCTCGCCCGTCGTGGCAGGGGCGAGATTTCCACCGCAACGGCAGTGCCTCATGTGAGCTATGACGACCTGCGCCATGCCGACCGCATTACTATCGACGGTCTCGAGGTCTTTGCCAACCACGGCGTGTATCCCGAGGAGAACGCCCTGGGGCAGAAGTTTGTCGTGTCCTTGGTGCTCTATGCCGACCTGCGCGCGGCAGGGGAGCACGATAACCTGGATGCCTCGATTGATTACGGCTCGGTGTGCCACGATGTCGACGGCTATCTGCGCGAGCATACGTTTAAGCTCATCGAGGCCGCGGCCGAGGGTGTGGCCTCGATGCTACTACGTCGTTACCCCTTGCTGCTTGGCGTGCGTGTTAAGCTCGATAAGCCTTGGGCGCCCGTCGGTCTTCCCCTGGCAAGCTGCGGCGTCGAGATCGAGCGCGTGCGCTAACCGGTTCTAATACGTCTCTATGGGCGGTTTTTTGAGCCGCTGCGACAGAGCTCTGTTGTTGGGGCAGTACGTGTCGAGGAGGGCGTGGAACCGCTGATTGTGGCTTGGCTCGAGCAAGTGGACGAGCTCGTGGGCGACAACCATGTCGAGGCATTCGACGGGGTAGGCGGCAAGTTCGCGTGCGATGCGAATGGCACCGGTTTTGGGCGTGCACGAGCCCCAGCGCGTTTTCATGCTGCGTACGGAAACGCGGGAAACGGTGACACCCATTGCGATTTCGTATGCGTGCACCATATCGCGCAGCGCTGATGTGACCTCGGACATATAGAGCTGGTCGATGTGGGCTTGGAGCTCATCGGACGTTAGGCCGTCGAGAGCCGTGAGCTGCTTTGCCTGCGTGCGCCCACTTGGCTCATCGGTACCCATAAAACTTGCGAAGGTAGCCTGCTTGGGTCGCGGTGCGGGTGATGCAAAGTTGTGGTCGAGCGCATCCTGTACCGTGATGGGCTTGCCCCAAAGTGCAATGATGGACGAGGGACTGAGCGGCTCTCTCGCCGTCGCCTGACGTTGCTCGCGCTGGGCAAGTCTGCCGATAATCCAGGCGCTGTTGCGCTTCACAAACGCTTCGATACGCTCGCGGCTGGCGCCGAGCGGTGCGCTGGCGTGGACCTCACCGCTCGATGTGACGCGTAGGTTGAAGTTCTTGACGCGCTTTTTGGTAACGACGACGGGGATGGATGTGCCATCCGGTCGGGATACGGAAATCGTAAACTGCTGCGTCAAAAGTGATCCTTCAGATTGGGGATGGGCCGGCATGTCGATCGCTTGACATGCCGGCCCGCTCAAGGGATGTGAAATTAATAACGCTCAAAGAAGGCAAGCGCGTTGTCGCTGCAGAGCTTTTGCATCACGGTCTTGCCAAAGTGCTTGGAGAGCATGTTCTGGAACTCGGGCATCATGCTGGCATCGGAGAGGAAAGCGGGTACCGTGGCGCCGTCCCAGTCGCCGCCGAGCGCGATGACATTTTCGCCGCCCAGGTCGAGCCAATGCTCGATATGTGCCGCCAGCTGGTCGAAGGTGACGTTTGCGGCGGTCTTGTCGGTTGCGTCGTTGGAAAGGAACTCGCTGCAGTAGTTGAGGCCGACGATGCCGCCCATGTCGCGAATGGTGCGGAACTGGTCGTCGGTGAGGTTGCGTTTGACGCCGCAAACCGCACGGGAGTTGGAGTGGCTGGCGACGAAGGGGCGCGTGGCGTGGGCGACAACCTCGTCAAAGCACTCATCGTTGAGGTGGGAGACGTCGAGCACCATGCCGGCGTGCTCCATCTGCGTAAGCGCCTCGATGCCAGCGGCGGTGAGGCCGGCGTGGGTGTCGTGGCCGCTCGCGAGCGGTCCCTGCGCGTTCCAGCTGAGCGATGACATGAGTACGCCCAGGCTCTTGAGTACCTCGATCAGCGCGGGGTCCTCGGCAAAGAACGTGGCGTTTTCGATGGTGTGGATGCAGGCGACCTTGCCGTCTTTGAGCGCGGGGCGAATGTCTGCGGCGCTGCGCACATTGACCATGCGGTCGTGGTTGAGCATGGCCTGGCCGCTCATATGCGCCATGATTTGCGCCTGGAAGCGCGCGGCGTGGGCGGTGGGAATCTCGTCGGGGACAAACGTGGCGAAGCACTGTGCCCAAGGAGTTTTGCCGATCTTTGCGAGCGAGATGGCGCAGGCGTTGCCCTCGATAAGGTCGAAATCCTGCGGATGCGTCTCGTCGCCGGGGAAATAGCCGTCGGTGCCCGCGGTAAAGCGCAGGTCGAGATCGAGCGTGGTCCAGCCGATGCGGTCGGCAGTGTCGCAATGTAAGTCAAATACGGGATATGCCATGGTTCCTCCGGTTGCAGCGTTTCTTTGCAAACTGTCTTTGAATTGTATGACTAGGGTATAGTTAGCGCCATATGTTCACGGCGGCCCGCGTTGTGCGCCGCCCTTATTACGGAGGTTACCATGTCCAACCAGGGCAAGAAGGTCAAGACCCATTATCGTGGCACGCTCGACGACGGCACGCAGTTCGATAGCTCCTACGATCGCGGCGAGCCGCTGGAGTTCACCTGCGGTGCCGGTCAGATGATCAAGGGCTTCGACGCCGCCGTTATCGATATGCAGGTGGGCGAGAAGAAGTCCGTACACATTCCTGCGGCCGATGCCTACGGTGAGCACAATCCCGAGATGGTTATCACCTTCCCGGCCGAGCAGGTTCCCAACATCGAGCAGATCGAGAAGGGCATGAAGCTCTTCCTGTCCACGCCGAGCGGCATGCCTGTCCCCGCCGTCGTCATCGACGTGACGCCCGAGGCCGTGACGCTCGATGCCAATCACGAGCTCGCCGGCAAGGATCTCAACTTTGATATCGAGCTCGTCGAGGTCGAGGGTTAGAGTATGCCTGAACGCTTGGTTTCGACGACATGCTTGGGAAATCTCAACGACCCGTCCTATGAACTCCTGCTTCGTCGGGAGATGGGTGGCATTTTTGAGGTTGACGAGCTGCTACTCGATTGGGACCAGGCTGATACGCGCACGTTTGTGGGCGTGACGGAGCTGGGGCGCACGGTGAATGTCCGGCTGGATGCCGCTGATGGCGAACGCCTTGCCGACGGCGACGTGCTCGCTATCGACCGCACGGGCACGGTGTCCGTAGTGGTTGTCGTGCGCCTGCGCAGTGCCGAGGTCTATTTGGTCGAAGTCGACCGCATGGATCCGATTGCGCTCGCGCATGCGTGCTGGGAGATCGGCAATATGCACGCGCCGCTCTTCCGGGGTGACTCGGACGAGCATACCGTGCGCATGTATACGCCGGTGCAACCGGTTTTGGGTCGCATGCTCCGGGGCATCGAGGGCGTTCGGCTCTCGGTGGTCACACGCGAGCTCGATGCCAGTCGACGCTTTGCATCGAGCGCGGCGGATGTTGTTGTGAGTATGGCTCCAGACTTTACGATCGTAAAGAAGGCGCGCGGCTAACGTGCGTATGCGTAAGACGGACTTTGAGAGGCAACTATTCAAAGTCCGTCTTGCTGTTGATGGGATGCTTTGGGGGAACATATGGGTCTTGAGGGAATCAAGCTGATCGCCTGCGATTTGGATGGCACGTTGCTGCATCCGGGGGAGCGCGAGCCACGCCCCGAGGCATTTGAGCTCATCGACGAGCTGCACCGTCGCGGCATTGTGTTTATGCCGGCGAGTGGCCGTCAATATGCGAGTTTGCGCTACCTGTTTGCCCCGGTGGCAGACGAGCTTGCCTATGTGTGCGAAAACGGCGCCCTGGTCATGAGCGAGGGGCGTGCCGTTGTCAAGCGCTCTATGGGGCGTGACCTGGCGATGGATATCGCGAATGCCGTAGTCGCCTACCCCCATGCCGATGTAACCCTTTCCTGCGAGGGGCACCTCTACACCATAAGCGACAACGATGCGTTCGTCGACCATTTGCGTTACGAGGTCCATTGCGATGTGGCGGTGGTCGACCGTCCCGAGGACATTGACGAGGATGTCATTAAGATTGCGTTTCAAACGCCCGAGACAGAGCAGCCGGCGGCGCTGGAGTATTTTGTGCGTCGCTTTAGCGACCGGGTCGATGTGATGACGTCGGGAACCGAATGGACCGACTTTATCGGCTTTGATTCGGGCAAGGGGTCCGCGCTTGCCGATTACGGTCGTGCCCTGGGAATTTCGCCCGATGAGATGATGGCGTTTGGCGATAACGAAAACGACCGCGACATGCTCAACGTGGTGGGCCATCCCTATCTGATGGAAAGCTGCAATCCCAGCATGCGCGGCATTAATGACCGCGTCCGCTATGTGCACACGGTCGAAGAAGAACTGCGTCGCCTGCTTGCCGAGTAGGCATGTCCCAAAATCTACCTACAGTTGGGGCAGAGGCCCTCGAAGATGGTGTAGTGCGAGGTGACGTTCCAACCGATTTGCTCGGACGCCTTGGCATCGAGCCGGGCGTCGAAGGGGAGCGGCACATCGATGACGCGGTTGCACGAGGTGCAGATAATATGCGCATGCGGCTCGACGGTGCGATCGAAGCGGCTGCCGCCCGGCGTCTTGATCGAGAGAATCTCCCCGGCATCGGCCAAGAGATTGAGGTTGCGGTAGACCGTACCGCGGCTGATTTTGTCATCCTGCGCGCGCACGACGTTGTAGATTTCGTCGGCGGTGGGATGGTTGTAGCTTTGGCGCACGGCGTCAAGAACCAGCTTTCGCTGCTTGGTATTCCTTCTTTGCACCGCCATGCGCCTCGCCTCTTTTCTATCAACGGTCGTAGGTAAATGATACCGTATTTAGCACACAATACTAATAATGAGGACTGAAACCGTCTTCATTGGCAAGTGGGGCTCGGGCCTGGGCATCTACAAGGCGAAAACGCGTTCCCATGCGCTCGTAGGAGGCATGAAGTGCCTCGAGATGAGATAGGATGTCTGCCGGAGCTCCCTGTATCTCCATCTCGACTGAGCCGTCTTCCATGTTACGCACCCAGCCGGTGAGTGCGCGTGCCTGCGCGAGGTTGGTGTTGGTAAAGCGAAAACCAACGCCTTGGACTTGCCCCGCCCAGCGCAGGAAATAACGCAGGGGAGTGTCTTGAGTGGCCTCGTCGCTTGCAAGCACGGTAAGCCTGCGGCGCAGCTCGAGCTCGACGTTTGACGGTTTTTGAGGCTCTCGACTGCCGCCGGTGACGCTGGAGAAGAACGTATCGAAGAGGCCCATCGCTATGCCTGCTTGCCTGCGTCGGCCGGGAAGGTAATGCCGGCCTGCTGGCGCACGGCATCCATGATGCGCAGTGAGACGAGCGTGACATCGCGGTAGTGGCCAAGCTCGTGGCGTCCTGCCGGGGTCTCCCAAATCTCTTCCTTAACGTTATTGATGCCGCCGATGGCGGTGATAAAGTCTGTGAGTTCGTATTCCATAGTGTTGCTCGATTTGGGCAGGTCGAGCACGCGGCCGTTGTCGCCCTGTTCGCGCGGTGCCTCGGTCGCCGAGCCGCGTACGACATCGCCGCGATAGTCGATGCGGACGTTGCGGGGCGTGGACAGATGGTCGATCTGGATAGTGCCACGCTCGCCTTCGATCTGCGAGGGCAGCAGGTCATTCGTAATTTTGGAGTGCGCGAGCTCGACGGAGATGCGGCCTCCGCCGTAGCTGGCGAGGATGGAACCGCAGCCATCGATGGGGCCGTGCGTGAGCTGTCGCGTGGTGGGGTCGAGCAGAGTAGCCATGCTCGTAAGGCCGGAGGGCATGCCGAAAATCTCGACCATGGGCTCGACGGTGTAGACGCCAATGTCCATGAGGGAACCCGATGCCATATTGCAGTCGAAGATATTGGTGGCGCGTCCCGCGAGAATCTCGTTGTAGCGCGAGGAATACTTGCCAAAGCGCAATGAGGCGCGGCGGATGGGCGCAATCTCGCCCAGGGCGTCCTCGATGGCGTGGAAAGCGGGGTCATGGAGCGGACGCATGGCCTCGAGGGCTACGACGCCCGCTGCCTCGGCAGCGCGGAAGACTTCCAGCGCCTGCGCCTCGGTGGCGCAGAAGGGCTTCTCGACGATGACGTGCTTGCCACCGGCGATGCAGACAAGGGCCTGCTCGTAGTGAAGTGCGTTAGGGCTGCCGATGTAGACGGCGTCGACGTCGTCGGCGGACGCAAGCTCGTCAAGTGCGGTGAAGTTACGCTCGCCGCCGTGCTTAGCGGTGAAGGCGGCGCCGCGATCTGCGTCGCGCGAGAGCGTGCCCACAAACGCGGCTTGGTCGTTGGCGTTGACGACCTGGATAAAGTCGTCGGTGATCATGGATGTGCCGATAGTCGCGATGCGCAGCATACGTCCCCCTTGCGTTGTTTGGTCTACAGGATGAGTGTAGCGCGTGGGGATATAAAGCTGCGCGAAAACGCTATTACAGGTCGCTCTCGTTAAAGCCGGTGTCGATATCGAGGTTGCTGCCGTCGGCCGCCGTGGTGGCAAGCTCGTCGCAGCGCTCGTTGAGCTCGTGACCGGCATGCCCCTTAACCCAGATGAACTCAACCTTGTGCTTGCTCTTTGCGGTGAGCAGGCGCTCCCACAGATCGCGGTTCTTGACAGGCTGCTTGTTGGCAGTCTTCCAGCCGCGTTTTTTCCATCCGTCAATCCAGTGCTTGTTGAAGGCGTTGACGACGTACTGCGAATCGGAATGGACTTCGACGTCGCAGGGGCGGTTGAGTGCCTCGAGCGCCACGATGACCGCCATGAGCTCCATGCGGTTGTTGGTGGTCTTGGCGTAACCGCGCGAAAGCTCGGAGGTGAAGGTCTTGCCGGCGGGGTTGGTGTATTTGAGCACGGCACCGTATCCGCCGCGTCCCGGATTTGATCGGGCCGAGCCGTCGGTATAGATGATGACCTTCACATGGTTCCTTTCGTTGGGTACGTTTCGTGTGAGTGACCATTGTAGCGCCGCGTTCGCCGAGGGCTAGCAATCTACCATATCTACCCCGTCCTCTGATGGCTGGTTTTCTTGGATGATGCGGTCGAGCTCGTCGAGGTATTGCTGCAACAGGGGAGAGGCCTTGCGTTCATCGTGCATGATATAGCCTACGTGCATCGTCGGGGCATCTGCCAGCGGAATCGATGCCATGCCCCATTGCATTTCGTTTGAGAGCACGCCGGTGGAGAGCGTGTAGCCGTTCGAGGTGATCAGCAGGTTGGTGAGCGTGCCGCGGTCAGAGACTCGAATGTTGCGATCGCAGGGGATGTAGCTAAACGGCTCCTCGGCGTAATAGAAGGAGTTTGAGGTTCCCTGCTCAAAGCTGTAGCGCGTATAGGGCGTAAGGTCGGCAAGGGACAGCTGCGGGCGGCGGGCAAGCGGGTGGCGCTCACTTACGAACACGTGGACCTTTGCATCAAAGAGGTGATGGAAGCTTGCTCGGGCATCGGTAAAGGCCTTCTGCAAGACACGGGTATTAAAGTCGTCCAGATAGAGGATGCCGATGTCACTGCGAAACGCGCGCACGTCGTCGATGATCTGCGCTGTGGTGGTCTCGCGCATGATGAACTCGAACTTGCTGTCGCGGCAGCGCTCGACGACGTTGACAAAGGCCTCGACCGAAAACGCGTAGTGTTGGGCCGAGATGGCAAGGCGGGCCTGAGGTGTACCGCCGTCCTCGTAGCGGGCCTCGAGCATGTCGGCCTGCTCTACGACCTGACGTGCATAACCCAAAAGCTCGGTGCCGTCGTTGGTGAGTGCAACACCGCGGCTAGAGCGCGTAAAGATTTCGATATGAAGTTCCTGCTCTAGGCTTTTGACGGCATTGGAGATATTGGACTGTGCCGTATAGAGGCGCTGGGCTGCGGCGTTGATCGAACCGGACTCTGCAACGGCGATCAAAAAGCGAAGCTGCTGGAGGGTCATCGGCGCCCATCCTTTCGAGTGTTATCTACAAAACCGATAACAGGTTAGCGCTTTTAAGTGATTGACCCGGGGAGACGATGCTCGTACTATTCAAAACACACAAAGGCGGTAGGTAATTAAGCCGACCACGGAACCGGGATGCGAAAGGAGGCCCGCATATGAATTGCTTACCAAGACGAATGCCGGGCTCCTGTTTGCGCCCGTCGGCGTGATCAGGAGACAGCGACTTACTTCTCTTACTCTTATTACTTTTGTTCGATCAAGGAGATCATCATGAGCCAGTTCATCAACAACCCCGAGCACACCTTTGGTTTCGACACCCTGCAGCTTCACGTTGGCCAGGAGAGTGCCGATCCTGCATCCGACTCCCGTGCCGTGCCTATCTACCAGACCACGAGCTATGTGTTCCGCAACTCCCAGCACGCCGCCGACCGCTTTGGCCTTGCCGACGCCGGTAACATCTACGGCCGTCTGACCAACTCCACCCAGGGCGTCTTTGAGGACCGTATCGCCGCCCTCGAGGGTGGCGTGGCAGGTCTTGCCGTCGCCTCCGGCGCTGCTGCCATCACCTATACCCTGCAGGCTCTTGCCCAGGCCGGTGACCACGTGGTGGCTCAGAAGACCATCTACGGTGGCTCCTACAACCTGCTGGAGCATACGCTCTCCCAGTTTGGCGTCGAGACCACGTTTGTCGATGCCCATAACCTGGAAGAGGTCGAGGGTGCCATCAAGGACAACACCACGGTCATCTATCTCGAGACGCTCGGCAACCCCAACTCCGACATCCCCAACATCGACGCCATCTCCGAGATCGCCAAGAAGCACGGTCTGCCGGTTGTCGTCGACAACACCTTCGGCACCCCGTATCTGTTCCGTCCGCTGGAGCATGGTGCCAACACCGTCGTCCACTCCGCAACCAAGTTCATCGGCGGCCACGGCACCTCGCTGGGCGGTGTGATCGTCGACGGCGGTAACTTCGATTGGAAGGCGAGTGGCAAGTATGCGCAGATCGCCGAGCCCAACCCCTCCTACCATGGCGTCTCGTTTGCCGAGGCTGCCGGTCCCGCCGCCTTCGCGACCTATGTCCGCGCTATCTTGCTGCGTGACGAGGGCGCCTGCATCAGCCCGTTCAACGCCTGGGTCCTGCTCCAGGGCACCGAGACTCTGTCGCTGCGCGTTGACCGTCATGTCGAGAACACCAAGAAGGTCGTTGAGTTCCTGGTTGGTGACAGCCACGTTGCCAAGGTGAACCACCCGAGTCTGTCTGAGCACCCCGATCACGAGCTCTATCAGAAGTACTTCCCCAACGGTGGTGCCTCGATCTTTACCTTTGAGATTAAGGGTGGCCAGGAGGCAGCTTGGAAGTTCATCGATCATCTGCAGGTCTTCTCACTGCTCGCCAACGTGGCCGACGTCAAGTCGCTCGTCGTGCACCCGGCTACTACCACGCACTCGCAGCTCTCTGCCGAGGAGCTCGCCGAGCAGAACATCACGCCCTCCACGATCCGTCTTTCCATCGGTACCGAGAACGCCGAGGATATCATTTGGGATCTGAAGCAGGCCTTCGCCGCGCTGGACGAGTAAGGCGACTTGTGCAAGGACCCCTTGCGACTCGATAGGTATAACTGCATAAAATGCCTGCTCAAGACGCCTGTGCGAACAATGGTTGCACAGGCGTCTTTTTTGCATAGAGAGGGCGCAAAAACAGGGTTTTTGACATGCTTTATGCATTCGAGTTGTGGAAAACTCCTGTTGAGAGGATGTGAGTTTTACGCAATTGACGTGCGCCTTTTGAGTAAAACCGCAGGTCGCGATTTGCTCGGGGTACTATGCAGCGCGATCGAATCATACGCAGCTCAAACGCAGCAAAAACGCACTACGGAGGTTTCCAGCTACATGAGGATCGATTCACGAAAACCGAAAGCCGCCGCCCTTTCCGCCGCTCTGACCGTGGCACTTTTGGCGGGCGCCGGTGCAACTGATGCCCACGCGGCAACACTGTCCGACACGGTTGGATCCACGCCGTCCGAGGCGACGCTGGTGCAGCCTGTCGACTATCGCAGCGACGGCTTTGGCTCCATGCAGGAGTGGAACGCCTCGATGGAGGTCAAGCGCGATTCCCTTGAGATGCGTGCTCAGATCATCATGAACATGTACGGTGACTATGCCACCGATGACGAGCGCGCTGTACTGCAGAGTTGTATCGACGGTGCGGGCAGTCTTTTGACGATGGAGGAGGTCGACGCGAAGTCGACCGAGCTCGATGAGCTGCGCACTGCACTTGAGGATGCCAAGCGCGAAGCGCTCGAGGTTGCTGCCACCGAGGCGGAGGCTGCCGAGGCCGCCCGGGCTTCGTACTACAACGCCGGTTACACTCCGTCCTACGCGTCTGCCGCGTCCTACGCGAACGGATCGGGCCTGACGCGCTCTATGGGTGTCAATAACTACAACGGTCGCCGCGAGACCTATTACAGCAGCAATGTGCTTTATCACTATCGCACGGGCGAATGGACTCAGGATTCTGAGGGCTTCTGGCGCGATTCCGACGGCTATTACGTTGTTGCCGCGGGCGATATGGCCCAGGGCTCGACCTTTACGGGCTCCAAGGGTGATTGCAAGGTCTATGACTCCGGCTGTGCTGCCGGAACCACCGATTACTACACCGGTTGGTAATTTTTCTGCATCACGGATATTTGGCGGACGGGCGTCTTTACCGAGCTTTAGGGCAACGTAAGGACGTCCGTTCTATGTATGCGTTTGAGTTAACAGAGCCCTTACCGTGGCGGTACGCTGGGCGTATGGATGCGGGGCACACTGGTTCTTGAGAAATAAGGTCTTTCTCTTGGAGGAAGTGGTCTTGTGAATGCTCGAGATATTGCCGTTGCCGCCGTCGCGTTGATGCTTGGCTGCCTTGGTCCCACGGCCGCGCTCGTCGCGGGCATGCAGGGGACATGCGGGGCTGCTCCTATCGTGGTCGGCGCGCTGATCGCGGCCACGCTGCTGGGAAGCGCAGGCGTGGTTCTTTGCCGCGACGATGAGGACGAGGTGCCGGGGTCGCAACGCTAACTGTTGTGAGATCGGCCGCCGGTCATAGACGAAGATGAAGGCCGCCGTAAGGGGAGTGCTCCTTGCGGCGGCTTTGCTGTTAAGGCTGTTGAATGCGGCGCGTCGGCGCTACCAACTTTTCTCGATATCGCGAATGCGTCGATAGAGCCATTCGTTTTGCGGTGCCTGGATATCGTGTTTGGCTGCGAGGCGGCAGATGGTGCCCGCGAACTCATCAACCTCGGTTTTGCGCCTTGCGATGCGGTCTTGAGCCATCGAGGGCATACCGGCGGGGTCGATTCCCTCGATGAGGTGCACCATTTGCGTCAGGTCTGCCTCGGTCAGTTCAACGCCCTCGGCGTTGGCGACCGCAAGCGTTTCGCGCATGGCGGAGACAAAACAGCGGCGCTGCTCGGAGCCCGGCTCCGTGGCGCTTCCGTAGGTCCCGCCGTAGGCCATGCAGGTCTGGTTGATGCCGTCGTTGAGCATGAGTTTGGCCCACATGCGGTGCGCAATGTCGCTCTCGACGGTATGGGCGATGCCGCAGCGCGTATAGAGCTCGTCGATGGCGGTAACGGTTGCGGGCTTGGTGCCCGCTGCCGCGCCAAAGCGGATTTCGCCCGCATTGGTAAAGGTGAGCGCGCCGTTGAGGAACACGGCGTCCATGCCCTGGCAGATACCAAGAACGGTATGCTCCCAGCCAAAGCGTTCGGCAATCTTTTGCTCGCTCGTAATGCCGTTGCACAGCGAGGCGATGAGCGTGTTGGGCCCCACGACACGCTCCATAGTCTTGAGTGCTTGGTCGAGACCGGTGGTCTTGACCGTCAGGATGACCAGATCGGCGGGCGCTGCCTCGCTGGCACGGACGGACGTGAGATCGCAAGGCTTTCCGTTGACGGTGAGCGCATCGCCCGCGTGACGCTCAAAACGGGCGTCATCCATAACGTATTGGACGGCGTCATTGCCGAGGGCCTTGGCAATCATGCTGCCGTAGAGCAGGCCGACGCCGCCCTTGCCGATAAAGGTGACCTTGTTGATCTGCATGTGAATCATCTCCCCATATAAAAGGCGCCCGCGTAAGGGGGCGCCTGATGGATTGTATGCTGCCAGGGTGATTGGTGGGTGCGCGGGGCGGCTGTTATAAAAAGAAACTATTGCGCTGTGCGCTTATGCCGCGGGGCAGACCGCAAAGACATGCGCGTGGTCATGCCCGGCTCCTTTCATCGGGCTTTTTGCTGATGTTAAAGCGGTGCCGTGACGGCTCGATTTCTGCTGCGTTACGATACGTTCTCGATTGCGATTCCACGATGTTTCGGCTGCGTGACCATTGTGTTTCGCCTTGCCGGGGCGCTGATGGCGAAGGGAGGGGCCGTGCAATACCGTGTTGACCCCAAAAGTGGTAACCGAATATCCGCTCTGGGTCTGGGCTGCATGAGGTTTCCCGGTGCGCCGGGACACCCCGATGCGAAGACGGCCGATGCCATCATCTCCCGTGCGGTGGAGCAGGGGATTAATTATCTGGACACGGCCTATCTCTATCCCGGCAACGAGGCTTGCGTGGGCGCTTCGCTTGAACGCCTGGGCTTGCGCGACCAGGTTTTGCTCGCAACCAAGCTGCCGCATGCTTCGTGCAAATGCGCGGAGGATTTCGATCGGTTTTTCGACGAGCAGCTGCGCCGCCTGCAGACCGACCATATCGACTATTACCTTATGCACAACATCACCTCGCCTGCGCAGTGGGAGCGCGTGGTGGCGCTGGGCATCGAGGACTGGATCGCGCAGCAAAAGGCTGCAGGGCGTATTCGTCAGATAGGCTTTTCGTACCACGGCAGCGCGGCGGACTTCCTTACGATGCTCGATGCGTATGAGTGGGACTTTTGCCAGATCCAGTACAACTACGCTGGAGAGCGATATCAGGCGGGAACGGCGGGGCTCATGGCCGCCGCCGAGCGAGGTCTCGCGGTGTTTGTGATGGAGCCGCTTTTGGGCGGACGCTTGGCAGGCAAATTGCCTCCGCGGGCGCGCGCTGTTCTCGATGGTGCATGCGATCGGCATTTGCATGCGCCTGCCGCTTGGGGGCTCTCGTGGGTGTGGAATCATCCCCAGGTGACCATGTTGCTTTCGGGTATGACCGATACCGCGCAGGTGGACGAGAATTCGTCACTGGCAGACCTTGCGTTGCCGAATTCGATGACTGCCAACCAGCTCGACACGATTGCGCGCGTGCTGATGGAGTTTGAGAAATCGAACCGTGTGCCCTGCACGGGATGCGGCTACTGTACGCCATGTCCCAAGGGTATCAACATTCCCGGCTGCTTTGCCGCCTACAACGCGAGCTATGCGCACAGCTGGTTTACGGGTCTATCGCAGTACTTTACGGCGAGTGCGGTGCGCACGAGCGAGCCCAAGCTCGTGAGCAATTGCGTCAAGTGCGGCAAATGCGCGCGCCACTGCCCGCAGCATATCGATATCCCCGAGCGTCTCGATGACGTGCGCCGACGCTTCCAGCCGGGCCCCGTAACGGCCATGCTTAAAGTCTTCGGCAAAACACGCTCCTCATGACCCTTTTATAACTTGTGGTGGAATAGTTCCTGTTTGCGGCAGAATAGGGACCAAACAGGAACTATTCCACCGCAACTGAAGGGGGCTGTCGTGGGTCATCGAGATTCATGTGATGATTTGCGTGAGGTTCGTTGGGGCATTTTGGGCGCTGGGCACATTTCTCATCGATTTGCTTCGTCGCTCAAGAAGGTCGACGGGGCACGGCTGGTGGCTGCGGCCGGCCGCACTCCTGCACATGTCGAGGAATTTTGCCGAGCGTTTTCGATCGATGCTGCGCATGGCCATGCCTCGGTCGACGATAACGGCGATGCGGCTTATGACGCGCTGATTGCCGACCCCGATGTCGACGCAATCTACTTGGCTCTTCCGCATTGCATGCATGCGCGTTGGGCCTGTCGCGCGCTGCGCGCCGGAAAGGCCGTGCTGTGCGAAAAGCCGGCCGTTTTGAGTGAGGAAGAGGCTCTCTCGATTGCCTCCACCTCTCGTGAGCGCGGCGTGCTGTTTATGGAGGCGATGAAGAATCGGTTTTGCCCGATGCGCACTCGCGTGAAGGACTTGCTTGCGTCGGGTGAGCTTGGCCGTATCGTCTCGATTGAAAGCGTGCAAAAGCTCGATTACGGCGAGCCTCCTTCGGGCTATCTGCTTGATCCGCTGCAGGGCGGCTGTCTATATGACATGGGCTGCTATGCGGTCGGTTGGTTTGAGGATTTGCTCGCGGGCGCGTGCGAGGTTTCATCCCGTGAAGTTCGCTGGCGTGACGTATCGGGCGGCCGCGTCGATTGGGCCGACGAGATCCGTATGAGCGTCGGCGGTATACCCATTCATATGGTGTGCGACGGCAAAGCAACATATGAAAGCCGCTTAACGATTGCCTGTGAGCGGGGCTCGTTGGAAATCGAGCGTCTCCATCGCCCCGAGCTCGCCCATGTGAAGTACTCCGACGGGCGCACGCTCGAAATAAATGCCCCGTTTGAGGTCGATGATTTCTACGGCGAAATCCAGCATGCGACGCAGCTCATTCAGGCGGGGAAACTCGAAAGCCCCATCATGTCCCTAGCCGCCACACAGCGCTGTGCGCACATCATCGATGCGATTCGTTTGAAACTTTAGGGCGTGGGGCATGGCACCAGCGCTTGGAATGCCTGGAGGCCTTTGTCCCTGATGCCCCTTTTATAACTTGCGGTGGAATACGGTCTGTTTGCGCCAAAATAGGGCACCAATAGACCGTATTTCACCGCAACTGATGAGGGGGAGCTGGAGATGCTGACGATCGGGTGTCATCTTTCGACGACGAAGGGCTATCGGGCAATGGGGGAGACGGCGTTGTCCATTGGCGCCAATACCTTTGCATTCTTTACGCGCAACCCGCGCGGCGGCAAGGCGAAAGACCTTGACATGGATGACGTGGCGGCCCTGCGCGAGCTTATGGAACAAAACGACTTTGGCCCGCTCGTAGCTCATGCCCCGTATACCTATAACCCCTGCTCAGCCAAAGAGCGGGCACGCGAGTTTGCCCTGGAGGCCATGGCAGAGGACCTGCGGCGCATGGAGGCGCTGCCCGGCAACTACTACAACTTCCATCCCGGTGCGCATGTGGGGCAGGGCTCCGACGCCGGCATTCAGATGATTGTCGACACCCTGTGCCAGGTGATGTTTGAGGGCCAGCAGACGACAGTGCTGCTCGAGACCATGGCCGGCAAGGGTACCGAGGTGGGCCGCAGCTTTGAGGAACTGGCGCTCATCATTGAGGGTGTTGCCGGCAAACGCTCCGAGCTGTCGTCCAAGCTGGGCGTTTGCCTAGACACTTGTCATGTGAGCGATGCCGGCTACGACATCATCCATGATCTGGACGGCGTACTCGACGAGTTCGACCGCGTGGTGGGTATCGATCGCTTGCATGCCGTACACATCAACGATTCGAAGAACCCTTGTGGCGCCCATAAAGATCGTCACGAGTGCATCGGCAAGGGATACCTTGGCAGCGAGGAATTTGGTGGCGGTATGCAGGTTATGCAGAATATTGTATCGAATGGCCGTTTGTGTTCGCTGCCGTTTATTTTGGAGACTCCGAACGAACTTGCAGGTTATGCAGCTGAAATTAGATTATTAAGGTCATTGCAGCAGTAATGACTGTCACAAAGTAGAGTATTCCATTCACGTTATGGGTTTGTTTCAATCAGTTTTCTCATTGCAGATTCGTAATTCCAGGTGCATAATAGCCAACAGTTTTTGCAGGCCTCTGAATCAAACGAGGTCACCGGAAGGAGACTGATTATGAAGCTCAAGAAGCTTGGCGCATTTGCCGCCACGGGTGCCATGGCGCTCGCCCTCGCACTGACGGGCTGCGGCTCGTCCAACGCCACCTCTGGTTCTAATGCCGGTTCCAGCAGCTCTGACGACGCTAAGGTCGAGAAGGTCGACGGCTCCAAGGAGTACGCGCTCGTCAAGGACGGTACGCTGACCGTCGGCACCTCTGCCGAGTACGCTCCGTTTGAGTACAAGGATGACAACGGCGATTATCAGGGCTTTGACCTTGAACTCATCAAGGCTATCGGCGACAAGCTGGGCCTGGATGTCGAGTATGTCAACAATGACTTTGACACGCTGGTTCCGGGCGTCGCTTCGGGCGCCAAGTATGACGTCTCCATCGCGGCTATCACCGACACGCCCGAGCGTGAGAAGGAAGTCACTTTCTCCGATTCCTACTACATGGACGATCAGGCTATCGTGACCAAGGTCGATAACACCGACATCACGGCCGACAACTACAGCGAGAAGCTCAACAACGCCGATGCTACCATCATCGTCCAGTCTGGCTCGACCGCCGAGTCCTTTGCCCAGGAGAACTTCCCCAAGGCCAAGATTGTCCCCTACAAGGACGCCACCGAGTGCTTCAGCGCCCTGCAGTCCGATAAGGGCGACGCCGTAGTCACCAACCGCTCCGTTGCCAGCCAGCTGACCGCCGAGCAGTTCAACACCTGCCAGACCATTAAGCAGATCAGCACCGGCGAGGAGTACGCCATCGCCATCAACCAGGGCAACACCAAGCTCAAGGACGACATCAACCAGGCCATCAAGGACCTGACCGACGACGGTACCGTTGACGCCCTCATGGCTAAGTACAACATCAAGTAAAATAGCTACTTGATTGCTCGCGGGCCCTTTCCGCTTTGGCGGAGAGGGCCTTTGCGCTTCTCTTGACGGAGAGCATTTCCGTCTCGTTTTGCCGGCAACTTCTACGATAGGAGCCACCTTGTCTCGACTGAACAAAGGGGCCGTGGAGCAGCGTTTTCCACTGCCCGCCTTGCTCCAAAAGCTAGTCTGCGTCATGGCTGTGGCGCTCGCGCTGGTGTGTGTGGGGGCATATGCGCCCACGACCGCCCAGGCGCTTGAGACCGCAAAGATTACCGCCCGACCCAACACCGGTTCGGGCAGCGCTGTGGTCGGCGGTACCGAGACGCGCATTACCTGGGAGGTCCAGGCCGATGCCGATGAGGAGCTGAGCGGTCTTTCGCTGACGTTTGTCGACGGCACGACGTTTGGTACCGATGACACGCGATTGACGATGCTCTCGGGCGAGGACCTCATGGATCGTACGCCCATGAAGCCCACGTGCAAGGCTGACGGCCAGACGCTCAAGATTGATTTTGGCGAGACGGCGCCTGCCGGCGGCTTTTTCCGTGTCGAGGTTTACGGCGTGACCTTCCCCGTCGAGGGCGGCGATGAGGCCTTTAGCGGCACCTACACTTTGGCCGATGGCTCGACCAAGAAGATCTCCAAGATTCCGTCGGTGGAGATCAAGGGTGTGACGGCCTTCGATAACTTCTTGGCCGATCTTAAGGAGCAGCCGTGGGTCGAGGCTTGGAACTCCAATATGTTCCTGCGCCTGTTCTTGAACCCGGTCATTTTGGTCCAAAGCCTGCCGATCGTCTTCAAGGGCTTCCTCATGTCGCTTTCGATCGTGCTTGTGGCGTTTCCGCTGGCAATTCCCTTCGGTTTCGCTCTATCGCTCATGCGCATTTCCAAGTCGCGCATCCTTCGTTGCCTTGCCGGCATCTATGTGAATATCATCCGTGGTACGCCGGCGTTCCTGCAGATCTATATCGCGTTCTTCGGTCTGCCGTTGGCCGGCGTCAAGGTTGATGACTACGTGCTCGGCGTCATCGTCATGGCCATGAATTCGTCTGCCTATTTGTGTGAGATCTTCCGCGCCGGTATTCAGTCGATCCCCAAGGGCCAGAACGAGGCTGCGCGTTCGCTGGGCATGAATGCCTTCCAGACGCTGCTCTACGTTATGATTCCGCAGACGTTCCGCAATGTTTTGCCTACGCTGACCAGCGAGTTTATCTTGCTTTACAAGGATACGTCGCTGCTTGCCGCCGTGGGTGTGGTCGAGATCGTCATGAACGCCCGTACCATCGTGGCCACGACGGGCTCCATTACACCGTACGTGGTTGCCGCCCTGTTCTATCTGGTCATCACCCTGCCGCTCGCTCGCTTGGTGAGCGGTCTTGAGGCGAGGCTTTTGGGCACGGCCGAGACCAAGAAGAAACGTCCCGCAAAGAGCGCCGGACAGGTTGTCGCGACGCCTGCCGATCACATCGCCGGTCTGTAAGGAGGTCCTATCATGAGCGAAACCAATAACTCGAACGAGGTCGTCGTCAGCATCAAGAACCTCCAGAAGGCCTTTGGCGACAACGTGGTCCTGCGCGACATAGATCTGGATGTGCACAAGGGTGAGGTCGTTGTGGTCTTGGGCCCCTCGGGCTCGGGCAAGTCGACGATGCTTCGCTGCATCAATCGTCTGGAGCATCCCACGAGCGGCTCGATTATCGTTGAGGGCGTGGATGTGTGCGCCAAGGGTGTCGACCTCAACAAAGTGCGCACGCACCTGGGCATGGTCTTTCAGCAGTTCAACCTGTTTCCGCACCTGTCGGTCAAAAAGAACGTCATGCTTGCGCAGCAAAAGGTGCTCAAGCGCAGCAAGGAAGAGGCCGAGAAGATTGCCATCGAGGAGCTGACCAAGGTCGGCCTTGCCGAGCGTATCGACTTTATGCCGAGCCAGCTCTCGGGCGGCCAGCAGCAGCGCGTTGCCATCGCCCGCGCCCTGTCGATGAACCCGCACGTCATGCTCTTTGACGAGGCCACCTCGGCGCTCGACCCTGAGCTCGTGCGCGACGTCTTGGGCGTCATGCGCGACCTGGCACACGACGGTATGACCATGATCGTCGTGACGCACGAGATGGGCTTTGCCCGCGATGTCGCCGACCGCGTCGTCTTTATGGACGGAGGCGTCATTGTGGAAGAGGGTACGCCGAGCGAGGTCTTCGACCACCCCAAGAGCGAGCGCACCAAGGCGTTCTTGGGCAATATCTCGTAGCCGGTTGATGTAACTGCCGTTACAAAAGAGCGGGGCTGGACTTGAATCCAGCCCCGCTCTTTTGTAGGGATGGGGATGCGCTTTGATGCAGGCTCTCTTGGAAGCCCTGGGTTCGTTACGCGAGCTCGGCTCCGAGGGCCTTGCAAGCGGTCTCGCCCTCGTCGTCGGGCGCGTCGTAGCAGATGGTGGAGTCCACGACGTTGACGCCGGCCTCGTCGGCGTCGGCCTTCCAGTTGTCCATCCACTCGCCCTCGGCCCACGAATAGGAGCCAAAGAGGACGACCTTCTTGTCGCCGAGAGCCTCCTTGACCTCGTCCCACATCGGCTGGAACTCATCGTACTCGAGTTCCTCGGAGCCCATGGCTGGGCAGCCGAAGGCGAAGGCATCATATTCGGTGGCCTTGTCGGCAGAGAAGTCGGCGCAGGAGATGACCTCTGCCTCGGCGCCGGCATCGGTTGCACCTTCGGCAACGAAGTTTGCCATGGCCTCGGTGTTGCCCGTGCCGCTCCAGTAGACGACGGCGATCTTGCTCATGTTGAGTCCTTTCAGTTGTGCGGCAGGTTGCCGCGGCTTCTATGTTCTATCGGGTTGCCTGGGCAAGTTGCGCCAAGCTGCAGCCCTGCTGATAGATGTAGGTAAGGTATTGCGTGCATGCACGATAGGAATCGAAGGTCGTGAGCGCCTGTTCGACGTTTGTGTATACCTTCCAGGCGCCAAAGACCTTATAGTTTTCGCCGTGCTGGACGATAAACTGATGGACATCTTCGTAGGGATAGCCCAAAAAATAGCCAATTTCGTGGGGGAACTCGCACATGCACCCCGTATCGCAGTGCCTATTTCGCGCGAGTGCGCAGACACTGCCGTCATAGGCGCTTTCTGCGGCATTGCTGCTTGCCAGCGTGATGCGCGCGGCGAGATGCACCAGGGATGCGGGCAGGTTGTGGACATCGTAACCTTCGGCGACAAGCGCCGTCGTGGCGCGGGGGTCGGAGAGGTATCGCATGAGGTCCGCAGGGCGGTACACATAGATGAGCGCTCCGCAGGGGCGCCAGACCAAAACGCTCATATGGATCCCGAGCGGCTGGAGCTCGCGGTTGCATTGGGCTATGACGGCGAGCAGGCGAGAGCGTCGCTCTTCGATTTGAGCGACGCCGAGTTTTCCGTTTTGGTTGGCGTAAACGCCGGGATAGGTAAAGAGCGAAGCCGGCTTGATACCTGCGAGCGTAGGGGAGCAGTTGCGCACGACAGCCGTTTGGTATGTTGGGATGTCAATGGTTCGAGTCACGTTGCCCCTTTCGAGCCCTCACTTGTTAGCCTAGGAAAACTTATACACGAAAGTAAGCCATGGTCAACAAAAAAGTTTGAAGCGGGAAACTAATTGACCGAACGGACATGATTTTGGGTTAAGATGGGGACACCCCATGGGGGTATCTAGATAGGGCTACTTGAAAGGGGAACGCATGAGTGACTTGCTCAACCCTGCGGATCTCATCGTGCTGGCCGTCATTGCCGTCGGCATGTTTTTTGGACTGCGTCGTATTGCCGCTTCGACACACGGGAAGAGTTGCTGCAGCGATGGCGCGAGCGGTAAGAAGGCCAAAAAGGTTGTTGTGGTGGATACCGATGCGTCACACTACCCCTATAGCGATGAGCTGCTCATCGGCGGCATGAGCTGTGACGGCTGCGCTCAGAACGTAGCCAATGCCCTTAATGCACTGGATGGCGTGTGGGCAACGGTGACGTATGCGGACCACACGGCACGCGTGCGCTCTAAGCAGCCGGTTGATCGCGGTGTCCTCGAGACGGCCGTGAAAGACGCGGGCTACTACGTCATGACGCTGTAAGCGCCGTCTTGGATGCATTTCCTTGTCTAGGCTCGTCCGCGCAGCTCGATGTCTTGGATATCGTCGAAGTCGATGGCGATATCTTTGAGCTTGAGGAGCCTGAAGGCAGGGAGTACCTCGTCAAGGATGCCGGTGTGGGAGCGATAGCCGTACGTATCGTAATAGGTGACGCGGACCAGGTCGCCACGTTTGAGACCCTCGAGCTTTTTAGAAAGCACGAGGGCTTTTTCTTCCGTGAGTTCACGTTTTGGCTCGACGGTGATTTCCTGCTTGCGCACGAGTTCGTAGTATCCCGTGAGGGCGGCAAAGGGCATAAACTGTGCGGCGCGGTTGGCGCGCACGGCACCGTTGGCTGTGAGGTTGGGGTCGGCGGCGCGGCGTCTGCCCTCGGGGTCCGCCAGGCGCTCGAAGGCGGTCGGCGGGCGCACGGGCTGTTGTTTGGGTTTAGGCACGGTGTCCTCCAACTTGGTCGTTGCGTTCGCGCGCGGTGGCGCCGGCGGTAAAGCTTAATCCCTTGACGAGCGCGTTCTTGCCGTACTTGCCTTTCACAGCCAGGACGGCGCGCGCCAGGTCGCGTTCGCGCTCATCGGCCTCGACATCGCTAAACAGATCGATAGTGGCAAATTCCTCGGGCATGAGGTTGCCAAAGCCCAGGTTGATTCGCTTGACCGGTCGTTTAGGGTCGACCGTTTGCGCCCAAAGGTCATCGAAATAGCCCATGATCTTCTTAAACGAATTGGTGCGCTCGGGCAGCTTGCGCGAGGCGTTGGAGTGTGCAAAGAGCGCGGCATAGCCACCACGCGGTTTGCCGCCATGCTCTCCCACAAAGATGCCATCGATTGCCTGCGCTTCGCGCACCAGGCGACGCCTTTCGTCATCGCACTGGACGGGCTTGGGCGCACGGGGTGCGAGCTCGGGGCCGGCGGTTGCGGTGGGTTCGATGCTCGACGTACTCGAGCGCAGGTGTCCGCATCCGTCCACATATTGTGCAGTACCGCTGGCATCAAGCCTGCGGATGTCGGCGCGCTCGCTCGCGTAGCCCACAAAGAGCGAGATGCTGTCACATACCACGTGCTTATCGACCAAGTCCAGCACGGCACTGTCGACCATCTCGCGCAAGACGGTGTAGGCCTGCTCGTAGGCATAGCCCTTCGAGAGCACCTGTCCTGTAGTGGTCGAAGTTGCTTGCGGGCGATAGGCTTGGATATCGGCGATGGTTGTCGGCTCGCGTCCGAAGGCGTGGTCGATGAGATACTCGGCATTGACGCCGAGCTCGTCGTAAAGCAGGTTTTCGTCGAGCGCCGCGACGCCCATCAGATCGTAGACGCCGTATTTTTCGAGTCGTGCTGCCACGCCGGGGCCGATGCCCCAGATATCGGTGATGGGACGATGGGGCCAGATTTCCTTGCGAAAGGTCTCGTCGTCGAGTATGCCGATGCGGCTGGGTACGTGCTTGGCGGTGATATCGAGTGCAACCTTGGCCTGGAATAGGTTGGGGCCGATGCCGACCGTCGCCGTGATGCCGGTGCGCGCCAGGACCTCGTCGCGCAACATGCAGGCGAGCCCTTCCGCATCGGTGTGATAAAGGTCCAGATAGGGTGTCACGTCGATAAAGCACTCGTCAATTGAGTAGACGTGAACGTCTTGCGGACTGACGTATTCCAGGTAGATACCGTAGATCTGCGCCGACACCTCCATGTAGTGCTGCATGCGCGGTACGGCCTTGATGTAGTCGATGCTATCGGGAATCTCAAATAGGCGGCAGCGATTGTGAATCCCTAAGTCCTTCATGGCCTGCGTGATGGCGAGGCAGATGGTCGTGCGTCCGCGCGATTCGTCGGCAACGACCAGGTTGGTGGTGAGCGGATTGAGCCCACGGTCGACGCATTCGACGCTGGCATAAAACGTCTTGAGGTCGATGCAGATGTAGGTGTGCTGCCCGCCCGCCATCCGAGCCCTCCCATCAAACACATGTTCTTATCGAATACTTGTTCGATAATACCCGCTCGTCCGGACGTCGTCAAAACCTGTCAAAAAGGGACTGGTTTGTTTTGGTAGGTATGGTCGTGCGGTTGGATCGGGTTTTAACGCAGCTCTAAAGAGTGCGAAACAGCTCGGAAAACCTCGCTTCGTAGCATGAGCCTAACGATTGATACCGCCTACGCGCACGGAAGGGTTGTGGGAAAGATGGTCAATTATGGGTTTGGTATGCCGACGCGCCTTGTTGCGGATGGAGACGTGGCTCGCTGGTGCGGACGATTGGTCGCTCACTACGGTGGCACCAAGGCGCTGGTCGTGTTGGGCGGTGACAAGCATACGCGCGATGAGCTTGTCTCGGCGGCACTTGGCTCGCTTGATCGAGCCCTGCTCGAGCGCGTGCTTTTTCGCTGCGGCTCGTTTGAGGGCGACGGGGGAGACGAGCTGATCGACGAAGCCGTGGCCCTGGCGACCGACGAAGGCGTGGACTTTGTCCTGGCGATTGGCGATGCCGATACTGCCGGCTTTGCGCGTGAGCTCGCGCGTCGCATGGCGGCGCTCGATGCCGTCGAAGACGGTTTTGTCCCTTATGGATGCATTCTCTCGGAGGGCAAGGTGCCTGCTGTCGTGGGCACCGGTGAGGTTCCCGTTTTTGCCATTATCGCGCCCGAACTGCTGGAGGGTATCGGGTCTCCTCTGCGTGAGTTGCTCGGTAGCGTCTGCGCCGCGGCCTAATATTTGCCATAAAAGGACGGGTTATTATTGGTTGGTAAAGCGTTTGACCTGCCAAAATAAGCCTGTCCCTTTTTAATCGGTTGCCGTTTGGGGGCCGATTGGCAACGCTCGCTGATTATAGTATTGACCTGCGCTAGAATAGTGGCATCTGAATGTCCGGGCGCATGGAGGCGTGCGCCCGTATGCTGAGGAGGACTCTATGGCAACTGTTGCCGCACCTATCGATGCTACGTCGACTGCCGCTTGGAAGGCACTCGAGGCTCATCAGGAGAAGCTCGAGGCTGAAGGCATCGACCTCAAGGCCTGGTTCGCCGCCGATCCCGAGCGTGTGAACAAGCTGAGCTTTGACGCTGGTGACCTGCACTTCGATTTGTCCAAGAACCTGGTGACCGATGAGACCGTCAAGCTGCTGTGCGATCTTGCCCGCGAGGTGAAGCTCGAGGAGCGCCGCGACGCCATGTTCTCCGGCGAGCACATCAACACCACCGAGGACCGCGCCGTCCTGCACACCGCGCTTCGCCGTCCGGCAAGCGAGAAGGGCCAGCTCATCGTTGACGGCCAGGATGTCGTCGCCGACGTGCACGAGGTCCTCGACCGCATGTATGCCTTCGCCGAGCGCGTGCGCTCCGGTGAGTGGAAGGGCGTTACCGGCAAGAAGATCGAGCATCTGGTGTCCATCGGCATCGGTGGCTCCGATCTGGGCCCGGTCATGGCCTACGAGGCCCTGCGTCCCTACGCCGACGCCGGTATCGACTGCCGCTACATCTCCAACATCGACCCCAACGATCAGGCAGAGAAGCTCAAGGGCCTGGATCCCGAGACCACGCTCGTGATCATCGTCTCCAAGACCTTCACCACGCTCGAGACCCTCACCAACGCCCGCGAGGTCAAGACCTGGATGCTCGAGCAGCTCAAGGCTCAGGGCGCCATCGATGGCTCCGACGAGCAGAACGCCGAGGCCGTGGCAAAGCACTTCGTCGCCGTTTCCACCGCACTCGAGAAGGTTGAGGCCTTCGGTATCGACCCCGCTAACGCCTTTGGTTTCTGGAACTGGGTCGGCGGCCGCTACTCCGTCGACTCCGCCGTGGGCCTGTCGCTGATCGTCGTGCTCGGCCCCGAGCGCTTCCAGCAGTTCCTCGAGGGCTTCCATGCCATCGACGAGTACTTCTGCAACACGCCGCTCGAGAGCAACGCCGTCGCGCTGATGGGCCTGCTCAACGTCTGGTACGTCAACTTCTTCGGTTCCAAGAGCCATGCCGTGCTTCCGTACTGCCAGTATCTGCACCGCTTCCCGGCCTACCTGCAGCAGCTCACCATGGAGTCCAACGGCAAGCACGTCCGCTGGGACGGCAGCGCTGTGACCTCCGATACCGGTGAGATCTTCTGGGGCGAGCCCGGCACCAACGGTCAGCATGCCTTCTACCAGCTGCTGCACCAGGGCACTGTGGTGGTTCCGGCCGACTTCATCGCCTTCGCTAACACTGCCAACCCTGCGACCGATAGCGGTCAGGACGTGCATGAGCTGTTCCTGGGCAACTTCCTGGCCCAGACCAAGGCGCTCGCCTTTGGTAAGACGGCCGACGAAGTTCGTGCCGAGGGCACGCCCGAGCAGATCGTCCCGGCCCGTTGCTTTGAGGGCAATCGCCCGACGACCTCGATCTTCGGCGACACGTTGACTCCGTTTGCGCTCGGCGAGCTCATCGCCCTGTACGAGCACATCGTATTTGTCGAGGGCACGGTCTGGGGCATCGACTCCTACGACCAGTGGGGCGTCGAGCTGGGCAAGCAGCTTGCCAAGCAGATTACCCCTGCCTTCCACGACGACGCCGCCAAGGCCGAGCAGGACGCTTCGACTCAGGCGCTCATCGAGTTCTACCGCGCTCACCGTAAGTAGTCGCTGCTGTTAACGCATCGTGCCTTATAGTCAGGGGCCCGTATCCTATCGGATGCGGGCCCCTTTGCTTTGCCGTGGTCCCGGGGCGCACGGCCTTTGTGGAACATCGCCGGGGCGCCGCGCGCTGCGAGAACCCTGCGCTTAGATCTTGGCCTCCGCATGGCCTCGCTGCGCCTCGGGCAGCTCCCCGTAGAGCGGATGGTCTTCGAGCCTAAAGCGCTCGACCTGTTCGGGAGTGCGACCGCGTACAAAGAGCCACGAGCAATCAATCGGCGTCGCCATGAGTGTGCTGGGCAGCGCGTCGGCGCGGTCGGAAAACACCCGGGCACTCTCGGGATCCTGGAACGCCAGCACCAGATGCGTGTCGCAGTTGCCCATGATGGAGCGTGCGCGTGCCTCGCCATAGAGCGCATCGAGCTGGTTGGTCGACTGCAGCAGCAGCGTTGCCCAGATGTTGCGGCTTCGGATAATCGAGAGCACGTTGTCGATCTGGGGGATCTGCAGATTTGCGAAGTCATCGAGCATAAAGCGCACGGGCACGGGCAGGCTGCCGTCGGGCTGCCTATCGGCCTCACGAATGAGGCCCATAAACGCCTGCGAAATAAAGAGGCCGGTCAGCGGATCGAGATTGCGGTCAATATCGCTCACGGTTACAAACAGGGCGCAGGGGGTGTGTCCCATGGAAGCGAAGTCCACCTGATGGCACTCACGATAGAGCTGTGCCGCACCGTCGAATCCCAGACACATGACCTTTTCGGCAAGGATGCCGACGATGCTCGCGTGCATGCGCTCGGCATTTTGCGTAATGGCGTAGCGCCGCCATAGCGAGAGGGCATAGCTTTGGGGGTCGGTCGTGATCAGGTCGTCAAACAATCGACCCGTGGCACCGTCCTGCAGGTGCTCGATCAGCTTGATGACCGAGCTGATCGTCTGCTCGTCGGCGGGTAGCTGTTCGGTGACGTAGGCGATAAGACACGACAGCAGGTTTGCCGCCGCATGATCCCAAAAAGGCTGGTTGTTGTCCTCGATGGGGCAGATGGCCTTTGCCACCGAGAGGATGTCCTGCTGGTTGGGCCTGCCGTCCGCCTTGCGGCGAATGTGCCTCAGGGGGTTGTAGCCGCAGCGCTCGATGCCGGGCGCAAGGGCCGGGACGGTGTTGAGGTCGGCGAAGTTGAGACATTGCACGCGGTAGCCGTGGGCTGCCAGCACGGGTCCCACTTCGCGACAGAGCGTGCCTTTGGTGTCGAGCACGATGTAGCTTGCGTTCATTTGCAGCAGGTTGGGCTTGAGGACGTTTCGGGTCTTGCCGGCTCCCGAGGGGCCGATCACAAGTGCGTTGTTGTTGAGTCCCGTTTGGCGGGTGTCGCAGGAAAGCGTTCGATCCTTGGCGAGGATAGTGGACGATACGGACTCAGATGCGGCGAGGCGGCTGGTGAGGTTAGACATGGGCGACCTCCTTGGTGGTCGAGAGGATTTCGTGGGCAAAGCCGAGCTCGACGGCGCGCTCGGCCGAAAGGTAGGTGTCTTTTGCAGTGAGGGACTGGATGCGCTTGGGCGTGAGGCCGCTGCGGTCCGAGAGGATTTGCGTGAGGGTCTTGCGGGTCTGCATGAGACGCCGGCTGGTTTCCTGCAGCGCAAGTGCCGAGCCGCCTGCCCCCTGGGGGATCAGCGGGTCGTGAATCATGAGCTCTGCATGGGGCGCCATACGGCGATCGTCGCCGCCCATAAAGATCACGGCGCCCATGGACGCGGCGAATTCCAGGCAGACGGTGCGGATGAGGCACGATGCGAGGCGCATGGCGTCATAGATCGCAAGACCCGATCGCACGCTTCCGCCGGCGCTGGCGACAAATATGGTGATGGGGCGGCTGGGGTCGGTGGCATCGAGCAGGCGGATCTGCTGGCATAGGTCGTGGGCCATCGGGGTTTCGATGTTTCCCATGACGGAGAGCTCGCGACGGGCAAGCATCTCATCGTAAATGCTGGTGAGCGTGATACCTCGGGCGGATTCACGCATGGTGAGGGGGCTGATGATGGGGGAATGATTGGTGTCCATGAGGACTCCTTTCTGTTGGTTGTGTTGTGGAATAGGATTGTTGCCCGCGGAGGGGCTGGCGGGCTACAGGGTTCGTCCGAGCCTGAGATCGAGCTCGGTTGTGGGGCAGGCTGCCTGTTCGTGCGGCTCGCAAGCGCCAAGGGCTCCAAAGCGATGGAGCGTTGCGACGGGCGTGGTGTAGGCGAGCCGCAGCTGATGCTCGGCAGGGGCACATCCGTCATTTTTGTAATGAGCCGCGTAGTACTGCGCGATGCTGGCGTTCATCTCGCTGCCATTGCGATGGCGCTCAAACTGGCGTCTGCAGGTCTCGATGATCTTTGCTACCGACTTGGGTGCCGTCGCGGGAACAAGGGCGAGATAGCCCTCAAATAGCTCGTTGATGCTCAGGAGGCACAGCAGGTCGATCAGCGTCCTTATGGCTGCTCCCTCGGCGGAAAAGTGCGCGGTCATGCGGTTATATCGGTTGCGGTCGACGATGGCCGCATGGGGTCTTGGAGTTTTCTGCCCCGTGGTCCCGGGCTTTTGCCGCGCCTGTGTATTGAGCTCGACGTTGCAGCGCTTGAGGCCGTCCAACGGAAGGAACAGTGCGGTGCGCAGGGTGTTCCGCTTGCTTTCGAGTTCATGACGCTCGTCGGGTTCCCATTCGAGCTTGAGTTTCGTGTCGAGCGCCGTAAGCATATGGGCTAGGCAGCCTACGGTAAGGACGCACGAATCGTTGTCGCGTTTTGGGGCATAGGGGTCTGTCAGCTTGCGAATGTCGGGGTCGCCCATGATCTTTGTGCAGCGCTTCAGCAGTTGAGGGTGGTCGGCCAAGATCGTCGCGAGCGGTAGCGACGCGTAGTTCTTGATGGTCGCGGCGGCAAAGGCGGCGTCATATTCGTTTGCATATGCTCGCTCAATTCGGGCATCCAGAATGCTTTTCTTACCGCCGTCTTCAGCGCGGTGGTTTGTCATAGCTTCTCCAATCGGTTGATGTTCGTGCTGTTTGTTGATGTGTTGGTTGTCGTGAGTGATGTGCTTGCCGTGGGTGATGTGCTGACGTTGGGGTGCTATGCGGTTTTCAATGAGCCCGTGAGGCAGTTGCTGCAGGGGTGGGATGGAACGGCCCATGCAAGGCGGAAGGCATCGTGCTCAAAATCGAGACAGCAATGCCCTGGGTGCCTCACATGTGGCAGTTACCTCATTAAGTTGTCATTGCGTTTGGGGTTGTACTTTGCCGATCTTCCTTTTCTTACACGCTAAAACTCAAACTTCATATGCTCGATCTACTTAAAACCGCAACGGCGGTCTTTTATCAACTTATATGTCGGAACGCGTCTTTGCAAGTACTTTTTTGCCTTTGTTTCAAATGGGGTGGTTTTGCAACCGTCATACGCGCGCTGTGCGAACGTGCCCCGGCTCGGATAAGATAGTGCGCGATAAAAACGATGCAAGGAGGCACATATGGCAATTAAAGCCATCGCAATGGATATCGACGGTACGCTTACCAACGATCAGAAGGTGATCAGCCCGCGTACGCGCGAGAAGCTGCTCGCGGCGCAGGAATCGGGTATTAAGCTCATCTTGGCTTCGGGCCGTCCCGCATGGGGGCTACATGCTCTGGCACAGGAGCTCGACCTCCAAAACCATGACGGTCTGCTAGTCGCTTTCAATGGCGCGCATGTGGTCGACGCTCAGACCGATGAGGTCCTTTTTGACCAGGCCATGCCAGCTGACGAACTGCACCGTCTGATTGATCACCTGCAAAACTATGATGTGATCCCCATGATCTCGCTCGGGCGCGACCTGCATGTAGAGGACTCGTATCGCTGCATGATTACACTGCCGGACGGCTCGCAGAAGAATATCGTCAAATACGAGCGCGATGCCTGCGACCTTAAGATCCGCGAGGTCGAGAGCTTGCATGAGGTCGTGGACACTTATCCCGTGGACAAGCTGCTGACGGCGGGCGACCCGGCCTATCTGCAAGCGCATCACGAGGAGATGTACGCGCCCTTTACCCAGACGCTTTCGGGTATGTTTACGGCCGACTGGTACTTTGAGTACACGGCGCCCGGTATTGACAAGGCCCGCGCGCTCGAGGGTGCCCTGCCCAAGCTCGGCATCGATGCCAGCGAGGTCGTCTCGTTTGGCGACGGCCAGAATGACAAGTCTATGATTGAGTGGGCCGGAACCGGTGTTGCCATGGGCAACGCCGTCGATGAGGTCAAGGCTGTGGCCCAGATGGTGACCGCCAATAATAACGAAGACGGCATTGCGGTGGCGCTGGATAAGCTGCTGGGTTAGAATCGCCGATAGTGCATGGCTCGGGCGTCCGCTTGCGGGCGCCCTTTTGTTAGGGAGGGTGCCGTGTCCGCATTTCCGTTCGACGCCGTTATCTTTGACATGGACGGCGTCATTGTCGATACCGAGTATTACTACCTGGGCGAGACTGCCGCGTTTGCCAAGGAGCTTGGGCTTAACCTGACTCAAGAGGAGTTGAACGGGCAGGTTGGTACCTCGCATCAGTTCTTCCTGCGTATGCTGGTCGATTGGTTTGAGCGCGCCGGGAAGGGGCATTTAACTGGCGAGGAAGCGTTGATCCGTTGGGACGAGTGGGCGCATAAGCGTCCGCGCGACTATCAGGCTTTGATTAACCCAGGCGCCGTGGATACGATTCGAGAGCTGCCGCGCCGTGGCGTTCGCGTGGCGCTTGCCAGCTCGTCTCCCATGGATAGCATCGAGGAAGTGCTCAATGCGTGCGGGCTGTCGGATGCCTTTGAGTATGTGGTGAGCGGCGAGCAGTTTAAGGAGAGCAAGCCCGAGCCCGACATCTACCTGCATGCGCTGGACCTGCTGGGGCTGCCCGCGAATCGCTGCTGCTGCGTTGAGGATTCGGTGCCTGGCATCACTGCCGGCAAGCGAGCCGGCCTGACAGTTATTGCCAAGCGCGAGGAGCGCTTTGGCTTTAGCCAGGATGCCGCGGACAAGATTATCGACCAGCTGCCGGAGCTGCTCACGCTTTCTTAGGAGCGCGGTAGTTGCGCGTTTTTCGGGTCAGATGAGTAAATACCCGACATTTTGGTGCGGCAGCAAGCATACTTTATGCTAATGCGGGCTTAAGGGCTTGTTGAATGCCCTTAAGCCCGCTTTTGACTTAATTGGGCTGGGAGAGGGTATATGCCACCGACTGAAGGACTAACTGACGGTAAAGCAGCGATACCGCTGTACCAACAGGTTATCGATATCATTAAAAACGAAATCAATTCCGGTGCCTACAAGGCGGGCGCGCGGATACCCAACGAATTCGAATTGGCTGAGAACTATAAAGTTGGCCGCGTTACCGTGCGACGCGCTATTGAGGAGCTCGTCCAGCAGGGCTATCTAACGAAGCGGCAGGGGAAAGGCACGTTTGTCAATGCCCCCAAGCTTAAGCGCAAGATTCGCCAGAAGGATGACGTCCAGAGTTTTTCGGACGCATGCCGCGTTAACGGAATGGAGCCGGGGGCGTGCGTCATTTCGAGAAAGATACTGCCGGCAGATTCTACCGAAGCGCAGTTCTTTGGTGTTCCCGTTGGAACTGATTTGATTTGCGTTGAGCGTGTACGTACTGCCGATGGAGTCCCCGTCATGCTCGAGAACAACATATACGTTTACGAGGACAACGCCTATCTATCAACGGCACCTCTATCTAACCAATCCATTTTTGAGTTCGTGCGCAACCGAACGGGCCGCACGCCCGCGTTTACCGACCCGTGCACGCTCGAGATCGCGTGCGCGTCGCCCGAGGTCGCTCGGCTGTTGGCAGTTCCCGTTGGCGAACCCTTGTTTTATATGGAAGCCTTCTTTTTCGATGAGCAGCGGCGGCCGTTTATCATCGGTCGTCAGCGGATCGTTGGGTCTCGCTACGTTTTTGACATCTAGGACATTGCGAATGGAAACGCCCGGTGGATCATCTCACCGGGCGTTTCCATACCGTTCACGGCGCGAACACAACCGTTCAACCGCGTTGCGGCAACCAGTTTGAAATTATCTTGATGAAGGAAAAAGCTGCTGGTAATCTATGGGACGTCATAGAACGTTTGCCTTATGCAAACGTTGAAGCGAGATGCGATGCAGTCTCGAGTTCTTTGGAGGTATCTATGTCAGATACGAAGGCGAAGAAGACAAACAGACGTTTTAAGTTCAAATTACCGCATGTCTATACGATCATGTTCTTGCTGATCGTTGTCTTTGCGGTCCTGACTTGGATCGTTCCCTCTGGTCAGTATCAGCGCAAGACGATTTCGACAGCGGCGGGCGAGCGTGAAGTCGCCGTTGCTGGAACCTATGAACAGGTCGATAAGAACTACACCGATTCCGAGACCGGCGAGACCATCAATCTGGGCCAGGATATCTTCGCGGTTCTGCAAGCGCCCACCAAGGGTATCCAAGAGGCTGCCGACGTCGTTGCGTTCGTCTTATTGATTGGCGGATCGTTCGCGATCATCACCAAGACCAACGCTTTGAATGCCGGCATGAGCCGTGTGATTAAAAAGCTCAAGAACAAGGACATCCTCATCATTCCCATCACGATGACATTGCTGTCCATTTGCGGCACTACGTTTGGCATGTCTGAGGAAGCCCTGCCGTTCTATGCCATCTTCATTCCCATCATGATGGGTATCGGTTATGACTCGATGACGGCATTCATCATCTGCTTCCTTGGTCCTAACCTGGGATATTGTGCTTCGACCATCGACCCGTTTAATGTTTTGATCGCCCAAGGCATCATTGGCATCGAGGGCAATCCGCAACTGTGGCTGCGCGCCGTTTCTTGGGTCATCTTCACTGCCGTCGGTATCGCATGGGCCATGCGCTACGCCATGCGCGTCAAGAAAAACCCCGAGTCGTCCATTGTGTACGAGGACGATAAGCTCAAGCGTATTGAGTTTTCCGTGACCGATGCCTCCATCGAGGAAGAGTTCACTATCCGTCAGAAGCTCGTGCTTATCGATTTTGCTTGCGGTATGGGCATTATCGTCTGGGGTCTTGTTACCCAGGGCTGGTACATGAATGAGATTTCCGCCGTGTTCCTTGGCATGGGCTTGCTTGCCGGTATCCTGGGCGGCCTTGACCAGCAGACGATCGCAGAGGAGTTCGTTAAGGGTCTCGCCGACTTTGCGTACGCTGCCATCGTTATCGGTATCGCTCGCGGTATTCTGGTCATCGCCGAGGGCGGCATGATCATCGACACCATCCTCCAGGCGCTCGCTACCGCGCTTGCCGGTGCACCCGCCGCCGTCTACACCACGTTTATGTATATCGTCCTTGGCCTGCTCTCTTTGCTGGTTCCCTCGAGTTCTGGCCTGGCGGCGCTCACCATGCCCGTTATGGGCCCCCTGACCGAGCTCATGGGCCTCAATCCCGAGGCGGCCGTCACCGCGCTCCAGTTTGCCAACCAGACCATCAACACCATCAGCCCCGTGGCGGGCATGACGGTCGCCGGTCTTGCCGTGGCTAGGATTTCGTTTGGCCAATGGTGGAAGACCATTTGGAAGTTCTTCATTTTCATGGTCGTCTTTGGCCTGATCGTAACGGCAATCTCTGGCATGCTTCCGGTGTAGGTGGTTGTGATGTCTGATCGTTTGACGGTCCTGACGTCTAAGAGCGTCTTTACCGGTACGGGGGACCTGCCGTTTGAAGGTTTCGTAGCGGTCCGTGGCAATCGAATTGAGGCTGTTGGCACCAAGCGTGAGGTAGCTTCGTATTTGACCCAGGCGGACGAGGTAGTTGACCTGGGCGACCGCACTGTCATGCCCGGCCTGATCGATGTGCATACCTTCTATACAGGTTGGGCGCTGCGGACGTTGGGGACTGATCTGTCCGGCATCGATGATGCCAAAGAGGCCGTGTCGCTCTTGCGTGCATGGAAAGAAGATCATCCGGATTGCGCGACGGCTTTTGGCCACAACCTACCCGAAACGTTGGCATCGGATGCCGAGAACGCAAATACAGCAGCTGTGTTTGACGATTGTTTTGGCGATATCCCCGTCGTCTGCTTTACATCGGGTGCGGAGACCTGCGTTCTCAATGCTGCCGCCAGTACGCGATACGGCTTTACACCCCAGGCGTGCTATGCCGAGAAGATCTGGCGCATGATGAGCGATTTCCTCGCGCTGCCCGAGGTGCGTGCCGGGTATTCGGACTACATGAGCATGCTTAACGAGCGCGGCGTTACCGCCATCAAGGAAATGGCGTTTGATGACTACTACGGCTTTGCCGACGAAATGGCTCGCCGTGAGGAATCTGGTGAGCTGACGGTTCGCGTCTCTATGATGTCGCAGCCGGTGGGCGCCGGTGCAAATCTGGCATATGCCCGCGAGGCGCGAGAGCGCTTCCGGGGACCGTTCGTTCGTTTTTCTGGCTTCAACCGTATGACCGATCGCGGCGTATGGGCGGGGCTTGCCGAGATGATAGACCCCTATGAGGACTCGGCCGATGCGGGCGCTGCCGGCAAGACGGTCGTCGAGGAGCCAGAGTGGGATCTGATTGAGAACGAGCTGCGTGCAATTGATGCTGACGGCTTCCGATATTCCTTGCATTGCCAGGGCGATGGCGCCGTTCGTCGCACCGTGGCGCTCTATGCCTCGCTGCCTCGAGACGAGCATGGACGGATGCTTCGCCGCCATGCGATTACCGATCTCGAGAACTCTGACCCGACCGATCTTGTCGAGTTTGGCAAGTTAGGTGGAATTTGCGAGGTCTATCCGCAGATTCTGACGCTGGACCGGCGCGAGGATTGCCTGTCGATGATGCGTCGACAAATTGGCGAGACGCGACTTTTGCACAGCTGGAATCGCCGCGGCATGGAAGATTCCGGATGCACAGTGTGCTGCGGCACGGATCTGCCGCTGCTTATTCCGAGCCTGGGCGAGTCAATCTACAGCGCGTGCGGCGGACTCTTCGCCGACGGACTGCCCGTGAATGAGGTCAACACGCTGACGCTTGTCGAGCTCTTGCGCGCTTGGACTGCCGGGGGCGCGTACGACCTGATGCGCGAAGACGAGCTGGGTACGCTCGAGGTTGGCAAGCTTGCCGATATCTGCGTGCTCGATCGGGATGTGTTCGACCTCGATTATCGCGACGCACGCGATCTTGCGGTTGACATGACGATGTCGGACGGACAAATCGTGTTCGATCGAAATAAGGAGGCATAAGATGTCTGAATCCAAACCGACGCTGCACCGCGAACAGATTGCGGGCATGAATATCCACTACATCATGTGGTCGCTCGATTACTTCCTTGATGTGCAGCAGCGTTTGGGCTTTGAGTCCATTGAGCTGTGGTGTGCGGAGCCGCATGTGACGCTCGACCACACGGGCTACTTTGAGGCTGAGGTCCTGGCGAAAAAGGCTGCAGACCGTGGGCTTAGGTATCGTACTCTGTGCCCCGAGAATGTTGTCTATCCTTGGCAGTACTGCGCACGCAAACCGCTGCATGAACAGCGCAGCCTGGCGTACTTTAAGCACGGCATTGAGCTTGCCGAGGTACTTGGGTGCGACCGTATGTCCGTCAACTCGGGCTGGGGCGACTGGGACGAGGACCGCGAGGAAGCCTGGAAGCGCAGCCGCGAGCACTTGTCCATTCTGGCGGAGTATGCCGGCGAGCACGGTCTGGTGCTTACGATGGAAAGTCTGCGTCCCGAGGAGAGCAACCTTGTGACGACGGTTTCCGATGCGAAGCGCATGATTGACGAGGTCGCGAGCCCGTACTTACAGCCCATGGTTGATACAACCGCGATGGGCGTTGCAGGCGAGACGCTCGAGGACTGGTTTGCCGCCTTTGGTGATGGGGCAATTCACGAGATGCACTTTATCGACGGTGACCCGTATGGCCATCTGGTGTGGGGCGATGGCAAGCACGATATGGACGCCTTCGTCGCCACGCTCAACGCCCATGGTTTCGACGGCATGCTGGGCCAGGAAATCACGGACGGTCGTTACTACGATGATCCGGCGGCGGCAGATGCCAAGAACATGGCCGCATTCGAGAAATATCTGATTGACTAAAACAACTATCGGCCACGCAGCCAACTTCATTGATTGCGGCCAA
The DNA here is from genome assembly GCF_040092945.1 of Collinsella sp. CLA-AP-H1. Lineage (NCBI taxonomy): Bacteria > Bacillati > Actinomycetota > Coriobacteriia > Coriobacteriales > Coriobacteriaceae > Collinsella > Collinsella sp. CLA-AP-H1. Next base: position 34,329 of record NZ_JBBNKO010000010.1, on the reverse strand, counting down.
ACAAGAAAGGAACTGGATATGAACGCACACGATCTGATCAAAGAGGCAATTGCCGAGAAGGGCAAGTTCGACAGCGTCTACTGGATTGCTTGCGGTGGCTCCATGATCGATTTGATCCCGGCCCATGAGCTTCTGCAGCGCGAGGCAACCACCTTCACTTCGTATATCTATACGGCTCGCGAGTTCGATATCATGCGTCCGCGTCGTCTGGGCGAGAAGTCCCTGGTCATCGCTTGTAGCCACAGTGGCAACACCCCCGAGGTCGTCGAGGGCTGCGAGATTGCCCTTGCTGCCGGCGCTACGGTGATCGCCCAGACCGACAACGCTGGATCCAAGATTGACTCCGGCAAGTGGACCACGTGGGTCTACCCGTGGGGCGAGGGCGTGCCGCAGGCCGAGGTCCCCGCTGGCATTTCGCTGTCGCTTGCGGCCGAGCTGCTCGATCAGCAGGAGGGCTACGCCGATCTTGCCGATATGTATGCCGGTATCGCCGAGATGGATAAGATTCTTCCCCCGGCACGCGAGAAGGTAAATGCCGAGCTGGGCGATCGTTTTGCCAAGCTTTGCCAGGAGCACGAGTTCTTCTATATTCTGGGCAGCGGTCCCAACTTTAGCCAGACCTACGGTTTCGCTATCTGCTCTCTTATGGAGATGCAGTGGCAGCACTGCAGCTACATCCACTCTGCCGAGTACTTCCATGGTCCCTTCGAGGCTACTCAGGATGGCGTTTTTTACTTCCTGCAGATGGGCTCCAGCGAGTGCCGTGCTATGGACGAGCGCGCCCTGGCGTTCCTTAAGACGCATACCGATACGCTGATGGTGCTCGATGCCAAGGAGTACGGTATGGAAGCCGTGCCGGCGAGCGTCCGTGCCTATCTGGACCCGGTGCTGTTCTACGCCATGAACTGCGAGCTGCGTGCCGCACGCGGCAAGGTGTTTGATCACGATCCCGATTTCCGTCGCTATATGGGTGTTGTCGAGTACTAGAAGGAGCAAAGGCCATGGCATTTAACGTTAACGCGCTCGGATTTGGCGACAACGTCGTCGATCGCTACGAGCATATCCACACCATGTATCCCGGCGGCAATGCGGTGAACTTCGCCGTTTATGCCAAGAAATGCGGTGCCGCACGCTCCGCATACATGGGCATTTTTGGCAATGATGCCGCTGCCGAGCATGTCATTGCAAGCCTCGAGGATGAGGGTATCGAGCTTGACAAGTGCGAGCAGATGATTGGCGAGAACGGAGCGGCTCGCGTGACCGTCGTTGACGGTGACCGTGTCTTCCTCGGCTCCAACGAGGGCGGTATCCGTGGCGATGCGCGCTATGTCCTCGATCGCTTTGATCTTGCGTACATGAAGCAGTTCGATGTGGTTCATTCGGGCAACTATTGCTTTACCGAGCGCGAGCTGCCCAAGTTGAAGGCTGCGGGCGTCACGGTCTCTTTTGACTTTTCGGACGACTCCACCGACGAGTACTACGAGCAGATTGCGCCCTACGTCGATTTCGCTTTCTTTAGTGCGGCGGATGCTGCGAGTGAGGACGAGATTCGCGAGCGTCTGGCATGGGTGAAGGGCCTGGGTCCGCGTTTTGTGTCGGCTACGGCGGGCGCCGAGGGCTGCATTGCTTACGACGGCGAGCGTTATTACCGCCAGCTGGCTAAACCGGTAACGGACATGAAGGACACCATGGGGGCGGGCGACTCGTTCCTCACCTCGTTTTTGATGTGCTATCTCGATTCCGCCAAGCGTGGTGAGGATGGCGCCGAGGCCATCGAGCGCGCGCTCGACTTTGCTGCCGGGTTTGCCTCGACCGTGTGCGGCATGGAAGGTTCTTGGGGCCACGGAGCACCAATCGTCGAATAGCCGAGCTGTCCCGGGGAGCTGTATTGGTGCCTTCCCGTGACTCGGTGGTCAAAAAAAGCCAAATATGAGTACTGTGACTAATTTAGTCGCAGCAAAATCGACCCCTTCAGACGTGATTTGAGCGTTTGGAGGGGTTTAAGATTGCGAAAATGCAGGATGAGTGACTGTAAAAGTGTTAGTTAATGGACAATCGTAGATTATTCTGGTGGTCGGAAAGCTCAGAGTAATGTATCCATTTCGCTAGCAGTACTCATATTTGACGTTTTTTGACCACAGGGGTTAGCGAAGGCTAAAAACAGAGTGTGCATTCGCTAAAACCGCCGACTCAATATGCTTTGCGTCGCATTTTTTGAGCGAGGCGACGTGTTCTGAGGCGCTTTCGAGCGATCTGATGAGTGACTGTGCGCTTATTTCTGCGTTTGCCTCCGCTGGTGCATCGGTCTCGAGCAGTAAACGATCGAGTGGAATTTGTCGTACGTATTCGCGTCCTCGTTTAGATGCGAGCATGCGTTCGTTGACGGAAAAATAACAGCCCGCATTACGCGCGCGGACGAGTTCGTCCGAAGTACCGCTAAACCAGTGGAAGATGATAACGGGGGAGTCGGGGTTTGGGATGAGTAGTCCATGCGATTCGAGGACGTCCAGTACGGCTTCTGCCGAACGAACGGCGTGAATTGATATCACGCGCCCGGTAAGAGGATGCTGCACGAGCGCATCGCAGAGCCGGTTAAGTGCCTGTATTTGTAGCGGCTCACTTCCAGCAAAGCGCGCGGAAAAGTCGAGTCCGACTTCGCCGATGTAGCGTTCTTGGGCAGCAACTTCGCAAAGCAGATTGACTTCGACAAAACCGCAGTGGCCATCGGCGAGCCACCAGGGGTGAAGCCCAACGCCGGCGATGATGCCTGGTTGGCGACAGGCGCGCTCGTTTGCGGCCGAAAAGTCGCGCGGATTGACGCCGCAGTCAAATAGACCCAAGCCCAGCGCCGTCGCCTCATCGGCAACGGCGTCCGGGTGAGCCATTAAATCAAGATGGCAGTGTGCATCAAATAACCGGGGCTCCATCTCGGTGCGCTCCGCTAGTCCAGACGTTGGTCATCGGAGCGTACGCGCTCAGTGCCGCGGCCGCTGATCTGGCGGATAACCTCGCCGGCAATCATCTGGCCCATGATGGGCGGCATAAAGCTGGCGGTTCCCAGCTCGGTACGCTCGTGGATGTTGGAAGGGTCGCGGGGCTGTGTCTTAACCGATTCCTCACAGCTAAACAGCACGTGCAGGCTCTTGATGCCGCGCTTCTTGCATTCTTTGCGCATGATGCGGCTCATGGGGTCACGTACCGTATCGAAAATGTCGGCAAAGCGGAGGCACTCGGGATGGAGCTTGTTGGCCCCGCCCATGGAGCTAACCAAACGAATGTCGTGGTCCTGAGCATATTTGGCAATGGTGAGCTTGGCCGAGATGGTGTCGATGGCGTCGACGACGTAGTCGATCTTGCCTTCCGTCTGCTCCAAAACGCTCGCGAAGAAATCATCGATGTTGTTGCTCAGCAGGTATTCGGTGCGTTTGATGACGGTAGCGGTAGGGTTGATGTCGTGAATCATAGCCTCCATGACGTCGACTTTGCGCTTTCCGATGGTGCTGTGAAAGGCGATGGCCTGGCGATTGATATTACTGGGCGTGATGATGTCCTTATCCAGAATGACGAAATGACCGATGCCGCCGCGGGCGAGTGCCTCGCAGCAGTTGGAGCCCACGCCTCCGCAGCCGAGCACCAGCACCGTAGCATCGGCGAGCTTATCGAGTGCCTCGCGGCCCATGATGATCTCGAGCTTGGTGTCGCGTGTCTCGATGGCGGCTGCGGCAGCGGTTTCGGTCATAGACATCCTCCGATGGGGAAGCGAATCGTGTTTTAGCTATCGTCATTATAGGTAATCGCCCATAGGTTGCGATGGCGTTTGCTTTGATGTGGTTTGAAGCATTGCGATTAGATAGTTGGACAAACATCTAAATATCGAGTATAGTGTACACGTCATGAGAGATGATGAGAGGAGGTCTTATGCCGGGAGAGGGTTTTAAGGCGCTTGCCGATCCAACGCGACGGCGCATTTTGGAGTTGCTGCGCGAGGACAATTGCACGGCGGGGGAGCTTGCCGAGCATTTTGATATCAGTAAGCCGTCGCTGAGCCATCACTTGGCGACGCTCAAAAACGCCGGGTTGGTGACCGACGAGCGCCATGGCCAAAACATCGTATACAGCTTAAACACCACCGTCATGCAGGATTTAATTGGCTGGTTTATGGGCTTTACAAACACTGAAGGTGATAAGGATGAATAACGAAAACAAGGGCATTCACCCCACGGGGGTATCGTCGCGCGTGTGGATTGCGCTGGTCGCTCTGTGCGTCGCCAATGTCGTAGCGCACCTCATGGTGATGCCGAGCTTGCCTACGCAGATTCCCACGCACTGGGGCGCGAACGGCGCCGTCGACGGTTGGGGTCCTAGCTGGATGGCCTCCGCGCTCGGCGTGCTGCCTCTGGCGCTTCTCGCAATGTTCCGCATGGTGCCGCGCATCGACCCCAAAGGTGAGGCATATCGAACCTCGGGCAAGTTCTACCAGGGCTTCGTAATCGCCTTCACCTTGTTCATGTGCGCCATAAGCTGGCTGGGAGAGCTTACGGTCTGGGGCGTGGTGCCGGCGGTCGGTTCGGTTAACGTGCTGATTTCCGGTGTTGTCGGTTTGCTGTTCATCGGCGCAGGCAACTACTTGCCGCGTGTGAAGCAGAACTATACGCTCGGTATCAAGACACCCTGGGCGCTTGCCGATCCCGAGAACTGGCGCCGTACGCAGCGTTTTGGCGGCGCCTGCTTTATGGTGCTGGGTATTGGCCTGATTGTGATGGGCGTGGCAGGCAGCGTGCTTTCGAGTGAAGTCGTCGCCGCGGTGATTGCGGTTCTGGCGTTTGGTTCGGTTGGAGCCGTCTACGTCTACTCGTATCTGTTGTGGCGCAAATCGCAGCGAGCCGCTCGTTAAGGTTGCGGAAAACTAGCGTACGCAGTTCATAGTATGTTCCGGGGGACTTTTCCCAGGTAGTATTAGGGGGTGTGGGCAACCATGCCCCTTTTTCGTTACGTTTCAGAGCTGGTTTTCTCATTTCGTTTCCACTAAAGCGAATCAAGAATAGGGAAACAGCAGGTAGAAAGGATAGAACAGACATATGGCGGAGTTTATCTACCAGATGTATCAGGCTCGCAAGGCCCATGGCGACAAGGTAATCCTTGACGACGTGACCCTGAGCTTCTACCCCGGTGCCAAGATCGGCGTCGTGGGTCCCAACGGCATGGGTAAGTCGACCCTGCTCAAGATTATGGCCGGCATCGAGGAGGTCTCCAACGGCGATGCCAGGCTCACCCCCGGCTACACTGTGGGTATCCTGCAGCAGGAGCCGCCGCTCGACGACGACAAGACCGTCATCGAGAACGTGCGCATGGCATTTGGCGATATGATCGCCAAGGTCGATCGCTTCAATAAGATCGGCGAGGAGATGTGCGACCCGGATTGCGACATGGACGCCCTCATGGCCGAGATGGGAAAGCTCCAGGACGAGATCGATGCCGCCGACGGCTGGGATATCGATTCCAAGCTCGGTCAGGCCATGGACGCCCTGCAGCTGCCCGATTCTGACATGCCGGTCAACGTGCTTTCCGGCGGCGAGCGCCGCCGCGTGGCCCTGTGCAAGCTGCTGCTCGAAGCTCCCGACCTGCTGCTACTCGACGAGCCCACGAACCACTTGGACGCCGAGTCGATCCTGTGGCTCGAGCACTTCCTGCACAACTACCAGGGTGCCGTTCTGGCCGTCACGCACGATCGCTACTTCCTGGATAACGTTGCCGAGTGGATCTGCGAGGTCGACCGCGGTCACCTTTATCCCTACAAGGGCAACTACTCCACGTATCTGGAGACCAAGGCCGCCCGTATCGAGGCGCAGGGCAACCGCGACGCCAAGCTCGCCAAGCGCATGGAGGCCGAGCTCGAGTGGGTGCGCAGCTCGCCCAAGGCCCGTCAGGCCAAGAACAAGGCCCGTCTGGCTCGCTACGAGGAGATGGAGGCCGAGGCCCGCGCAAGCCAGAAACTCGACTGGACCGACATCCGCATCCCTGTGGGCCCGCGTCTGGGCAACAAGGTGCTTGAGGCCCATCACCTGCACAAGGAGTTCGACGGCCGCGTGCTCATCGATGACCTTTCGTTCACCCTGCCGCGCAACGGCATCGTGGGCGTCATCGGCCCCAACGGTGTCGGTAAGACCACGCTGTTCAAGACGATTGTGGGCCTGGAGCCGCTGACTTCGGGCTCGCTCGAGGTGGGCGAGACCGTCAAGATCTCTTACGTCGACCAGAACCGTTCCGGCATCGACCCCGACAAGAACCTGTGGGAGGTCGTCTCGGATGGCCTGGACCACATGATGGTCGGCGAGACCGAGGTTCCGAGCCGCGCGTACGTGGCGAGCTTTGGCTTTAAGGGCCAGGACCAGCAGAAGCGCGCTGGCGTACTCTCCGGTGGCGAGCGCAACCGTCTGAACTTGGCGCTTACGCTCAAGCAGGGCGGCAACCTGCTGCTCCTCGACGAGCCCACGAACGACCTCGACGTCGAGACGCTGTCCTCGCTCGAGGCGGCGCTGCTCGAGTTCCCGGGCTGTTCGGTGGTCATTAGCCATGACCGTATGTTCCTGGACCGCGTTGCCACGCACATCCTGGCGTGGGAGGGCACCGACGAGAATCCGGGCAACTGGTATTGGTTTGAGGGCAACTTCGAGGCCTATCAGGCCAACCGCATCGAGCGCCTGGGCGAGGACGCAGCCCAGCCGCATCGTATCCACCGCAAGCTGACGCGCGACTAGTAGCAAGTAGAAAGGCCGCCACCAAGGGCGGCCTTTCTTGTAGCGATTGCACTGCAGCTATGCCCTGGCTGCTGGTTTGATTCATAATCAAAGTCATCTCTTTGGGATTAAAGCCCGTTTTTGCTATGAGTGATTTTCTAATTCCGTTTAAAACGTAAAGACGCATTGGGTTGCAAGGACATAAGCAAATCGAATTGAAATATAACCAGTGCTGTAACGTTAAAAAAAGATTATAGAATAGGAGTACCTTATAAGTCGCTTCTCTAGAAAGAAGAACATATGCTTTCGCGTCGTCGTTTTCTGCAACTTGTCGCGTCTTCAATTGTCGCCTTAGCCGCACGTCCGAAAGAGGTTTTTGCTTCGACGGGCAATATTGATGGTGAGCAGATACAATTTACTTCTGAAATTGCGCAAGAGCTTGCCGATAAATATATAAAGGGACTCCTCGGCTATTCGTATACGCCTTCTGACCCTATTCCTTTTGTAGATGTTGATGGGTCCCCGCTTGGTTACATTGTTCCGGTTGTGACATCCAATAGAGCCGCGGGCTATTTGGTTTTAGATGCTTCAGATGATGAAATACTTACGGGATATCGTTTTGGAGATGGCTTAGTCAGCCCTATGGATCGGGGAGGAGATCTTGGTGTCGAGTCTTATTCGTTCAATAACCCAGTCGTAATGATCAATCCATTCGAATTCGGCGTGCAATCTTTGGACGGTTCAATAACAACAAATTGCGGAAGAACAATCCCGGCTGTTTCCATAGAAGGACGGCCTGTCGTTTTATCGAATAAACCTTCAAGCTGGAACGATGTTGTAATTTACGCAACTCAAATGCAGGATTACACAGTATCTGGATTTCGTTCCATTTCTCAGTTTATGTCATATGATGAAAGCGAGATTAAGAGGCTTACCGCCCACTATGCTTGTATGGTGACAGCTTTTTCGAACGTTGCGGAACTGTATGGCATTGCCAATTTATATAGCGACCCTTCGCAATATATGCAGATATGGAATTACACCAATACCCATGCTCTTTCCGATGAAGAACAGACTGTTCCCGGCGTTGTTTTGGGTGGAACGCCGATATCAACCTGTGCAACGGGGTTTACAAATTACTGCGCAAGCAGAGGAAGTACTCTTATCGCCCGCACTGTCTCCTCTCCGGCTATCGCGAGCATTCAAAATGAGATTAACTCTAATAGACCGAATGTTTTACATGCGAGTTTGTACAACGGATCAGCCCATTCTGTAACAGCGGAGGCTTACGCCACACTTACTGGTAAGAAAACTGGAGAGACAAGGCAGATGATTGGCATAGCGGACGGCTGGAATTCATCTTTATCCTTCCTGAAGTATGATCAGAGCTATTATGCGTGGACTTATGGAACGACTTTTTCGAAGTAGGGCGATTCGTCTAGCTCTGTCTTTGGTGCTGATGGCTTCATTGGTGGGCTGTTCAACAAAGGAAGAGATATCGCGCGGAGGTTCCGGAGAAGTGACTGCGACAGACTCAGGTTCATTAGAAATAGCTGGCGGGCATGCCGATGTGATGTTACAAGGAAAAGGCGTGCTTAGGTCGATTGATGCTGAAGACGCTGTCTGCTCAATAGAGGATTTGAAGACAGGTGAAACTGCATCGTACCGAGTTTCAGATAATGCTGCGAATATGATTGAGTCGATACCGACTGGAGCGCAGGTTTCTTTTAGATACTTTGCTCCGCAACTTGAGGATGAGCTTGCTTCTCTGGTGTCTATATGCACCGATGACAACTAAAAGGCCTGAATTCAAACGGCCTCGGATGGTCAATTGGCTATCCGAGGCCGTTTTTTACTCGACCGGGGCTTCGACCTTGTCGATGGCCCAGGCGGCTCCGAGACCGCCGGTGGTGTTGCGGCGGATGCGCACGGTAACCTCGCGGCGCTCGCCGGCCTGCGTGTAGCACAGGGGGAAGTTTGCGCGGTTTCGCGCGGCCTCGATGGTACCGCGCTCGCGGGCGATCCAGTAGTACTCGCCGACAATGCCGAGCGTGTCGGCGCCGTAGGGGAGATAGGTCGACAACTGGTGCAGAAGCGGGCCGGGGCAGAAGACCTCGGTTGCGAAATCGACGGGGAAGTCCTCAGGGATGGCGGGCGCTGCGGGTGCGGGGGTTGGGGCCGCTGCGGGTACCGAAGCCGGTGCCGGTGCGGGAACTTGGTCGCAAGTAGAGGTGGGCACGGATTCGATGACGGGTGCGGGCTCAGGCACCGGTTCCGGCTTAACTGCGGAATCTGCGGGCTTCACGGTGACGGGCGCGTCTACAGCTGCAGTTTCAAACTCAACCTGCATCGCGCTCTCATTCTCGACGCTCGACTTTGCTTCGATGGGCGTGGATGCCATAGTGGTGATGCCGGCGTTGGCGTTCTCGGGGTCATAGACGACCGTGAGCGAGATGGCGGGCTGCGGCGTCTCGGGCTTCGGCGTCGACTCGGTAGCGTCTTGATCGGCGGGCTGATCGTCCTCGGCCTCGTCGCTAAAGACATCACTGTTTTGGAACGAAGGCGTCTCGGGTTGGTCGGCGGTTTTTTCGGTTGTCGACTTGGGAGCTTCGTTGAGCTCCGCAGTGGCTTCCTGCTCGGATATGACTTCGGGATCAGTCGTGGCGGTGGTTTCGGTTTCGGCTTCTGCCGTTACCTCAATAGCAACTTCGATCTCTGTCTCGGGCTTGGGTTCCGGCGCGGCTTCAACCATGGCTTCGGGCTCGGGACGCTTAACGTGCTTGGGGCGCACGGCCTTGAGGTCCTTCTCACCGCGCTTTTTCTTTTTGTAGGACTGCTTGGCGCCCTTGGCGGTCTTGGGCTTGTCCTCGCCCTTGGCAAGCGCAGCATCCCAGGCCTCGTTGGCGATGACCGTGGCATACAGGCGGCCGCCTTTAAAGACGGTCAGCTTAATGCAGTCGTCGAGCTCCTCGAGCAGCTCGCGCGTGGACTCGAAGCCCAGGTCATAAGCGGTCATGTCGCCAGCGGCGAGCGCCTCCTCGACCTGCGTCATAAACGTTTGCTTGCCACATCCAATCGCATCGCGCAGCAGGCGATACAGATAGATGTGGTTGCCCAGCGAAAGCGTGGGCCTAACTATTGTCTTGCTCATGGCAAATCTCCTCTTTACACATGTAAAGCATCTTACCATCGCATGGCGTTCGCCATGGCGGCGCCCAAGGCAAACGGGCGCGAATCGCTTTCGATTCGCGCCCGTTGTACAGGTCGGTTATCTATGAGAGGCAAACGTGCTTAGTTGCCCGATGCCGTGCCTTGGCTCGAGTTGTCAGATGCCGTGCCGGAAGCGGTTCCGCTCGAGCTGTTGGTGTTGTTACTGTCTGCCGTGCCCGTTCCCGACGTAGTGTCGCTCGTCTGGCCTCCCGTGTTCGGCTGTGAACCGTCAGTCGTTTGGCTTGAGTCGGTCGTGCCGGACGGCGTGCCACTGTTGGCCGTAGAGGAATCGGTGCCCTGCGATTGGTTTTGGGTGTTCGAGGACGAATTGGCAGAGGTAGGACTGTCTTGCGTGTCGTCCGTCTGTGCCTGCTGATCCTGCGGCTGAGTGTTGCCATTTGCATCGCTCTCGGTCGTGCGCGACGACAGGATTGGCTCGGGACGCTCGCCCAGACCCTCACCGGCAGTGGTGATAAGGATGGCGCCGGCGCAGGCGATGACCGCGACGATGGCGATGGCGATCGAGAAGACGATGACCTTCTTTTGTGTCTGGCTGCGCTCTGCCGCCGCCTTGGCGCGCAGACTGTTGGGGGCGACGCGCGCCGTGGTCGCGCGTCCCGCAACCTGGCGCATCTCCTGCGTGGTCGCGGCGCCACCTAGGTGCTCCTCGACATCGGGCTCAACGGGCTCGTAGGCGCCGGCAGGGTAGTCGACAGCGGCATGCGTGCCCTTGATTGCTTCGGCGCTGGCGGAGATAAAGTGGCGATAGACCTGCGAGGACACAACAGTGATGACTGAGCTCACAGCGGCACCAATCACCGAGCCGGCAATGCCGATCTTTGAAGCAAGCGCCACGCTCGTGGCGGCAGCTGCGGCGCCGGCGATGATCTGGGGAATGGAAATGTCGTCGAACAGGCCCTTTTTGGGCGCGATGGCCATGGTCTGTCCAATGGAATGGTTCTCGTGTACGCCGTTGTTGAGCGATGCCGGCGTCATGACGCGCGTGCGCGGCGCGTCGGTGTACTTGGTTGTCATACGGGGTCCTCCCGGTGTAAATCTGCTTCGTTTCGTGTAGCCATCAGGGTACCCACCAGATGTGAATCGTACGTGACATTTAACAGATACCATCAACTCATCAATTGCTCACCAAGTTGGTGGGATGCGGTTCCACCCGGCGGTTGAACTACAATAGGACTTGCTAATTGTTGTGAATGGCGTCTACGCACGGGAGCATTCTTATGAATCTTCACCTTTCTCAGTCTGATGGCTTTTTGCGTGTGGCGGCGGCGTCGCCGCAGATTCGCGTGGCGGATGTCGAGGGCAATGCCGAGGTTGCGCTGGCGGCTGTTCGCGATGCTGCCGGGCGTGGCGTTCGCGCGTTGGTGTTGCCCGAGCTTAATCTGACTGGCTATACCGCGGCCGATCTGTTCCATAATCGCACACTGCTGCATGCCTGCGAGGCTGCTCTGGTGCATATCCTCGATGAAACCCGTGAGCTGCCGATCGTCTTTACCATCGGTCTTCCCGTTGCGGTTGCCGAGAATATCTACAACTGTGCCGCCGTGTGCTGCGCGGGCGAGCTTTTGGGCCTCACGGCCAAGAAGTATCTGCCCAACTATGGCGAGTTCTATGAGCGTCGCTGGTTTGCTCCGTCGCCTGCGGATCCCGTGTGGGTTGAATTTGCCGGTCAGGGTCCGGTTCCGCTGGGTTCGGGGCTTGTCTACCGCTGCTGTGATGAGGGTGCCGAGGATATGGTGCTGGGCGTTGAAGTCTGCGAGGACCTGTGGGTGCCGGCGCCCCCTTCGACCGAGATGGCGCTTGCCGGTGCGACGGTGATTCTCAACCCGTCGGCCTCGGACGAGATTATCGGTAAGGCAGATTACCGCCGCAGCCTTATCTCCAATCAGAGCGCGCGCCTGTACTGCGCCTATGCCTACGCGGACGCGAGCGAGGGCGAGTCCACGACCGACATGGTCTTTGCGGGTGAGAACCTCGTCTACGAAAACGACTCCAAGCTCGCCGCAACCAAACTGCTTACCTGCGATATGGCCATCGCCGACGTTGACCTTGACCGCCTGGTTGCCGAGCGCCGTCGCTCGACGACGTGGACGCGCACCGACGATGCGCCGGAATCCGCGACCGTTGAGTTTTCGTTTGAGGGCGTACTGGCCGAAGAACCTGTCCTGCGCGATGCGCTCGACATCGACCGAGTCTTCCCCCGCGCTCCCTTTGTGCCGGCCGACCACGGTGATCTGGCTGAGCGTTGCGAGACTATCCTCGACCTGCAGACCGCCGGCCTCAAGACCCGCCTTGCCCATACGGGCACCAAGGCGGCCGTCATCGGCCTTTCGGGCGGCCTCGATTCCACGCTGGCGCTCCTCGTGACCGTGCGTGCGTTCGACGCCTTGGGCCTGCCGCGCACCGGTATCACGGCCGTGTCCATGCCCGGCTTTGGCACGACGCACCGCACCAAGTCCAATGCCGAGTCGCTCGCTCGCGACCTAGGCGTGAGCTTTCGCGAGGTCTCGATCCATGCTGCCGTGGAGCAGCACTTTAAGGATATCGAGCATGATCCGACCGTGCAGGACGTGACCTACGAGAACAGCCAGGCGCGCGAGCGTACGCAGATTCTGATGGATTTGGCCAACCAGGCTGGCGGTTTTGTCATTGGCACGGGCGACCTGTCGGAGCTGGCGCTCGGCTGGGCTACCTATAACGGCGACCACATGAGCATGTACGCCGTCAACGCGAGCGTGCCCAAGACGCTTGTGCGCCATCTGGTACGCTATGCCGCCGATGTCTTTGGCGGGCGCATTGCCGAGGTCTTGCTCGATATCCTCGATACGCCGGTGTCCCCCGAGCTTCTGCCGCCCACGGGCGACGGCGAGATTGCGCAGAAGACCGAGGATTTGGTGGGCCCGTACGAGTTGCACGACTACTTCCTCTACTACCTGCTGCGTTTTGGCTTTGAGCCGGGCAAGATCTACCGCATGGCTCTCAAGAGCTTCGAGGGCGTCTACGACGCCAAGACCGTCCACACGTGGCTACGTACGTTCTACCGTCGCTTCTTTGCCCAGCAGTTTAAGCGCAGCTGTCTGCCCGATGGTCCCAAGGTGGGCTCGGTGACGCTCAGCCCGCGCGGCGATTGGCGTATGCCGAGTGACGCTAGCTCGCGTCTGTGGCTTGCGCAGATCGACGCGCTCAATCCAGTTGACTAAGGTTGGCTAAATTGAACCAATACGGGGGTTGTAAGCGTTACACTTTTGCAATCTGATGGCCCGTATCGCGCGGCGCTCTTGTCGGAGCGCTGCGTTTTTTATATCGAAAGGTGGCACCATGCAGGCATCGCAGCGTCTCGACCGCTTTGGCGCGGAGGTCTTCGCCTCGCTCAACAACAAGCTTCTCGCGCTGAAGGCTCAGGGCAAGACCATTTACAACATGAGCGTGGGCACGCCCGACTTTAAGCCGTACGACCACGTGGTCGAGGCGCTCACGCAGGCGGCCCAAGATCCCGAGATGTGGAAGTATGCCCTGCGCGACCTGCCCGAACTCAAGCAAGCCGTGTGCGATTACTATGAGCGCCGCTTTGGCGTTTCGGGCATTACGCCGTCTATGGTGCAGTCGTGCAACGGCACGCAGGAGGGCGTGGGCCATTTGGGCCTGGCCCTGCTCGATCCGGGTGACACCATTCTGGTTCCCGATCCGTGCTATCCGGTCTTTGAGGCGGGCGCCAAGATCGCCGACGCCAAGCTCGAGTACTATCCACTGGTCGCCGAGCACAATTACCTGCCCTATGTGGCGGGCATCGACCCCGAGGTCGCCGATCGTGCCAAGTATATGATCGTGTCGCTGCCTGCGAACCCGGTCGGCTCGGTGGGCACGCCCGAGGTCTACGAGGAGATTATCGCCTTTGCCCGCGAACATGATCTGTTGATCGTTCACGACAACGCATACTCCGACATCGTGTTCGACGGCGAGCCGGGCGGCAGCTTCTTGCAGTATCCCGGTGCGCTTGAGGTGGGCGTGGAGTTCTTCTCGCTCTCCAAGTCGTTTAACGTCACCGGTGCCCGCATCGGCTTTTTGGTCGGTCGCGAGGATGTGGTCTCGGCCTTTGCCAAGCTGCGCGGCCAGATCGACTTTGGCATGTTCTTCCCGATCCAGAAGGCCGCCATCGCCTGCCTGAACGGTCCGCGCGATGAGGTCGAGGCGCAGCGTCTGAAGTACCAGGAGCGCCGCGATGCCCTGTGCGACGGTCTTGAGGGCCTGGGCTGGGAGCGCCCCAACGCGCATGGCTCTATGTTTGTGTGGGCCAAGCTTCCCGGTGGCCGCACCGATTCCATGGCGTTTTGCGAGGAGCTCATGGAGAAGGCCGGCGTTGTGGTGACGCCGGGCGCGAGCTTTGGTCCTTCGGGTGAGGGGCACGTGCGCATGGCGCTGGTCTTGCCGCCCGACCAGATCGCTTTGGCTGTCGAGGCCATTCGCGAGGCGGGCCTGTATTAGAAAGCTATTTCGGCTCGTCAATAGCTCGAAACCGATTTCGTGCAGTTATTTTACGAATTCTGCAAACAATTTCGGTAAACGGTCGATTTTTGGCTGCGAATAGGAGCATAATCAAAGTCCCGATTGGATGTATTGGGATCACGGCAAGCCGCTCGGGTCGTTCCCGGGCGGCTTGTTTGTGGAGAGAGATGGGAGTTTCTAATGGTTAACGAGAAGAAGGTCGCTATTGTCGGGTGCGGTTTCGTCGGTTCGTCTTCGGCGTTCGCACTGATGCAGAGCGGTCTGTTCTCCGAGATGGTCCTCATCGACGTGGACAAGAACCGCGCCGAGGGTGAGGCCCTGGATATCGCGCACGGCATGACGTTTGCCGAGCCGATGAAGATCTACGCCGGCGATTATTCCGATGTCGCCGACGCCGCTATGATCGTCGTCACCGCTGGCGCTGCCCAGAAGCCCGGTGAGACCCGCCTGGACCTGGTCAACAAGAACGTCAGCATCTTTAAGTCCATTATTCCCGAGATTAAGAAGTCCGGCTTCGACGGCATTCTGCTAATCGTCTCCAACCCGGTCGATGTTCTGACCTACGCCGCCATCAAGATGTCCGGCCTGCCCGAGGGCCACGTCATCGGTTCCGGTACCGTGCTCGACACCGGCCGTCTGCAGCAGATGCTTGGTGCCCACGTCGAGGTTGACCCGCGCGATGTCCAGGCCTATGTCATGGGCGAGCACGGCGACTCCGAGTTTGTCGCTTGGTCCAGCGCTCAGGTTGCCGGCGTTCCGCTGAACACCTTCTGTGAGCTTCACGGCCACCTGGAGCATGAGGCTGCCGAGAAGCGCATCGCTGAGGACGTCAAGAACTCCGCCTACACCATCA
This sequence comes from Collinsella sp. CLA-AP-H1, assembly GCF_040092945.1. Taxonomy (NCBI): domain Bacteria; kingdom Bacillati; phylum Actinomycetota; class Coriobacteriia; order Coriobacteriales; family Coriobacteriaceae; genus Collinsella; species Collinsella sp. CLA-AP-H1. The sequence goes on along the minus strand of NZ_JBBNKO010000010.1, from coordinate 19,008 downwards.
TCGAGAAGAAGCACGCCACCTACTATGGCGTCGCCATGGCCGTCAAGCGCATCTGCACCGCCGTTATGCGCGATGAGCAGACCGTTCTGCCTGTCTCCTCGCTCATGGTGGGCGAGTATGGCCTGTCCGATCTTGCCATCTCCATGCCGACCGTCGTTGGCCGCGACGGCGTTGTCTGCCGCGTCCCCGTGCCGCTGAACGATGACGAGCAGCATGAGCTCACCGTCTCCGCCAAGGCCCTCAAGGACATCATCGACAGCGTCGATTTCTCCTGCTAAATCAAGCTCGCTAGAGCGAAAAGCTACAATGAAGGCGTCCGGGTCCACACGGCCCGGGCGCCTTTTGGTGCAAAGTAACCTGACCCCAATGCACCATCCCAATACACCATAGTTGATGGGAGGGCCATGTCGGATTCGCCTAATTTTTTGACCTATGCCCAGACGGCGTTTGATCCGTTTGAGGAGCGGCCGTTCTGCGCGGTGGACAGCCTGGTCTTTGCGTGGTTGTCCTATTTGCGTTTGCCGGGTGATATGGCGGAGCTGACGAACTGGCAGGGCCTAGACGTACGCGAGCTGCTGCGTGCCGAGTGCTACCGGGACATGATTGACGACTTGTGGGACCCAGAGGGGAGCAGGGCCTTGCTGGAGGCCGTGGCAGCAAGTCCTCGCTACCGTGGCGTGCACGTTTGCGGCTATCGTGCTGTGAGCGATATGGTGGCGACGGAGCAGTTTGCAGCCATGACGTTCCGGTTTCCGGCGGGGTTTAGCTATCTTTCCTTCCGGGGGACCGACAGCACGATTGTGGGCTGGAAAGAGGATTTTAACATGGCGTTCCGGTGTCCTGTGCCGGCCCAGGAATCCGCGGCGCGTTATGTGGACGAGGCGGCGGATGCGATTGACGGGCCGCTTTTGTGCGGAGGTCATTCCAAGGGCGGAAACCTTGCGGTGTACGGTGCGGCGATGTGCTCCGATGTCGCCCGTGAGCGAATCGAACGGGCGTATTCCCATGATGGTCCGGGCTTCGTCGAGGAGTTTCTGAACGGCAACGCCTTTGCCGATCTTTCCGGTCGAATCGACAAGACGCTACCTCGGTCGTCGATCTTTGGCATGATGTTCGAGACACAGGAGGACTATGCCATCGTTGAGAGCACCGAGTTCAGCCTGCTGCAGCACAATCCCTTTAGCTGGGTGGTTGATGGTTGCGACTTCGTGTACTGTGAGCGCCTGTCTGCCGGTGCTCGATACGTTGATGGTTCCATTCGTGAGATGCTGCTTGCAGTGTCGCCTAGCGAACGCGAGCGTTTTGTAGATGCGTTGTTCTCCGTGTTTGAGGCTACGGGTGCTGAGCGGTTTGCGGATATCGCTGGGAATCTGCGCGAGAGCCTGCCCGTGATGCTCCAGGCTGCGCAAGGCTTTGACGAGGATACACGACGCTTTGTCTCGCAGACCATCGTTGCGATTCTTAAGTGTGCGCTGCTGCCCAAACGACCCCAGATCGACGTGCCCGCTGCCGGCAAGAGTTTGGCAGAACAGCTCGAGGCTTGGCAGTCCGAGCTCCTGCGCTAACCATTGGTGCAAGCAACCTGTCCCCGATGCACCAATCTTCGAAGCGCCTGGGGCGGGCTCGACCGCTATACTGATTCGTGCCGAAATCGATCTAGAACGGAATGCCGTATATGAAAATCAATCACGCGATTCTGCATATCCTGGACTTTGACTCTGCCGTCAACGTCATGAGCCAGCGCGAGTTGGATATCGAAAGCCGTACTGTCCGCAACTTCGTGACCACACATCTGCGTCGCGCGCGCACTTCGGCCGATAACAAGCGTGCCACGTTTGCCGAGAACTCCGCATTCGGCGGCGAGCTCAAGAGCTATTTCTTTGGTGAGCGTGAGTTCGTGGACCTGTCGCAGCAGATTGCGGAGTTCATCTCTTCCGAACTCACCAAGGCCGAGAAAGCTGAGTCCACCGACGTGCTCGTGGCTGATTTTGACGACGATGAGGATGCCCGCTGGTTTGCCGTGATGCTGCTGGGCTCCAAGCAGGCCTTTATGCACGAAGTGGGCCGCGAGGAAGGGGAGGTGCGCAACGACATCGCGCGCCACTACGCCATTCTGCCGAACCCCTCGCAAAAGGTGCCGAGCTATGCCATCGTGCGCGCGAGCACCATGGAGATCGGCTATGTGGACAAGAAACGCAAGATCGCCGGTGAGGACCGTATGCTTATCCCCGATGGCCTGCTGCAGTGCGACACGGGCGTATCGGGCAAGGAGGTCATCGACACCGTGACGCGTGTGGTCGAGGAAGTCGCCGGGGAGCACGGTGCCAACACGGCCGTGGCGCTCGCAAAGGTTAAGGCCGCTGTGGCCGAGAAGGTCGAGGATGACGAGGAGCTGCCGCCTTGGGATATCGTCGACGAGGTCTTTGAGGACGAGCCGGTCATCAAGGAGAGCGTGCGCGCGGCACTGACCGAGGAGAAGGTGCCTGAGCGTGTGCCCGTGGAGCGCAAGCAGGTCGAACGCGCGGCGGTGCGCAATCATAAGATCCGTACCGACACGGGTATCGAGATCAGCTTCCCGGCCGAGATGGGTTCGAACTCCGAGTACATTGAGTTCGTCAACGAGCCCAACGGCCTCATCTCTATCGAGCTCAAGAACATCGGAAGTATTGAGAATCGATAAGCTGTGCTTGGACGTTGCAGAAAAACAAAGGCCGAAGCCCTTCGGGACTTCGGCCTTTTTTGTTTTCGGCTTGGTTGCTGACATTGCGCCGCAGGTTGGGCATACGTCAGCGAAAACGCGGTTTGTCAAAACCGCGTAACTATTAAAGTTGACGTAAGCCCTCTTCCAGTCCGGTCTTGCTGTTGGTCTTCTCGTCGCGCATCTTGATGACGCGGGCGGGGACACCGGCCACGACGGCGCCGGCGGGGACATCCTCGACGCACACGGCGCCGGCGGCAACGACAGCGCCCTTGCCTACGTGCACGCCCTCCAGGACCACGCCGTTGGCGCCGATCATGACATCGTCCTCGATGATGACAGGCGTGGCGCTTGCGGGCTCCACGACGCCCGCCAACACGGTGCCGGCGCCGATGTGGCAGTTCTTGCCCACGGTGGCGCGACCGCCCAGCACGGCGCCCATATCGATCATGGAGCCCTCGCCGATAACGGAGCCGATGTTGATGATGGCGCCCATCATGATGACGGCGCGGTCGCCGATCTCGACGCGGTCACGGATGATCGCGCCCGGCTCGATGCGGGCGTTGATACCCTTAAGGTCGAGCATGGGCACGGCAGAGTTGCGGCAATCGTTTTCAACGTCGTAGTAATCGATAGAATCGGCATTGGCGTCAAGGATGGCCTTAAGCTCATCCCAGTCACCAAAGACGGTCTTGCCACGACGACCGCCGTAGACGTGTGCATTGCCCCACTGGACCTTCATGCCCGGCTTCTCGCGCACGTACAGCTTGACGGGTGTCTTTTTGGGCGCAGTGGCGATGTAGTTGATAATCTCCTGTGCATCCATCTCGGCTGCGTTGCTCATATGCTGTCTCTCCTTTGAGGGGGTATGGTTGATAACTAGTTAGGCGAACATGACCTGGTCGAAGGTGTAGAAGCCGGGGTCGCGGGTGATGAGCTTCTGTGCGGCTGCCAAGGCGCCGTTGACGAAGATCTGACGGCTCGTGGCGCGGTGGACGAGCGTGACCTCCTCGTCCTGGCCAAAGAAACTCACCTCGTGCACGCCGGCGACGGTGCCGCCGCGCAGCGAGTGCATGCCGATCTCCTTGGGGTCGCGCGCGCCGCACATGCCCTCGCGGCCATAGACGGGGTGGTAGCCTGCCTCGGGTTCAGCTTCGACGACGGCGTCGAGCAACAACTTGGCAGTGCCACTGGGGGCGTCGACCTTTTGGTTATGGTGCGTCTCGACGATTTCACAGTCAAAGCCGGGCAGCTCGCGTGTGGCCTGTGCTACCAGATGACGCAGGGCTGCGATACCGATGGAGTAATTGCCGGAGTGCATGACGCGGGCGTTCTGACCCAGCTCGCGCAGGCAATCCATCTGCTCGGGTGTGTAGCCCGTGGTGCCCGAGACCAACGCCGCGCCCGTGCGCTCGACATAGGCGACGACGGCATCGAAGGTCACGACGTTTGAGAAGTCGATAATCACATCGGCAGCCGGTGCGTTCTCGAGCTCGCTCAAATCGAAGCCAATCTGGGCCACGATATCAAAAACGGGCTGACCGGCGGCGTCGACAACGCCCTCGGCGGTAGTGCGGATGAGCGAGCCCATGCGGCCCGTTCCCATAATGACGGTCTTAATCAAGCAGACCAGCTCCCTTCAGAGCATCTGTGAGTGCGGCGCGCGTGTCGTTGGCCATGGGGCATAGCGGCATGCGGTAGTTTGCCTCGATCATACCCATCTGAGCGAGCGCTTCCTTAACGGGGATGGGGTTGACCTCACCAAAGAGGGCATTGATGAGCGGCTGACCGGCAATCTGGATGTCGCGGGCTCGCTCCGCGTCGCCGTCCAGATAGGCTCGGCACATGTCGTGCACGAGCTGCGGCTGAACATCGGCCCACACGCTGATGGTGCCCGAGGCGCCCAGGCTCATGAGCGGTACGGTAAGCGCGTCCTCGCCCGAGTACATGCGGAAGTCGTCTGACAGCAGGTGGGCGATCTTGGCCGCGTAGGCGACGTTGCCCGAGGCCTCCTTAATACCCATGATGTTGGGGTGCGCGGCCAGGCGTTCTACGTTGCGCTCGCTGATGCCGCAGCCACAGCGGCCGGGGATGTTGTACAGGATGCAGGGGATGTCCACGGCATCGGCGACGGTCTTAAAGTGCTGATAGATACCCTCTTCATTGGACTTGTTGTAGTAGGGGGTGATGAGCAGCAGGCCGTCGGCTCCCAAGCCCTGGTAAGTAAGCGACTTGGTGAGCATGGTCTGCGTGGAGTTGGAGCCCGAGCCGGCAATGACGGGGACGCGTCCTGCAACATTCTTGACCACGGCGGCGACGACGGAGTTATCCTCGTCGTCGGTCATCGTGGCGCTCTCGCCGGTGGTGCCCAGGGTGAGGATGGCGTCGGTGCCGTTTTGCAGGTGGAAATCGATAAGGCGCTCGAGTGCGTCAAAGTCGACACTGCCATCCTTTTTAAACGGCGTGACGAGGGCGACGATTGAGCCCTCGAGATTGCGGATGTCCATGTTCTTCTCCTTCGCGTCCGCGATCTGGATGCGTTTGTTCCATTGGGCGGCGACTGTCAGGCGCTCGTCTTGGGCGCGACGGCGGGCACTTTCGGCGCGCGACTTGGCCAGCAGCTCTCGGCCGCTCGGCAGCACGTCGAGCGTGGCAAAGTAATCGCCCGGGCGCTCGGCGCGGCGGATGAGGTCGGCCGAGCCATCGGGGCGCAACAGGACCTCGGCGGAGCGCAGGCGTCCATTGTAGTTGTAGCCCATGGAGTAGCCATGCGCGCCGGTATCGTGGATCACAAGCAGGTCGCCCATGTCGATATGCGGCAGCTCGCGGTCGATGGCGAACTTGTCGTTGTTCTCGCACAGATTGCCCGTGATGTCGTAGGTGTCCGTGACGGGCGCTGTGGTCTTGTCGTCGCCACCCGGCTGGCCCATCACCGTAATGTGGTGGTAAGCGCCATACATGGCAGGACGAATCAGATCGACGGCGCTTGCGTCCACGCCGATATAGTCCTTGTAGATCTGCTTTTCGTGGATGGCTTTGGTGACCAGGCAGCCGTAGGGGCCCATCATAAAGCGGCCCATCTCGGTGCAGATGGCCACGTCGCCCATGCCAGCGGGAACCAGAATTTCGTCGTAGGCCGCATGCACTCCTTCGCCGATGGCACGGATATCGTTGGCCTGCTGCTCGGGCAGGTAGGGGATGCCGACGCCGCCGGATAGATTGATGAAGGCGACGTGTGTGCCGGTCTCGCGCTCCAGGCGCACGGCAAGCTCAAAGAGGATGCGCGCAAGCTTGGGGTAATAGTCGTTGGTGACGGTGTTGCTGGCAAGGAATGCGTGGATGCCAAAGTCCTCGGCACCCTTGGCCTTGAGCGTGCGGAAGGCCTCGAAGAGTTGCTCGGTGGTCATGCCGTACTTGGAGTCGCCGGGGTTATCCATGATGCCGTTGGAGAGTTGGAACAGGCCGCCTGGATTAAAGCGGCAGCTGACCGTTTTGGGGATGGGCCCCGCAACACGCTCAAAGAACTCGATGTGGCTGATGTCGTCAAAGTTGACGATGGCACCCAGCTTGTTGGCGAGCTCAAAGTCGGCAGCCGGCGTGTCGTTGGACGAGAACATGATGTCGTGTCCCGTGATGCCCAGCGAGCGGGCGATCATGAGCTCGGTATAGCTCGAGCAATCGCAGCCGCAGCCGTATTCGTTGAGAATGGAGATGAGCGCCGGGTTGGGGTTGGCCTTGACGGCAAAGTATTCCTTAAAGCCCGGGTTCCATGCAAAGGCGTCGCGCACTTCTTGCATGTTGCGGCGGATGCCCGCCTCGTCGTATAGATGAAACGGCGTGGGGAACTGCTCGACGATATGCTCGAGTGTCTCCTTGTCCACAAACGGCTGCTTGGCCGCATATGCCTCGTTGGGGGTCAATGCCATGTCCCGTAAACCTCGCTATCCAGACGGCGCCATCTGCGCATCGAATCCGCATAGCGTGGACCCAATGTCCGGATAGCGCTCCCGCATTGCTGCAGACAGTCCTGTGGGTGTTTCCCACAGGCCCACCAGGTTGTTCGTGCCCGAAAAACCCAGTTCGGCGGGTTTCGCCTCCCCACGGGGTCAAAGCCTGCCGGCTCGCCCGCGGCTCTTCGTGCCCGCGCCTCTATCAAGTGGTAAAGACCCTATCACGTTGCACTTTACCAAACAAGAGTATTCGTATATAACGTTTAAAAAATGCAGCAATATGCTGGAAACATGTGTGCCACAATCCTGTATCACAATAAGTTGCAACAGATGTGCCTCACGAAGGGATTCTCTATGACCGAGCTCCAAGAACTCCGTCGCTATCGCCGCGATCTCCATCGCATTCCGGAGCTCGATTTCGATCTTCCGCAGACTATCGCCTATATCGAGGGCGTGTTGGCGCCGCTCGCTTGCGAGGCGACCCATCCGTGTCCCAGCTGCGTCTGCGCTTTCTTCGACGCTGGCGTTGGTGCCGCGCGTGCCACGGCGATTCGCGCCGATATGGATGCGCTGCCCATCGCGGAGGCGACGGGAGCGGCCTTTGCCTCGATCCATCCCGGCAAGATGCACGCTTGCGGACATGACGGACACATGGCCATGGCACTTGCCGCCGCGACGTATGTCGACCGTACGATTCGCGAGCAGCCGGGCGCCATTAGGCGCAACGTTCTCTTTGTGTTCCAGCCGGCCGAGGAAACGACCGGTGGTGCCAAGACGGTATGCGAGAGCGGTGTGTTCGAGCGCTATGGGGCTGACCGCATTTTTGGCTTCCATGTGTGGCCCGATCTGCCTGCCGGCACGTTGGCGAGTTGTTCCGGTCCGCTGCTGGCGCGTTCGAGTGAGACACACATTCATATTCACGGGACGAGCATCCATATCGCTAAGACCTATGGCGTTCCGGTCGAGGAATCGCACGATGCGGCGCTGGCGGCTGCCAAGTTCTTGGTTGCCGAGCGCGAACTGATGGACGAGCTGGGCACCGACGAACCCTGTATCGGCAAGTTTGGCCTGCTGCAGGCTGGCACCGTTTGCAACGCGGTGGCGGGGGAGGCCCATGTTGCCGGCAGTCTGCGCGTGTTTACAGACGGTATGTTCGACCGTGCGCGCGAGGGTGTGCGTCGTGTACTCGACGAGGCATGCGCTGCAACGGGCTGCACGTACGATCTCGACTTTGCCGAGGGCTATCCGCCGGTCGACAACGACCCCGAGTTGTTTGCTCGAATCGCGCCTGCTCTGCCCGAGTTGCAGCTCGTGGACGAGCCGCTGCTTATTGCCGAGGATTTCGCCTTCTATCAGCGCCATCTGCCAGGCGTGTTCTTCCTGCTGGGCACGGGCGTTCCTGTCAGTCGGGATAATCCGAGCGACACCGAGGGCTGTCCCGCCTATGCCACGAGTGCCCTGCATACTGATACCATGCTCTTTGACGAGGAAATCCTACTCAAGGGTCTCGATGTCTACAAACGATTGCTTCTGCTTGGTTAATTGGCGAAGGATACCTGCTCTAGAAAACACGAACAGATGTACGGTATAATAGAGATGTAAGTCTATAGAAACGTTTGACGTTATTAACGTAAGGCGATACTATGATTGCATCATATAAAGATGAAGACACTGAACGCTTCGCAATGGGTGTGCGGATTAGGAAGTTCATTCCTTTTGAGCGGGTCGCCTTGAGGAAGATTCGCCAACTGCAGATCTGCGCTTCGCTTGATGATCTTCGCGTTCCGCCAGGTAATCGTCTTGAAGCGTTGAAGGGCGATCGCGCTGGTCAATATAGCATCCGTGTTAATGAGCGCTATCGGGTCTGTTTTGAGTGGAGACAGGGGATGGCTTGGAATGTCGAAATCGTCGATTATCACAAGTGATGAGACCGCGCCCGATTTGCTGTCGCCGGTGACTCCTGGTGAACTTCTCAAAGAGGAATTTCTTGTTCCTATGGGCATTTCTCAATATCGCCTTGCTAAGGAGACCGGGATTCCGGCACAGCGTATTGGGCAGATTATTTTGGGAAGGCGTCGTGTTACGGCTGACACTGATCTTCGCCTTTGCCGCTACTTTGGCCTAACGGATGGCTATTGGCTTCGCGCTCAGATGGCGTTTGACCTCGAGGCAGAGAAGAGGCGCATCGAGCCGGAGCTGGATAAGATCGTTCCCGTTCAGCGGGCCGTTGCGTTGTAGTGCTCAAAGATATTGAGGTTGGAGTGACGATGGAACGACGCCGACAGACTGCCGTGTATAGTCCGGGTGGATGCGGGTGTGGCTTGCTGCTGCTTCCGGTTATTGCTGTGAGCATTGGCGTAATGTTTGCGCTTGCCGGGTTGGCAGCAGCGGCACTTGTGCTGTTGATTGCGGCCATTGGCGTGACGATTTGGCTCTGCCGCAATCGCGAGCAACGCCGTGCCGACGGTAAAACCGATGTTGGCTGGGTCGTATTCCTGGTCATTGCGTACCCGCTGAGTGTCAGCTACCTGGTGTTCTTTGTCCTGTTGATAGTCAGTACCTTTACCGGGGAATCCGTCACGGTGGGTTGATGCACTGCCAGCAGACGGTCGCGCAAAGTGCGTTTGCTCGGCGTTTGGATAACCGCATTGGCCGTTTACCGCAACCTTAGCTCTCAGCTAATGAATTCAAGTTTAATCCTTCCTACGATGTGCTGTGTGCCGGCGCGGTAGCCGGATCGTAGGAAGGATGCATAATGAAAAAAGCTCGAAAACGAAGTGCTGCTGAGCCGTCGCGCTGCACTTGGCGCATTCGCCACCGTCGCCCTGGGGACTGCCGGTCTTCTTGCCTGTTGTGGTAGCGATAAGGCGACCGTCACGGAGGACGCTGGCGATGGCGACAAGAAGGAAGAGGCGAAGAAGGAAGAACAGTCTACGACTGACCTGGCGGTTGGTGCGACGGTGACCACGGCTGCCGGTCTTTCCGTCGTTGTCGATTCCGTCCAGCCCGGCCTCACAAATTATGACGGTTCGACCATGACGGGCATTCACGTCACGTACGTTAACAATGGCGATGAGGGCGCAGATTACAATATCTACGACTGGAAGGGCGAGGACGCCAACGGCGCTCAACAGAATCAGGGTTACTACAGCGAGGGCTCTGATGAACTGCAGTCTGGCACCCTTGCCGCCGGTGGCTCCGTGGCGGGCAATATCTACTTTGATGGCGATATCAAGAAGGCACTGTATTTTGCCAACATGTTTGATAAGTCTGCCACTGCAAGCTGGATGCTGGCCTAGCATGTCGCTACCGTTGCGCCGTATGGGAGGTGAGGTCGTATGCCCGATAAAAAGCTGACGGACGAGTTGCTCAATGAGCTTCTCGACGCGCCAAACATCGATGTCTATATCAAAGAACACGACTTTGCCGCTCCGTCGCTTTCGGACTACCTTAAGCAGCTGCTGCAGGAAAAGGGCTTGGAGCGCTCGCGCGTGGTTCGTATGGCCGATCTCAATGAGACCTTTGGCTATCAGATCTTTACCGGCGCGCGTCATCCGAGTCGCAATAAGGTGCTGCAGATTGCCTTTGCGATGGCGCTGACGCTCAAAGAGACCAACCGTGCGTTGACGGCTGCCGGGGTAAGCGTCCTAAACTGCAAGGACCGCCGCGATGCGATTATCATCTTTTGCATCGATCGCGGATGCAGTCTCCAAAAGGTCAACGAGGAGCTGTATCGCTTTGGCGAGGAGACGGTGAGTTAGCGGCTGATATCTGAGCCGGCGGAGCTGCCGAACAACGATGCAAACGAACGGGGCGCGGATGCCATGGGGTGTCTGCGCCCTGCGCTATGATGGAGGCTATGGATACTCAGACCCCAACATATTCCGATGACGAGCTGACCGCAGCGCTTGCCGAGCACCTGGCGTCGCTCGATTGCGACGACAGCTATCGCGTGGAGCGTGTACTTAAGCGCTCGTCCGTTGAAACAACCGAGCTCGTGTACTTTGAAGGAACCGGCGGTGGTTCGCTCGGTCCCTTTGTTCGTAAACGCATCGATGCTTCGGCTCAAATCGGCGGGGCATACGAGCGTCTGTTTGCCGCTCAGCGGGCAGGCAGGCGTTTTGAGCACCTGCCCAGAATCGTCGATTGTTGTCGTGTGGGCGACGAGCTCAACGTGGTTATGGAATACATCGAAGGGGAGACACTCGGGGCGCTGGTGGACCGTCTGGGAGCCACCCCCGATTATGCGCGTGAATTGTATCCTGCCCTATGCGATGCCGTGGGCGAGCTCCATGCCGGTTTTGCAATGGTGGGGGAGACGTCGGCGCCGGTGATCCATCGCGACCTCAAGCCGTCGAATATCATCGTGACAGGTGCCAACTATACGCCTGATGACGGCCTGACATTTTCATCGCTGGTGATTATCGACCTGGGGATCGCGCGCGTATGGCGCGATGGCGCCGATGCTGACACCGTCAAGTTTGGCACGCGACCCTATGCGCCGCCCGAGCAGTATGGGTTTGGGCAGACGAGTGTGCGCAGCGATGTCTACGCACTTGGGGCCCTGTTGTTCTTTTGCTTGACGGGAGTCGACCCTAAACCAGGGCTCGACATGCGCGAGCAATGTGAGGCATGCGGCATTCCCACTCCACTTACCGATGCCGTCTGCATGTCGATGGCGCTCGACCCGGCCAAGCGTTTTGCGAGCGCGGAAGCGTTGGGACGGGCGACGCGCGCGGCATACGATCTAAGTCGCCCCGTGCGGCCTCCTGCGCCTGTGCTTGTCCGTACTCCGGCCTCGGAGACGGTGTTGACGCCCCAAGGGCTCCAGAACCCCACAGGGCTTCCTAGGCCTGCCGCCTCCACTGCATGCGGTCTGCTCTCTCGCGTTCCGGAGTCTCTGGGGCGCATTTGGAATACGCTCGTCTTCTTCTCGCTGCTTGTGTTCTTTGCCGGAAGTCACTTTGCCGTCTTTCATCCCACCGGAGCAAACCAAAGCTACCCGACGTGGCTTCTCATAATCGAGTATTTTTTCTTTGTCGATGGCCTTATGGTGCTTATGCATTTTGCGCTGCTCGATAAGCGCCGTCTTCGTCGGCGATTCGCATTGCTCGACAGCTATCGCGGCAAGAAACTCGCGAAACTCTGGCTCAAGGCATTGGGTGTGCTGCTCCCATGCATGATCGTCATAGTCGCGGTTGCCAATGCGACCGGCGTCGTCGATACCTCCGCTACCTAAAAGAAAAAGGGCCCCATTGGGGCCCTTTGCAGTTGCACTTAGATGCGGTTCATCTGGGCGGCGACTTTGTTGTACCAGTCCTGCCACGTGGGCGGGCAGTACTTTTTGGCCGCTGCCGGGGTAAGGGTGGAGCCGTAGTTGGCGCCCAGATAGGCAACGTGAGCGGAGATGCCCTCGCTCCAGCTGCCAAAGCTGCGCCAACCGCCGCCACGTGCACTCCAGCCCCAGGCGTTGTAAGAATTGGCGCAATAAGCACCCTTGGTGCTCTCGATGCAGGCGATGGCGGGGGACCAACGGGGGTCGACACCGGTATTCCAAGCGGCGACGGCAAAGTTATACCCCTGGCCTGCCATGGGGGAGCCGGCGAGATAATTGTCAATGCGGCTCGTCCACTCATTAATGAACGAATCGTAATCGGAGCTACCGGTATTGGCGTTGTTCACCGTGGTGTCGATGGTGGTGTTGGTGTTGGTGGCCTGGCTGCTGGAATTGCTGCCGCTTACGCCCTCGCCCGAGAGCTTCTCGGCGGCAGCGGCCTTATCGGCCTCAAGCTTGGCAAGCTCGGCGGCATTTTCCTGCTCGGCTTTTGCCTGTGCCTCGCTGCGGAGCTGCTGGGCCTGCGCCAGCGCATCCTCGGCGTTTTTCTGCTCTGCCTCAAGCTGAGACTTGGCCTGCTGGAGCTCAGCCTTGTTCTGCTCGAGTTCGGTTTGCATGTTATTGAGCTGTTCGATCTCGTCGACGCTCGAGCTCGTGATCTGGTTGGTGTATTTGCAGGTCGTGATGAACTCACCCAGGCTCTGTGCGTTGACCAGGAAGCTCACGATGGGATTGGTGCCCTTCTGATACTTGTACAGATCGCGCATGGCGGAGCTTGCCTTGGCCTGCTGCTCGGGAAGCTTGGCCTCGATTTCCTCGATGCTTGCCTCATTGGAGTCAATCTGCTTTTGCAGGTCATCGAGTTTGGTGCGGGCGTCGTTGTAGGCGCTCGTGGCGGCTTCGATCTTCTGCTGGGCTGCGGAAAGCTGGTCCTGCGTTGCCTGCGAGGCGGCATACGCCGCAACGGGGGAGAGCATCGGCGTGGCCGTCAGCGCAACGGCGAGCACGGCGCTCGTGATGATACGAGCCGGCTTCGACGCAATGAGCGCTGCGGTGCGATGATTCGAATGCTGCATCCAGTCCCTCTGCAATCAATCGTAGGTTATGGTTCGAACGGTATTCTACTACTGCTTTCGACCTCAACTTGAACCTTAAAGGTTCCAAAGGGTCAAGTTGAACTTGAGGCTTTGGCTTTGACCTGCAGTTATGATGAATTGTTGAGAAACCATAGAGTTCAACTTTAACGTTACAGAGCTCTGTTTGAGAGGGGTTTTGGGCTGTAAAAGCCATCTCAACGTGGGGTTTTATAACTACAGCGTGCCCTTCTGGCGAGCCTGCTCAATCTCTTCGAGGGCCTCGGCGGGGGTGAACGAACAGGTGCCGTCGCCGAGTTTGATTACCTGGATATCGTCGCCGGCGTAGACCTCTCCGCCCTTTAGTACCACGCCAAAAACGCCCTCGTGGGGAAAGATGCAGTCGCCGGCGAGATAGTAGATGGCACAGCGTGTGTGGCAGACCTTGCCGATTTGGCTGATTTCGACAAGCACCTCGCTGCCAAGCTTGAGCTGTGTGCCCAAGGGGAGCGAGAGCAGGTTGATGCCCCGGGTTGTGAAGTTCTCCCCAAAGTCACCCTCGTGTACGTCGAGCCCGCGTGCCTGCGCCGTCTGGATGGACTCCGCGGCTAAAAAGGAAACCTGACGGTGCCAATGTCCGGCGTGCGCATCGGTGGCGAGGCCATATTGCTCTATAACGGTGTCGCGTCCATCGGCGACGGGCGACTTGCGAGTGCCCTTGTGTACCGACGTGTTGATCGAGACGATGTGGGCGGGTCCGTTGTAGGCGTCGTTTGCCGTGCACAGGGGAGCGGTCGCTTTCGCACGTTTCGCCAGCTCGCGCCTCGCGGCATTGAGGATGGGATTATCGGTCGGATGGTCTTGGGGCACGTGCGCGCCTTTCGCTCGAGGATGTCAATACACTGAATCCTACAACAATGGTAGGTTCATTGCCCGCTGTCATACAATGGTGAGCGCCGTCTTCGTGCTGGCCTTCGTGCTGGACGATTACGTCGATTGCCATAGATACGGTGGAGCTTTGGGCGCCGGCGGCTTGGCACGCTAGAATAAATCAGTTGCGCAAAGACCGCCCGTTGTGTGGGCAGTTCATGATAGGAAGTTTCCATGGCATTGCAATTTACAGAGCGCGAGTTCATTCCCGTGCTGCTCGGTGGCGACATCAACGCCTATTCGGTGGCGCGCGCCTTCTACGAGGAGTACCAGGTCAAGAGTCTGGTCTTTGGCAAGTATCAGACGGGTCCCGCGTACCGCAGCCAGATTATCGACTACACGCCCAACGTGGATATCGACACCATGCCCGTGATGCTCAAAACCGTCAACGGCATTGCCCAAGCGCATGCCGACAAGACTATTGTCCTTGTGGGCTGCGGCGACAACTATGTCGCTCTCGTGGCTCAAGCCAAGGATGCTCATGAGCTGGCGGATAACATCGTCGCTCCCTACGCGCCCTACAGCATGCTCGAGCAGTGCCAGAAGAAGGAGATCTTCTACGAGCTGTGCGAGAAGCATGGCGTGCCCTATCCACACACGTTTACCTTTACCAAGGCGATGCTTAATGCCCAGGGTGAGGCGCCTGCCGAAGTGCTCGACCAGATCGATTTTCCTTACCCGATGATTCTGAAGCCTTCTGACGGCATCATGTGGTGGCAGCATGAGTTCGAGGGCCAGAAGAAGGCCTATGAGATTGCCGACCGCGCCGAGCTGGAACAGGTCATTCGCGATTCGTATGCCAGCGGCTACACCGACGATCTGATCTTGCAGGATCGCGTGCCCGGCAACGACGAGTACATGCGCGTGCTCACCAGCTATTCCGACCGCAACGGTAAGGTCCGCATGATGTGCCTGGGCCATGTGCTGCTCGAGGAGCATCAGCCCCACGGTGTCGGCAACCATGCCTGTATCATTACCGAGCCTAACGACGAACTCATGGGCGGCGTGCGCAAGCTGCTCGAGGACCTTCACTTTGTGGGCTATTCCAACTTTGACGTTAAGTACGACGAGCGCGACGGCTCGTTTAAGTTCTTCGATTTCAACACGCGCCAGGGTCGCAGCAACTACTACGTTACCAACAGCGGCTTTAACGTTGCCAAGTATGTGGTGGACGAGTATGTGTTCAACCGCCCGTTTGAGCCGGAGTTTGTGACGGCGCAGGACGAGGCCCTGTGGATGGTCGTCCCCATGGGCGTCGTCGACAAGTACGTCAAGGATCCCGAGCTGCGCGCTAAGGTGCATCGCCTGGACAAGGAAGGTAAGGGCGCCGACCCTTCGTTTATGAAGGGCGACTTTGTCTTTAACCGCTGGCTGCGCATGTGGCACACCAAGCTGCGCCACTTTAAGCTGTTCAAGACGTATTACAAGTAGATGAGTGCGGCGCCCGTCCGGTTTGCATCGGGCGGGCGCGGGTATGATACGCGCAATTGCGCAAGCGTCACCAAGGAGGCGGCGATGGAAAAGCTGGGAGTTATCGGCGGCATGGGCGCCGAGGCCACGTCGTATTACTACGACCAGGTGGTGCGTCATACGGCTGCTGCCTGCGATCAGGAACATATCGACATGGTGGTGCTCTCCAAGTCGACCATGCCCGACCGCACGCTGGCCATTAAGACCGGCGAGCATGCCAAGCTGCTGGCGACCATGAAAGAGTGTGCCCAGGCACTCGAGTCGCTGGGCTGTGCGCACATTGCCATTCCCTGCAACACGTCGCACTACTTCTACGACCAGATCCAGTCGTTTACCACAGTGCCGATTATCCACATGCCGCGTGAGTCGGTGCGCTATGCTCTGGCCGGTGCGGTGATGGGGGAGTGCGAGTTCGATCCCAACCTGAGTATGCCGGCCGAGCCGGTGCACAAGATTGGCATCATGGGCACCGACGGAACCGTGGGCGCGGGCGTCTACGGCCGCGAATGTAAGGCTGCGGGTGTTGAGGTCGTCTATCCCAGCGAGAAACGTCAGAACGATGTGATGTCGCTTATCTACGATGATGTGAAGGCCGGACGTGAGCCCGATATGGATAAGTTCGACCGCGTGATGTGGGAGTTCGCCCGTAGCGGCTGCGACCGCGTCATTCTGGCCTGCACCGAGCTCTCGGTGTTGCAAAAGTACCGAGAGATGCCCGAGATCACCCTCGACGCCATGGATGTCCTGGTGCGCGAATCCATCATCCGTAGCGGCGCCCCCTACCGCCTCTAGCTTCCGACCTGTCAAAAAGGGACAGGTTAATTTTGGTAGGTTTTATCTGGTGAAACAGTAAGGCCTCGGCTCGTTTGGTGCGAGCCGAGGCCTTTTGCGTTGGGCGGTTGCTGTCAGTGGTGAACTAGAACAGGAAGCCGATGGCGATGAGGGCGATGCTGACGATGAGCACGGCGATGTCTAGGCCCTTGATGGGGTAGCGCTTGTACGAGCTGGCGCGCGTACGCAGATAGAAGCCGCGCTGTTCTGCCGCCAAGGCTGTGGCATCGGTCTTGCCCACGCTCGAGATGAGCAGCGGCACGCACAGTGGCAGCATGAGCTTAAGCTTCTTGATGGGGTTCTTGGTGTCGTACTCGACGCCGCGTGCGGTCTGCGCCTCCATGATGGCGTTCATCTCTTGACCAAACACCGGCACGAAGCGCAGCGCCGTGGTAAAGGTGAAGGCATAGCGATACGGCACGTGCAGCACCTCGACGCAGGCGTTGGCAAGGTCGTTGAGCTTGGTCACCGTGAGCATGAGGATGAGTGGTAACGCCACACCCAGCAGGCGCAGGCAGGCCTTCGATCCTGTGATGAGGCCCGTGTCGGTGATAAAGCCCCACACCACGTTGCCATCGCGCATAAAGGCCAGCTGGAGCACCAGCATGATAAGCGCGAGCGGAATCAGCAACTTGAGCAGCGAGAACAGACGGTCGACGACGCCGGCATAGGCACCCAGCGCA
Source organism: Collinsella sp. CLA-AP-H1 (assembly GCF_040092945.1). Lineage (NCBI taxonomy): Bacteria > Bacillati > Actinomycetota > Coriobacteriia > Coriobacteriales > Coriobacteriaceae > Collinsella > Collinsella sp. CLA-AP-H1. Next base: position 2,038 of record NZ_JBBNKO010000010.1, on the reverse strand, counting down.
AGGGTGAGTGTCAAAAAGCCCAGCAGCGCCACGTAGGTGTCGGACAAGAAGATGCCGACGATGATGGCGGCGGCGAGGCCCAGTTTGACGACGGGGTTTAGGCGATGCAGCAGTGTATCGCCCGGCATGTAGTCGATGACGTTAACCACGGTGGACCATCTCCTTGGTAATTCGAACGACATCGGTGACCTCGCTCACCTGCGCAAAAGCGGGCGAGACGGAAGATGCCAGACGGCGCGAGAGTTCGATGACCTGGGGCGGCTCAACGTAGGCATGCTGCATGAGTTCGATGTTCGAGAACAGCTCGTGCGTGCGGCCGCGGTCGAGGATGCGACCGTCGGCCATTACCACAATGCGCTCGGCAAAATCCGAGACGACTTCCATATCGTGGCAGACCATGATGACGGCGCAACCGCGCTCGGCCATGGTGCGTACCGTTTCCATCACGGTCATGCACTCGCGGTAGTCCAAGCCGCTCGTGGGCTCGTCGAGCACGACGATCTTGGGCTCAACCACTACGACGGAGGCAAGTGCCACCATTTGTCGCTGGCCACGCGAAAGCGAGAACGGTGCCTCGTCGGCGGGCAGACCAAAGCGGTCGATGACCAGCTGGGCGCGACGCAGAGCCTCGGCACGGTCCATGCCGCCCAGCTCCAAGCCAAAGGCGACCTCGTCGAGCACGGTATCCTTGCAGATCTGGCGGTCGGGGTTTTGGAAGAGGGTCGCGACCTCGCGAGCGATGCGGCTCGTGGGAACGGCTGCGGTATCCAGTCCCGTGACGCGCACGCTGCCCGAGGCGGGCTTAAGCAGGCCCGTGAGCAGTTTGGTGAGCGTGGTCTTGCCGGCGCCGTTTTGGCCGACGATGCCCACGAGCTCGCCGGGATAGAGCGTCAGGCTAAGGTCGTGTACGGCGGCGCCGCCATTGGGATAGGCAAACTCAACATGGTCGAAGGTGAGTACGGGTTCGGCGTCCTTGGCATGAGGGCGCAACGACGGTGCATGCGGGGAACCGGCGGGCGCCTGGGCTTCGATAGCCGCGTGTGCGGGGTCGACGATGCCCGAAATCAGGCGCTCAGCCTCGTCGACATCCAGACAGGGCGTGCCGCTTACCAAGCCATCGGTCTCGAGGCTGTTGAAGATGCGCGTGACGCGCGGACAATCGACACCGATGGTGCGAAGCTCGTCGGTGCGTGCGAAGACCTCGTGTGGCTCGCCCTGCAGCGCGATTTCGCCATGGTTGAGCACGAGCACGCGGTTGCAGTACTCCGAGAGCAGGGCGACCTTTTGCTCAACGACGACGATGGTGATTTCAAGTGCGCGGTTTGCCTCACGCAGCGTCTCGAAGACCAACGTGGAGCTGGCGGGGTCGAGTGCCGCGGTGGGCTCGTCGAGAACCAAGACGCGCGGACGCATGGCGAGGATGGCGGCGATGGCTACCTTTTGCTTCTGTCCGCCCGAGAGGGTGGCGATCTCGCGGTCGTGCAGGTCGCTGATGCCGACGGTCTCGAGAGTTTCGCTCACGCGCTGCTCGATCTGGTCGTGGGGAACGCCAAAGTTCTCGAGCCCAAAGAGCATCTCGTCCTCGACGACCGAAGCGACCATCTGCGTGTCGATATCCTGTAGCACACTGCCGACGATTTGCGACACGTCGGTGAGCGAGACTTCGCAGGTGTCGTGGCCGTCGACCATGACGGACCCAAAGAACGTGCCGGTGTAGTGGTGGGGCACGGCGCCCGACAGGCAGGCGGCAAGCGTGGACTTGCCGGCGCCCGAGGGCCCGATGATGCCGATGAAATCTCCCTTGTTCACGCTGAGCGAGATGTGGCTGAGCGCCTGCTCGGTCTGCGTGCCATAGGAGAACGAGACATCGTCGACGTTGATGATCGTTTCCATGGATACCTTTCGTAGTCATTGGGTGTTCCTATAGTTTTGTCAACCGTCGGGGCTACTCCCGGTAGGGCACCCGGTCGCGCATCACGGCGTATATCGCCCTGAGCCGCTTCCTCGCGACGGCCTTGAGCGCCCGCCCGTGCCCCAT